>JAKPSH010000254.1 GCA_029555385.1 Pseudomonadota bacterium
GGGGGCATCGTCGATCGATGTCTTGATGCTGGTTGTCGCTGCCGACGACGCTGTCATGCCGCAGACTGTGGAGCATATGCGCATTGTGCGCTTACTTGGGGTGACACAAGTCATTGTTGTTATTACAAAAATCGACCTTGTTGATGCCGATCTCCTTGCGCTGGTCAAAGAGGAAATAGAAGATTTTATTGCACAGTCCGGCTTTGCCCGCGCGCCGGTAGTCTGCGTATCCAATGAAACAGGAGAGGGGATAGGTGAGGTTAAGAAAGCTATTTGCCAGTCGATTGCTGTGGCAGAGCCTTCAGCCGACCAGCGCGCTTTCCGCATGTATGTTCGTGATGTGTTTTCGGTAAAAGGCTACGGGACAATTGCTACTGGAGTGCCGTGTGCCGGGCGAATCGCCGTAGGCGCTCATTTAGAGCTGCTTCCAGCGGGTAGAATATCACGCGTGCGCGCAATCCAAACTTACCGGCAGGATGCCCAAGAAACCGGAGCGCACCTTAGCTCAGCGATTAATCTGCGCGATCTGCAGCCACTGGATTTATCGCGCGGGATGGTGCTCGGCGCGCCCGGAGTTTATCGTGCGGTGAGCGCGGCATTGGTTTGGGTTAAGAATGATTGTGATATCAGCCGTGCGCAGCGAAGCCTGAAGCGCCGAGCTGAACTGCGGTTTCATTCTGGAACTGCTTCAACGGTTGCTGCGTTGGAGTTGATTACCGGGAGCGAGCTTGATGCAGGAGAAGAAGGCTTTGCTTTGCTGCGTTTTCGTCAGCCAATCGTGATCTGCGCCGGTGACCGTTTTGTGCTGCGCATGCTTTCTCCTGCGGATACGCTGGGCGGCGGTGTTGTCTTGTCGGCCAACCCCCCAAAAAGACTGCGTAATGTTGTTTTTTTCGCTGATCGCCTTCGTCGCTCACTTACGGCTGTAGAACAGGGGGACTTCCTGGGTGCTGAGCTGCTTGCCGGTGCGAGAAGTGTCATTCACGAAGAAATGCTCTCCAGTCTTGCACAAACAGACAAGCAGGCGGCCCGGGCGTTGATCGGTGCAAAGGAGAAAAGCGGTGAAGTTGTAATGCTCGCTGAAGGACGATGGCTCGTTCGTGAGCGTCTTGAGGAGATAGTGCTGCTATTGAAAAAGCTCCTTCAGCGCTATCACAGGGAAAACAAGTATGTCTGGGGGATGAAGCCTGCGCATGTCACAGAACTGCTCAACCTTCCTCCAAACTCGTTTGCCCTTCTCCAGCAGCTGCTCGGCGGCGATGCAGAATTTGCGGTAAAGCACGGGCATTTAGCACTCAAGACTTTTACCCCGGCGATCAATGAGCGGGAAATGAAGCTCCGTGATGCAGTCATTGAGCGCGTCAAGAAGGCAGGTGCCGGCTCGGTAGCAAAAGGAGACCTGCAATCTGAACTGGGCATGTCGGCGGCTGAACTGAAGATGATTTCAAAGCTGCTGACCGATGAAGGTGCTGTCCGGGTGCTTGGCGGAAACTACCTGCTTGCCTCGATAGTTGAAGAATGTCGCACTAAGTTATTGGAATTATTCGAAGAACATCAGGTTGTTGGTTTGGCTGCCTTTCGTGAAAAGACGGGTCTGAGCCGCAACATTGCGGTAGTGGTCCTGGAGCATTTTGACAGCGAAGGTATGACCAAACGCCACGGCGAGGGGCGTATGCTGCTGCGCAAGAACTGAGCGGCAATCAATCAAGCAGGCGGTTTGGCTGCCCCGGTTCGAATCTGCTGCTGCCACTTCAGGTAAGCCGGGAGCATGTAATAATCAACCGGCGCAAAATTATCCGTCAAAAGCGGCATATCGGCAGATATCGGCTTTTTCCACTCATTGAGCAGGAGCTGACGCAGTTCTCCCGGTGGAGCAGTTGTCTCGTCCGCAAGCGGATTTTTCAACGCGGCAAGCATCAAGTTCTGCACGGTGTGTCCGCTCGCAGGTATGTTCGGCGGTGCTGTTACGGCATACAGACGGACATCGGCAAAAAGCGATTTCATCACTGCATATTCGGCGCGTAAAAAACGGCCTTCTTTGCCTTCGACTGCGCAGATAATGTTCATCAGGACAACGCCATCTTTATCGAGAATCCGTAATACATCAGCGAAGGCTTCGTGTGTTGTCAGATGAAACGGAACGGCCGGCGATGACTGGAAAGCATCAATGAAAACAGCATCATAGCCGCCCGCGGTACGGCGCAGCCAGGTGCGTGCATCTTCGTGGAAAATGCGAAGATTGGCACGATCTTTTAGAAAAAAGTAATCTCGGGCGACCTTGGTAAACCCGGCATCAATCTCTACCACATCAATCTGAACATCTGGATAATTTGCCGCGAAATATTTCGGTACTGTGTATGCACCGCCGCCTAGCACTGCAATCTTTTTGAACCCTGGCGAGAAATACTTAACAAGCTCGTAGTAGGCAGTGTAATGACCGGCGAGTGTCTCTGGCGCATCGAGATAGACCATTGATTGGCTGCCCAGCATGTCGGTGACAAGCAGCCGGTAAGTGCGCTGCGCTGCGGCATCTTGCTGTGTCAAGACAAACGCCCGTTGATACGGAGTATCCACGTCAACAATTCCTGATGCTTGAAGATGCCGGCGGATCGAATGGTTGTAGAAAAACAATACGGCAATCACAATACCGAGCAGTATTTTTGCGGGCAGCTTGCTTGCGGGGTCTGCAATCAGTGAGGCGATAAACAAAGCCGTGGAGAAGAGCAGTATCGCGGTAGTCGTAGGTAAGTAAGCAAAAACAAAGAAACCGCAGCCAAATGTTCCCAAAAGACTGCCGATGGTGGACAGAGCATAAAGCCGTCCGACAGCCGATCCGCTGTGCTGCAAATCATTAAGACTCAGGCGCACGGCCATCGGGGAAACCGCGCCGAGAAAAACGCTCGGCGCGGCAAACAAGCAGAGCGCAGCAATCAAACCGCTGATTCTCAAATCAACAACACGGGTGCTCAGTATGACCAGCACCGGATAGTGCAACAGGACGATCACCGCAGCGCTGGCGCTTGCGCCAAGAATAAGCACGGAGAGCAGCCCCCAGCTTGCTTTCGTGTCAGCAAGCCGTCCGCCCCACCAATACCCAATGCTCAGGCAGGCAAGAATGACGCCGATAATACTCGTCCAAATGAAAATTGACGTGCCTAAGTAGGGCGCAATAATCCGCGCGCCGCTTAATTCAAGCGCCATGACAACAGCGCCGCAAATAAAAACTGCGGCATCAAGGCGAAGCGCACGCCTGCCGTCTTGCCGCGCCGCCGGTGCTTGCGCCGTTAACGCAGCCTCATCCAAGTGTTCAGCCATGTGCTGATGCTAACAGCCAAAGTGGGGAGAGAACAAGCCGGAGGTTTCTTACCAGACAAGCGGCAGTTTATAACGCCATTCCAGCTCGTCCTTGATTACTTCTGCTTTGTCGAGGACTGAAGGGTAGGCGCAAAAGACTATTGCGGTCCGCAAATCAACAAGCGCAGCAGCCGGATCTCCATGCCCCGCGAAATAGGCGGAACGCTCCAGCAAAAGCCGGGAGAGATAAGGGCGGAGGGTATCGATGTATGCTACCGCGGAGCGAAAACGCTCAATAAACCAGCTTAGCTGCTCCAGGCCTTCCTCTGCTTCACCGGTTTTAAGGCGGCACGCATTCCAATAAGCTTTGGCGAGCTGATGTGTTGTTTCCCCGGCGTAGTGCGGCATCTCCGGTTTTTCCAGCACTTCCCTAAACATCCGTTTTGCTTCCCAGGGATTGTTTCCCAGATCAAAGTTAAGCATCGCCGCCTCGAAAAATAGAACGGAGGCCTGGCGCGTGGTTGAGATTGCTGATTCCAGTTCTTGTTCGGCCGCAGCATATTCGCCTTTTAACCGGTGAATCATGCTGCGCAGCACCGCTATCCGTCCGCTGTCAGCTTCGTTGTTTTGTGCAAAATTCAGTTCATTCTCCGCTTTGACGAAATTCCGGGCTTGGACAAACACCTCGGCGCGATAGAGGTGGTAAATATGCTGCGGCAGAGGAACAAAGGTGGAGCTGCGCGGACCTATTTGTTCAAGAGTTTGCAGCGCCTGTTCAAATGCACCGCCTAAATGCAGCAAATAAGATTTTCTGAGCGCATAAGCTGAACGGCAGAGCAGCAGTTGATCAAAAAGAATCACCAGTGAACAGCAGCAAAACCAGGATAGCAGACCGCTCCAGCGCGCCGGAACTCCTATTAAATCCCAGGGCAGAAAGGAAAATAAAAAACTGTAACACGCGACACAAAGCGTGATCTCCAGCCCGATACGCAAACCGTGAGCCTCGAAAACCAAGTAAGATAACAAGCCCTGCAGCGGCGGGCGGCGAACAACGTGCCGACCGGCCTCTTGATATTCAGTGCCGGTATCTTGAATGTCATATATCTCGGGCATCCAAAGCTCCAGGACCAGGATAACGTCCCCCGAGATAGGTATCGGCATAAAT
>JAKPSH010000086.1 GCA_029555385.1 Pseudomonadota bacterium
CTCAATGCCGTGATCTACGGCATTACGCACCATGTGCATCAGAGGATCGGCTAGCTTTTCAATTACAGTGCGATCGAGTTCCGTAGATTCGCCTTTCATGTGCAGAGACACCTGCTTGCCCAGTTTCTTACTGCTGTCCCAAACAAGGCGTGACATTTTTTGAAACAGGCCCCGTACTGGGTCAAGTCTCATCGACATCCCTATATCCTGCAACTCCCGCGCAAACTTCTCCACTTGTGCGCAGTTTTTCTGCACTGTCTGGTTGTGCTGCAGCAATTCACGGCAGCAGCGCACCAGCATTGAGGAGTAGATGACCATTTCGCCTATTGAATCGACGAGCAAATCCAAACGGTTCGTGTCAACCTTGACGAAGCTTTTCACATTGACCACATCCGCTTCGGAGCTTTGGCTTGGCCCAGCAAAACTTGACAGCTCTATCTCCGCTGTTTCAGCAGCGAACCCCTTTGTTCTTCTTTCCGGCTCCGCAGCATTTTGCACATAGGCAGAGACTGCTTGAAGAAATTGCTCCGTTTTCTCAGCGCCAGCAGCGGAGTCACCGGCGGAACCTTGCGAGAGTAGAGCCTTCTCCAGGTCGACGTAGGCAAAAAGCAGCTCGACAAGTGCATGGTCTGCAGTGCGTTCTCCTTCTCGCACGCGGTCGAGAATCGATTCTAAACGATGAGATGATTCCGTTATCTGGTGCAGGTTGAAGTATGATGATGCGCCCTTGATGCTGTGGACAACGCGAAAAATTTTGTCTACATCCTCAGCAGCAAACTGTCCATCCTTCTCCAGGAGAATGCTTTCCAGCGCAGTCAGATGATCTTCCGCTTCGGCAAGAAACATGGCCAGCATTTCTGGATCAATCACGGACGGAAGGGAAGTGATTCCGTCATCATGACCGGTTGCCGCACTCTGGCCGTCTCCGATCCTCGACTCTGACATGATATCTTGGGCCGCAGAGTCTTCTTCCATTATGTTTCTTTTCTGAAAGGACCAGACAAGCTCCTCGATAGCGGCAATAGAGCCCTTGGCGGGCATTTCGTTTCGCGAAAAAGCATCAAGGCAAGAAAGCGTCCATTCCTTGTATAGCAGCAGTTCATCAATTGCTTCGGGCGGCTGATTTTTCAGCAGCAGGTCTTCGAAACAGTGCGTTGCCCGCTCGATGCCTGATAGTCCAATCGATCCGGCATCCCCCTTGATATTATGCAAATAGCCTCGAATGTACCGGGAGAACTCTTGTGCGTGAGCCTTGCGCTCCTCTGGCTCACGAAAGCTGAACTCGACAACTGCCGCCTCATAATCAGCGAGGAGTGAACGGTGCTTAGCGATGAATTCGGCCAAGAATTCCCGATCGAAATTCAAACCTAGTTCTGGGTCAACCGCGTCTGGCCCAAGCTCGTTCGGAAATATGGCATCTGCGGAGTTATTTAAGTAGGCTTGCGCCGCGCAAGCAAAGGACTTTGCCAGTTCGAGGAATTCTACACCGCTTCTCGTCTTGTTTAGGGAAGTGATAAAATTAGCGGCATGTGCCAATCTTTGGCAGTCTTTAGCCGCAAGCGCCAGGGCTTCGAGCTCGCATAAGAGATGAACCACGGCCTCTAGTCCAGTCACATCTGAGCCATCAACCATAACCAAAAGCAGTGACAAGTCGTTCAACGTCTTTTCTAGATTAGCTCGCACTTGACGCTCCCAAGAAACTCCACCCTGCGCATCGGTTTTTCGTAAAACAGTTAGGCTGCCGGCTGTTACGGAGCAATATCTGCGCCATTTGCAGTCTGAGCATGCAGCAATTCTGGCCTGGGACTTGCTTCTTGACTCATGAACTGCGCGATCGATGCCTGGCGAAGGGATTTGCCTGTCGAATTAATTGCTCAGTGATAAATCAGAGCGAGTATCATGCGGCCAGGGAAACTAAAAAAAATTCTAATTGTCGAAGATGAGTTAGACGTGCGAGCAATGTGTGTCCGTGCCGTCGAAGCCTGGGGCCATACAGCAATCCAGTGTTCAGACGGCAAAGTGGCACATGAAATTATCTGCGACAATATGGACATTAGTCTCGTTATCCTGGACGTATGTCTACCCGGCTTGGACGGACGAGATTTAATCAATGAACTGCGAAAAGATTCCCGCTTTAAGGAACTACCGATAATAATCATTTCCGGTTATGTGCGGATCGGAGATATCACACAATATTTGGAGATGGGAGCCTCAAGGTTTTTGCCAAAACCCTTCCGTATCGCTGAACTAAAAGACTATGTAGACAAATTTCTCGCTCCATCGACCGGCACACGGAGCAATGAAACAACCCCTGCGCGTCATTCACACGAATAGCAGACTTAGCTTCTGTTTGCACCAATCCCCCAAATCACCCAACACAACCCGCCGAGAAAGTATAGCGCGTTATTAGGCTATATGACCTTCGTCACGTGCTGCAGTTCAACCGTCTGCTTCGAGTGGAGCGTGTTTTATCCGGCAGTACTCAGCTCACTCCGCACAACGTTGACTCTGAGCGCAAGTTGCCCGCCATGCGCGTCACTCACTGCCGGAATAACTAGTCTTTTTCCGAAACAAGTTCTTTCGCACAAGTTGGAATGAATCTTGATCTCATCGACCACCGGGACTTGCTGTGAGCGTTTCACGATAAGCACAATATACCGAGGGAAATATGAGAGAACAAACTGGAACTGCTGAGCAGCAAATTGCGGCTTGTTCAGCAAAAGGAGGGAAATACCTCACATTTCAACTTGGCGAGGAGGTATACGGCATCGAAATCCTCCGCGTCCAGGAAATTATCGGGATGATGACAATTACCCCCGTACCCACCACTCCGCCCGAAGTGCGCGGGCTAATCAACCTGCGCGGCAAAGTCTTGGCCGTACTGGACCTCCGCCTCAAGTTCGGAATGGCAGCGATCGAAGACACTGAGCGCACTTGCATTACCGTTGTCCAAGTCGGAACGGGTGCATCCCGCGTCGTTGTTGGAATTGTTGTGGACAATGTCTGCGAGGTTTTGGATATCGAAGGAAGCCAAATTGAACCCGCCCCCTCCTTCGGCGCCCATGTCGAAACAGACTTTATCCTGGGCATCGCTAAAGTAGGAGAGAGTGTTGTGACGCTGCTCGACATCGAAAACGTTCTTTCGGCACGTGATGTCATGATTGTGCAGAACGTATCGGCCCAAAGCAGCGCTTCGGCTTAGATTTTGAATAGTTTCAATCATTAGGAGAGACGATCATGTGGAAGAATATGACCATAGGAAAAAAAATTGCCGCCGGCTTTACTTTCTTGATTTTTGTCGCTGTGCTTCTCGGCAGTGTCGCCGTTTACAACATGCATAATGTTTCAGAACATGCCACAGAATTAGCAAATGCTTACGTCCCCGAAGTTGCCGTAGCTAATGAAATTGAGCGCCATTCTCTCCTGACGATGTTTGCGATGCGCGGCTACGGCCTCAGTGAAGACACGGCTTACCTGCAGCAGGGACGCGCGCACCTTAAAGACGTTGATAAGTCACTGGCCGATGCGCATACTCTTGCCTCCCAGCAGAGCCTGCTGAAGAAGCTCAAAGAACGGCTCCCGGTCGTCGAAAAAAATGTCGATGAATATGAACGCTTAGTGGAAGTAACCGTCAAACACATCGACGCCATGACAAAACTCCGCACGGATATGCATGCACAGGCGGAAGAGTTCATGAAAAACGCTCGCGCCTTTCTCGAAAATCAAACCCAAACGATGAAGAAGGAATTGGCCGACGACGAATTGAGCTATGAAAAGAAAGTCGAGCGGCTGCACAAGATTGCCATGGCTGATGAAATAGTGGAAGCCGGCGATACTGCCGTTCTTGCCGCTGCCGAGTCTCAGGCCGAGAGAAACCCCAAAATCATGGAAGAAGGCGCGGAACACCTAAACAGTGTATTCATCGTGGTTGATAACTTAAGAAAAATCACGAAACAGGAAGAAAACTTGAAACAGCTCGACCAAATCCGGCACACCGCAAAAGCCTATCAAAAGGAAATGCATGAACTCCTTGAACACTGGCTCGAACTGCAAAAAACCAATGAAATTCGCGCAAAAGCTGCGCAGGAAGTACTGTTAGCGGCAAAAGAAGTCTCCCTTGCCGGGATCGAACAAACCAAAGAAATCGCGAATGACGCAATGACTTCCTTGAACCGGGCATCCACCGTGATGATTTTCGGGCTCATCGCCGCTACCCTTTTTGGGGCCGCGGCAGCTTTCTTTATCGCCAAAGGCATCATCACCGTGCTCCAGCGCGTTTGCAGTCAAATGGACGAAGGCGCGGGGCAAGTAGCCTCGGCTGCAACGCAGGTATCGCAGGCAAGCGAACAGCTGGCTCAGGGGGCCGCCGAGCAGGCATCTTCTGTAGAAGAAACCGCGGCATCGCTTGAAGAAGTATCTTCGATGTCCAAACAGAATGCCGATAACGCGAACCAAGCAGCCACCATTGCCGGAACTGTGGCTTCGGTATCGCAGCGCGGTGTCGGCAGCATGAGCGAGATGCAGACCGCAATCACGGCAATTAAAGGTGCTGCTGATGAAACCGGCACGATCATCAAGACCATTGATGAAATTGCGTTTCAAACAAACCTGCTTGCGCTGAACGCGGCGGTTGAAGCAGCCCGAGCCGGTGATGCCGGAAAAGGCTTTGCTGTCGTCGCCGAAGAAGTGCGCAACCTGGCCCAGCGCAGCGCTGCTGCCGCAAAAGAAACAGCGGCAAAAATCCAGCGCTCGCGGGATCTGGCAGATAAAGGCGTAAGCGTCTCCCAGGAAGTGGCCAAAGCGCTGGCGGAGATTAAAACCAATTCCGACAATACGTTGAATTTGGTTAAGGAAATTGCCGCAGCGAGTGATGAACAGTCAAAAGGAGTCTCTGAGATTAACAGCGCGGTAACGCAGCTTGACCAGGTAAGCCAGCAGAATTCCGCTGTGGCTGAAGAGTCCGCCGCGGCAGGAGAAGAACTGCTCTCGCAGGCAAAGATGATGGAAGATACCGTTCGCGAGCTGTCGCACTTGGTAAACGGAGCTAAAGCAGACACCGCTCATCACGCAAAAAAAGGGGTGACGAAACAGCACCATGCGGTGGCGCATATCGAGACAAAACAACCACCGAAAGGAAACGGCGTATCTAAACCAGCTCAGGCCCGGAAAAACGTCGTAAAAACAGCTAAACCGGAAGACATTATTCCGCTGGAAACTCAGGACTACGGCCCTTTTTAAACTACTTCCTCTAACAAACTCCTGGCGGACCGCCGAAGAATATTTTCGGTGGTCCGCTTTTTTTTGCCGGACCGGAAATTTAAAGCGCAGCGAAGAAATTCGCTGCGACACTGTGTCGGGGCACGTGGGGCCCCCGACACAGTTTGGAGCAACGTGAAAAGGCCCAAGGATGGGCCTTTTCACGTAACTTACCTAGCCCGAAAATAAGCGAATAAAATTTGCCTTGGCTGTGCGGTCCAAGGGCTTCGCCCAAAGCGATGCTGCCGGGTGCTGAAGGCGTGGCCTTTTGTATCCGGCACAACCCTTTGCCAACCGCAGCGCGTCGCCCGCATTGACTCGTCGCCATTGGTCTGGACCACCAGGCGCCCGACAGCGAAGGGAGGCAAAGGGTTGTGCCGGGTTTTCGATCTGTGTGCTGCGGCGAAAGGGCGGCTTAGACGCGTTTGCCCTTTTGCCCGCACTTAAAGCAGCACAGAACCTTCAGGTATTCAGAAAAGTGAAATACGACCAAGAGAAACAGCAGCGTACCTGCTCCGGTTCGACGCCGGTGGAGAGTTTGACGCTGCCGGGCGCTGAAGGCTTAACCTGATGCGCCGGGGCGGGGGTGGAGCGGGCCCGCCGCAGACTATATGTATTGACCCTTCCAGAGCTCGACGGTTCTTGGGTTATAGTCAAAATAAAGAATGTTGACGTAAAGAGCCA
>JAKPSH010000312.1 GCA_029555385.1 Pseudomonadota bacterium
ACAGAGCTCAACAAGGGTGCCGTGAATAAATACTTTAGGGTTCTCAGGCATTTCTGTGGCGCCTCGCAGTGTGTGGAGCGGGAACTATTTACAGACTCCCATCAATTATCGCTGTTTGCGTGCAGATGTTTCGTCAGTCAATGAGTGCTTGTTTGTCGCCTGCTGGGCTGGTTCTGCCGGGAAAGTAAGCCGGTTCCAGGGATGGAGAGCCGGTTCCAGGGAGGGAGCCGGTTCCAGGGAGGGAGGTTCCAGGGATGGGGTCCAGGGATGAGGGGAAAGAAATACCGAGTCAAAAGAGCCTTTTGACTCGGTATGATTTACATTTAAATATTTTAAAAGCTTATCTGAACCACTTTTGAGGCAGATGCAGCTGTTGGATAAGTTTGTCTATTTTCTTGAGGGCTTGTTGTGCGCAACGAGAAACCGCTTCAAGTTTGATTTCAAGCTTCTTTATGCTCTCTTCAAGTTGATTAGAGTTTGAATCTGCGCATGATTTCTCTAATTCAAAGTAGCTTCCGTCAAGTGGAAAGACAAAGGTTTCGATGATCGATGACTGACCTGGACGATTGGCTTGAGCGGTTATACTTAGAAGAAGATTGGTAGGAACGCCGCCAAGGAAATCCTGTGGGGAGTAAGGATTTGCCAATAAGACTAAGCTTGCCTCCATTGGAAGTATGTCGATAGACTCTTTGGCTGAACTAAAACCCTCCAATACCTCATAAATATCAATAACGAAGGAAGCACCATAATAGGATCTCCCGGTTACTGCACCGCTGAGGGCTGGTAGACATTGAGATAGACTAACGTTGGCTTTTACGCTGAATAACGTATCGGAGCCATCCGCTTGGACGTTGTATATGTCACCAACTTCTTCGTTGCCATAAAAATATACACTTCGAAACGCACCTGTCATTTGTTCTTTGAATTTCAGACGATAGTCGCAGCGACTTACCAGGGGCAATGCTGCTGAGGATGAAAGACTGCCCGCATTCTCCCATTTTCCTCCCGCCTTTACCTGGGCATGCGCGGATAACGGAACAATACTGCTGCAGAGAATTAAAGCACCAACAAGCAATATACGAGAGTACGCGCTTGTTTGAATAGGATTGCTTTTGTTCATTTCATTACCTCTTTTAATTATTAATTATGTCACAGGCTGAACATTCGAAATTATCAAACCAACAACAAGCCTATTCACAATCCATGTGCTCCCCACAGTTCAGACAGCCCAATGTTATGAAAAAGAAAGTAAATGGCAGTTAAAGCAAGGATTAAGAATTAGTTTTTCTCCTCTAAACCGGCTTACTTCTCCCGAAGTAGAGCAGCACGGAACATGTGCGGACCATGCCGGCCCTTTTTGCACATTCTCGCCGCTGGAGTTTCTGGCGCAGGGTTCGCGGCATATTACCAAAACCTGGGAGCAGACGAAGCGATATCGCGGTTGGCTCCGCCGAGCCATCATAATCAATGACCACCTGACTGATTGTTTATTGGTAATGGTTCGCCTGCGCGACCAACCCTTATTTTCCGCGCAGGCGCGAACTGCTAATGAGACGCGCCCGGTTATCTTCAAACATCACATAGATGGAACATTGATCCATCTTCCAGACGTACTCGCTCTGCTCAATAAAACCGGTCTTTTCACCTTGCTTGGCGGTCTGACGAATGACTTCCTCCAGCGCCATTTTCTTGCGCGCCTTAACCAATTGCTTGTACACCCGCTCCGCTTCGCCAAGCAGCGCGCCTCGCACCTGACAGTCCTGCGGGCTGCAGCAAGTCAGTTCCAGCGCCGAACGATCGGAGAATTTCCACTGGTAGCGGGCAGCTGTGCACCTCTTCATGTTATCCCCCGCCGCACCGAGAACCCCCTTGACCTCTTCGTAGCGCATGCTGGACCTAAGCTTATTGCGCAAACCACAATCCCTTGCTTCGATCCCCGCCTCTATACCGCCGGCGGAAAGCGCTGCGTCCATAGCACCCGGCAAATACAACGAGGTTTTCAGCGCAACTCGCCAGCCAAACATCAGTGACTGAATATCAGGAAGCCAACCCGGTGATTCTCCAGTAAGGAAAACATCGAGCGACGCCCCTGCACTTAACCCAGCACAAACGATACGCGTATTTTTTAATTCTGGCCTGTAATTCAGTGCCTCATCTTGCTCAAGCAGCGGGAAACTGCTCTTTTCGAAAGAAACCTGCACCGTCTTTACCCCCGCCAGCGAACAATCACTCTGCAACTCATTCAGCACCAACGTAATCCGTCCGGCCAGGGGCGACTGCGCGGCCGTGGCCACGGAGCCGCCATCAGTGATTGCCGTGCGGGCCACTTCGTTTTTTACAGCATCGGACAACGCTTGATTAAAGAAGAAAATAACTATCGCCGGACCGAACGGCGAATGTCCGTCGTATACTGCCACAGCATCCGCAGCAATAACTTGGTATTGGTTGATGCTGAATGTACCTACCGCAGACTTAGTCCTCGGAGTATCGAGCATTAAATTTCTCAACCCGGCCATCCGGTTTAAACCGCCTGCCGGCGCATAAATTAAACCGGGCACCGAGCTTTGCCTCGATTTGCTTGGGACTGTGGTCTCAAGCACCGCGCTCCAGAGAATCGCGGCGGCGGCAACAACGGCAACCATCACCGGCTTGCGCGGTGTTCTCACGACAACCAGCGTCCTGGCGATTTTATCATGCAGCGCTTGCTTCCTCGCCGTAAACGCGGCCATGACGAAGCCAAGCGAAAAAGGCAGCACAGAAACGAGCTTCGCAGCATTGCGTCCGACCGCATGCCAAAACGATACATGCTCGCCGCTTTCCCGGACAACTTCAAGACCGAGCACCAACTTACCCAATGTGGCATGCAATCTGCTTGCTTCAAGGACAATGCTGTAAAAGATGCAGACGAGTAAGGCAATCAGCAAAAAAACCAGCAAGGAAACAACGACAGCTAAAAGACGTGAAGCAATACTGTCGCTGATGCCAAAAATGTTCAGTGGGACATATGCACCGGCAGCAAGCGCTGCATAAGCAAGCGCAGTATATATTGTTTGCAGGATTACTCCATCTACGACAAAGGCACATAAGCGAAGCCAAAAACCAGCGTATTTTTCTTGGCCTTCTCGCGCAGCTAAACCGGAACCAGGTTTAACCGCTGCCGCTTCAACGGGAACAGAAGTCGATTTTGATTCCTCAGTCTCTGAACATCTTTTGCAAATAAGAGTCTTTTGCCCTTCAGCCAGCATCCGGCCGCATTTTAGACACAGCATCGTTGCTCTCTCCCAAGATTTGCCGCATTCCGCTATGCATCACACTAATCCAGCATGCATCGAGCAGCAAGAAAAAGCAGATACGGCATGGCAGTGATCAGCCTGGACAAACGAACTGTGTACCGCATCAGCGCCGGCAGTGTGTCGGCCTGGCGTGCTGGCGGGAGACTAACGCGGAACGGGAATGCGTGAGCGGTGACCTGCCGGCTGAGTCATGTCTTCAATGTAACACTTATCGCCGTCGGTCCATTCGCGGCATGACTCCCGCGGCAAGCCGGCCAATCGGCAGTTATAAGGGCATGAAGAACTGGTCACCAAACCGCGCTGACCGGAAAGGAGGTTCATCTGCGCCCGCGGCCCTGACGCCGGCGCCAACTCTTGTTTTAGATATTCTAAAGCACGAACACGGACCATGCTGCGGTGTCCCGGCGGCTGCGTGAAGTCTTCAATTTGACAAACATCGCCGATACGCATTTGGCGGCACATTCCGGCCGGCACTCCCGCATCACGGCAGGAATAAGGACAGGATGCGGAGGTAATCAGTCCGCGGCGGATGCTGGACGCTTCATTACCCGGCTCTGCGGTTGCGGTTCCAACAGAGACAAGAACTATCAGCCCGATAAAGCATGTCTTGTTCATAGTATCCTCTCATTTTCCTGTGCTAATTAATCCCGCGGCTCCCGGTTTGTTTTATCGTGCAGCGAACCATCGCGCAACTGCATGGATCATTTCTCCCCATGACGTTGCGCAGTGTTTGAGCTAAATTCATCCGTGATTAAGACCCCTGTCACAGCTGTCAAATAGGAGAATCGAGGAATATGAGCAAAAAGAGAGTGGGCATTCTCACAGGCGGCGGTGACTGCCCTGGACTTAATGCTGTTATTCGCGGAGTAGCAAAGAGCGCTATCACCCAGCACGACATGGAAGTTATCGGAATCCGCGATGGATTTCTCGGGCTAATTGAAGGCTTGTCGCTGCCGCTCCCCAGCAGTGCAGTGTCCGGCATTCTCACCCAAGGCGGAACCATTCTGGGAACGAGCAACAAGGAGGATCCTTTTGCGTACCGCCGCAAGATTGACGGCAAAGAAGTCGTCACGGACGTATCGGACAGGTGCATGGGTTTTTATCATCAGCTCGAACTTGACGCGCTAATCTGCTTAGGCGGTGACGGCACGCTGACCATTGCCGGAAAGCTTGCCGAAAAAGGTGCGAATATCGTCGGAGTACCAAAGACGATCGACCGTGACTTAATGGAAACGGATACGACCTTTGGTTTTGACACTGCCCGAACCCTGGCCACTGAAGCAATAGACCGGCTGCACACCACTGCCGATGCACATCACCGCGTAATGCTGGTTGAGGTAATGGGCCGCAATGCCGGGTGGCTGGCGTTGGAAGCAGGAATTGCCGGCGGGGGCGACATTATTTTGCTTCCTGAGATTCCTTACGACATTGAAGAAATCAGTGCTGCCGTAGCGCGGCGCAACAAAGGCGGAAAACGCTTCAGCATTATTGTCGTTGCCGAGGGAGCAAAAGCCAAAGGAGGCGAACAGACCTATCAAAAGAGCGTTCTGTCTCAAGTGCGGCTTGGCGGGTGCGCGCAGCTCCTTGCTCAGCAAATTGAAGAAAGCACCGGCGTCGAATGTCGGGTAGCGGTACTCGGACACCTCCAGCGCGGCGGGACACCCACCCCTTACGACCGGCTGCTCGCCACACAATTCGGCGTGCAGGCGCTGGAACTTGTCGTCAACCGTGAGTTTAATGCAATGGTCGCCATCAAGGGCGGAGAAATTACTGCCGTTCCGATTCAGCGCATCATGGGAAAGCAGCGTCTGGTTCCGCTCAATTCTCCGCTGATTAAGGTCGCCGCGGCGGTGGGGACAAGCTTCGGCGCCAAACTGCCGGTTTAGACGCTCACAGGAAAAAAACGGTGAGAGACCGATGTCCCGATCGGCCAAATCGGGCTTCAATCTCTCACCGCCCTACCATAGCTCCACCCACCATATTGCAGACAACGTGCCAGAGTTGGACTGCGGTAAATAGCCCGTCAACCCTTCGGGAACAATAGTATTTTACGATATTGCACAGTCTGCGGCATTAACTTCAGTCTAACAAAATTGTAGTATCGTCGCTCTCTTTCAACATAATTGTGCGAGTAGGTCCAGAAGCCGCCCCGATGCCATGCGCCGTTTGCTGGTTACGCCAGGGGTCTGGCTCATGCTATAAATGACGGCTGGAAAAACACCCGGATTGTCTGCCCCAGCGTTAGCTGCGGCGTTTCCGGATTTTGAGTGCAGGGAATAATAATTGCTTCCAGACAGTGCTCGGCCCGGCCCGCAGGACTATCAGCGGCAGCTTTCTTAGACAAGAACCGTTATGAATGTAAACATTATTAACCAATTGATTGCTTCATTTGTCGACACCCTGCGCTCAATTGGCGTATCCGAGATTAAGGTAGGAAATATTGCTGAGACAAGCGAACGCGAACTCTACGGCGCAATTACCGCAGTCATCAAGGGCGCCGCAACCGCGACAAGGTTTACTTTGACGGCCAACTTTGAAGAAAAAGCTGCGCTGAGCATCGCGTCGCTTACGACAATGAAGGAGCACGTAGTAATCGACGATGAAGTCAATGCGGCGTTGTTGGAATTGATCAAAGCCGTTCGCGCTTCAGTAAAAAAGCAGCTCGGTGAAGAAAAATTCATTGTAAGCTATGCCGATCCTATTGTGACCAAACCTGACCAGGTGAACTTGCCCGAGCTGGGCCGGGATGCTTTCCTGACCGTACCGCTCTACACGGAATTCGGCAAAGTCCTACTCGAAACTACAACAAGCCAAATGTAGTTTTTTCTGCGGAAGCGGGTGCGGATGTCTCGCAAGTTACAAACGCACCCCCGTTGCCGCCAACTTGGCGGCAACGGGTAACGGCATGGAGCTGCACTGAGCCTTCAGTAAGCTCACGAATCGAGCACGAACTCGTTCTGCCCGACGACCTTGGTCCGGTCCGGGAGCAGGCAGCAGTAAACACCGGTAGCACGAAGGTTCTGCGCCCAGGGATCCGACGGGTCCGCCGTGGCAGCCCGGACACGCGAAGCGGGGGAGATAGTCTCAGCCGAGGCAGTGATGAATGCCACCGGCTGCCTCTTTCCGTCCACTTCGATATCAGCGACGCACACCGATGTCGGGCACGGTGCGGGCACGCGGA
>JAKPSH010000001.1 GCA_029555385.1 Pseudomonadota bacterium
CGCCCCGGTAGCCGAACTCGTGTATTGCGGGAAAAGCGGCAGGATGAGCAGTCCTTGCGCACCCTTCTTTTGCAGCCGTTCTAAAGCATCGCGCACCGAAGGCGAGGATACGCACATGCCCACTTCAACGCTCACTTCTCCATCAAATGCCGCATCCAGCTTTGCCGCAAGCTTTGCCGCCTGCTTGATGGTGTAAACCATAAGGGGCGAGCCTTCGGGCATCCAGATTTCCTTGTACAGCGCAGCAATTCTCTTGGGGCGAAAGGGCAAGATAAACAGATGGCGCACCAACCACCATACCGCCCGGGGAGCTTCAACCAGACGCGGCTCGGCCAGCAATTCGCCGAGGTACTTTCTTAATGCGGAGGTCTCGGGCGCCTCCGGTGTGCCAAGATTAACCAACAGCACGCCAATCTTAGGCTTTGTTGTCTGTTCATTCTCCATCTGCGCATCAACCCAAAAGTTTTGTGTTAATCACGGCGCTTGATTGCTTACGCTGGCCGGCAATACACTCGGTAAGGATATCCACCAGGTTGTCCGCTTCTTCGTCGCTGGTCTCCACTCCAAACGAAACCCGGATCGTCGAGAGGCTTTCTACTGTGCTCAGGCCCATGGCGTCGAGCACCGGTGAGGGTGCGGTGCTGCCGCTCTTGCACGCGGAGCCTGCTGAGATGAAAACATCTCTTTCGCCCAACACCCGCACGAGTTCTTCGCCAATTACGCCATCAATACGCAGACTGGCCGTATTGGGCAGGCGCAAAGCTCCGGCGCCGTTAATCATTACACCTTCAGTCCGTGCACATATTTCTCTTTCAAAACGGTCGCGCTGTATGCGCATTTTTTCTTCGATTCCGTTTTGCAGTGCTTCCAAACGAAGCCGCGCTGCCTCTCCCATCGCCGCAATAAGCGCTACCGCCTGAGTCCCGCCGCGCCTCCCTCCTTCTTGGGCGCCGCCGCGCACTACCGGCTCCCAACGGCAGCCCTTGCGCACAACCAACGCGCCGACTCCCTTTGGTCCGCCGAACTTATGAGCAGAAATACTCATCAGATCCACCCCTAATTCATCAAAGCGGACCGGCATTTTTCCGGCAGCTTGAACGGCATCGGTATGCACGACAATACCGCGGCTTCTGGCAATTTCGGCTGCTTCAGCGACAGGAAGAACCACTCCTGTTTCATTATTGGCGAGCATGAGCGAAATAATGGTGGTATCGACTTCAATGGCGCCATAGACCGCCTCGGCATTCAGCGTTCCATTTTTATCAACCGGCACGCTTGTCACTCGAGCACCAAGAACCCGCTCTAAAAACCGGCTTGCTTCGACAACTGCCGGATGCTCGACCGCCGAGATAATAATATGGTTTTTTGTGGGGTTTGCTGCGTAAGCCCCGATAAGCGCATGAGCTGAGGCCTCCGTTCCACCGCTGAGAAACACGATTTCTTCCGGCAAAGCGCCAATAAGCGCACTGACACGACCCCGCGCCGTCTCCAGCGCATCTCGCGCCCGCGCGCCCAGCCGGCTGTGCACCGAAGACGGATTGCCGAATTCATCGGTAAGATAAGGGAGCATCTGCGCCAAAACGGAAGCCGGCATGGGGGAAGTCGCGTTGCAGTCGGCGTAAATCATTTTTTGTGATAAGGTGCCTGACGGTTGCTTTTCAGATTTCACGAGTAGCATAACCAAAGAAATATTGCACAACGGGTCCGAGTTATTACCTAATGAATTCTTTAGATTTTCTGGTTATATTTGTCCTGGGCACACTTGGCGTTGTCTTCCTTGTTTATCTCAGTGCGCTGATTCTGCTTCCGCTCGCCGAATTTTTCCGCATCTTGCGCAGTTCCTCTCACGTGCGCAGCATTGCGGGCCGGCTCAAGCATGTCGACAAGCTCATTGCTGAGCGGAAATACTTGGACGCGCTCAAGGCTTTACGTAAATCGGTTATGGCTGAATTGATTATCGCGCCTGCTGTTGTAGAATCTCTGCGCGAGCACCATCAGAATGTCCTTTCACGCTGTCTGGTCATCGCAGAAGAACTTAACAGCCACCCGGCTAATATTGCCGAGGTCGAACGGCTGCTTACTGAGCGTGTGGAACTGCATGTGCTGCTTATCCGGGCGTCTGAATCATATCAAGGACTCAAAAACCGAAGAGAGCGCTCGGGGAAATCGTTTCCGTTATGGAGCAAAACAGAATTCGAAAAGCGTTCATCCCAAATTCGCAGCGAGATAAAGCGGAACTCCACAGCCCTTGAAGCTGCTTTAGATCATCTGTTTTCATCGGTTGCGTCTGGGGCGAAAGACTCGATCACCTATCATTGATCGCCCGCTGGATCTCTTCCAATTCCGGTGACGGGGCAGTTACTAGCATTTGATTGCCGGTTACCGGATGCTTAAAAGCTATTTCTGCCGCATGCAGGAAAAACCCCGCTTCGACTCCAGATAATCCGCAAGATGAATATTGCGAACCATACTGCTGGTCGCCCGCAAGAGGGTGACCAACTGCCGCCAAATGAACCCGGATCTGGTGGCGCCGGACGCGTGTGCAATTAAGTTCAACCAGGGATACTAAGGCACCACTCAAGCGGAGTTGTCCGAGCAGCTTCACCCGTGTTTCTGCCTGAAACACTTTATTGTACCTGTCAGCACTCGCGCTTTGAATTGCTTTCATCTTCCTGACCCCACTGAGCTGCACTAGGGCAAGACTGACTGTAAATTCCGCTTCTGCGGGTTTGCCTTCGATCAAGGCATAGTATTTTTTATCAATCAAAGCGTTTAAGAGCTGTGCATAGAGCGCGTTCCATATCGTACGCGTCTTCGCAATAAGCACCGCACCAGTGGTAAAATAATCCAGGCGCTGCACTAGACCCGCCTCTCTCGCATCGGGAGACGCGTGCAGACAAGCCGGACAATAGTGCGCAATACAATCGGCTAGGGTAAGCGGGTCATCGCGGCGTAGCCGCATGCTGGGCATAGCACGAGGCTTGAAGACAACAAGCAGGTCATCGTCTTCGTAAAGCACCTGCTCCTTTGACCACCCTCTCTGCGATGCTGCCAATTCCGGACATGCTTCGGGCTGCCAAATTTTTTCCGTAATTATTACTTGGTCGCCCGCACGCACGATTGTGCCGGAGCGGGCTTTCTTGCCATTGAGCAATATGCAGCCTTGCTCGCACATTATGCGAGCTTGACGCCTGGTCAAACCCGCAACATGGAGCGCCAGAAAGGACTCGATGCGCTGGGGACTGCCTTCTGCCGTCAGAGCCTGACCTAGTCCGTGCCGCTCCATGGTTTGCGTTGGCCAACCTTCATTGTTAAATTCAGGATCCGCATTTTTTACGATAAACAGCAGAGGAAATCCACTATGTCAGAAACTCATCAAGTTATTATCTTGGGTTCCGGACCGGCGGGTCTTACTGCCGCTGTCTATTGTGCCCGGGCATCATTGTCCCCTCTAGTTATTGAAGGTCCAGAGCCAGGTGGGCAGTTAACCACAACGACTGATGTCGAAAACTATCCTGGTTTCTCCAAAGGCATTACGGGACCAGATTTGATTCAAGAAATGCGCCTGCAAGCAGAACGGTTTGGCAGCACATTTGTACGCGGATTGGTAAACAAAGCTGATTTCAACACAACTCCTTTTTCTCTTCATCTCGGCGAGCGCCAGGAAAAGGCACATATTGTGATTATCGCGACCGGCGCAACAGCAAAAACACTAGGACTGGCGAAAGAGAAAGAATTGATGGGGTTCGGCCTGTCAACTTGCGCCACTTGCGACGGAGCCTTTTTTAAAGATCAAGAAATCGTTGTCATCGGCGGCGGCGACAGCGCCTGCGAAGAAGCTTTGTTTTTGACGAAATTCGGCTCACGTGTCCGCGTGGTCTTGCGCCGCGATCAATTTCGCGCATCCAAGATCATGGTGCAGCGCGTGCTGGATCATCCAAAAATCGAGATAATTTTCAGCAAGAACCTCGTCGACCTGCTTGGCGACAGAAAAACCGGAATTACCGGCGGTATTCTCGAAGACACAAAATCGCACGAGAAAATCGAGATAGAGTGCAACGCGATCTTCTATGCTATCGGGCATCAGCCAAATACTGCGCTTTTTAAGGATATACTGGAAATGGATGAAAATGGTTATTTGATCACTCAGCCAAACAGTACAAGAACTAATGTTCCCGGAGTATTTGCTTGCGGCGACGTGCAGGACCATGTTTTCCGCCAGGCAATTACAGCAGCCGGCACAGGCTGCATGGCCGCAATCGAGGCGGAACGCTACCTGGCAGGTCATTAATCCATGAATAAGTCACTGCTTTTTGTATGGTCGGTTTAACTATGAAACTAAAACGTTCTCATCTCTCGCTTATTGCCTTAGTCATCCTCGGAGTTGTTTGGTTTGCAGCAAATCAGCGCGCAGATCGTTCATTAAGACAAGATTTTGCTAAGGCAAAAATCGCCAGTTGGAAAAGCGAACTCTGGATTAAACACCGTTTCAAGGACGTAAAGCTTGGTTTAGTGAAGGATTCTGCAAGACGGGAATTAATTGAAGCAACAGGAACTGTTGCTACGGAGGAAGATCTTCGGGTTATGCGGGAGTGGTTTGAATCTCCTCCAGTATTCGAGGACATACTGAACTACGAAAATAGGGCGATACCCCCTGCCACAAATTTGGTGCGCTATCGAGTTGCAGTCAATGACTTGAAGAAACCGGTTGAGACATACGAATTGGAACCCCAACTAGGTGAAACAAAATAGCCGTCTTTTATTTTGGAATGTAACGCGAAAGGGTAAAGGACGCGAAAGACTCCTTGGCTTGCTCTTTATCCCGCCCCTTGCCCCAAAAAGATTAGGTATTTCAAGTAGTCACCTTTCAGCAAATTAAGCTGTAACTGCGCGTACGAATAGCTGATCACCTGCTCTTAAATGCATTAGGTCTTTCGCGCTTGCGCGGCATGCCGCAATTTCGAGCATTGATTGACTGTTGATGACTATGGCGCACTTTCCGTGTGGTATTGCGCTGTAACTTGAAGCGAGTCCGTCAAGTTCTACAGATCCAAGAAAAAATTTTTTGTTGCGCAAGGATAGTAATGCCGCATGAGGAATATTTGTTACGGCATTGCCGAAATGGTCGAAATACACAATTTCTCCAATTATGGATCCATCTTCTCCGGCGGCGGGCTGGGGCAGCGAAAGCTCCACAAGGCTTGATGGATCAACATTCTCTCCGAACTCCAGCGCATCAGCTCCTTGGGCAAGCAGCGCTCCCACTGGTGCAAATACATCTCGTGCATCAAATGTCGACAACTTGGGAGCTTCGGGGAAGAAAGCTGTTTTTGTAATTTCTACCGCCCGCAATCGCCGATTCACGGGAGCAACCAACGAGAAGATTCCGTTATCAGGACCGACAAAAAAAGCCGAGGCGGTTTCGATCACAATGCGGCGTCTTGAACTTCCGACTCCGGGATCGACTACCGCAATATGCACGGTTCCGCTCGCCCAGCACCAAACTGATTCTTTCAGCAAACGTGCAGCAGAAAAAATATCGTGCGGCGGAACTTGGTGGCTAATATCAACAATACAAGCAGCAGGAAACAGGTTTAAGATAACACCTTTCATCTGACCGACATACGAATCGCTCAGACCAAAATCTGTAATCAGCGTTATCTGTGTCGAGTGCGTTGACATTAAACAAAAGGCTGCCGGAGCTCGCTACCCCAGCAGCCTCGCCTCTTAATGCATAAACACTCAGTTCAGTGAATATGCAATAATTATAATTGCCTGCGTATGCTAAATAAGGCCAACCAGCTTTAATGCAATAACTAGCGCGTAAATCACTAGTGATTCAATAAATACCAGTGCAAGCAGCCAAGGGAGAAACATTTGACCTGCTGCTCCTGGATTACGAGCAATGCTTTCCAAGGCAACCGAAATCGCCTTGCTTTGACTCACTGCTCCCCCCACGGCGGCAACCGCCATGCCAATAATAGCCGCCCAACCGGCATGCTCAGCCATTGCTGCTCCTTCTGCAGCAATAGCTGGTTCCACCATAACCAACAATCCAAACGCAACCAGAAGAACTGAGCTGATCAATCGCATAGAGCCCCCTATTCGTCTCCGTTATCCAACTGCGCTACCCGCAGCGTTTCAAATTAATGCTCCCCATGAGCTACCGCAAGGCGAATATAGATCATGGTCAGCAGCGCAAAAACAAAAGCCTGAACAAAGCATACAATTGTGCCAAGAAGTAAAAAAGCAACGGGCACAAGGACTTTTGTTATATCTGTAAATACAGCTAAGGCCAAGTGGTCTCCTGTCATATTGCCGTACAAACGAAGTCCCAGCGTCAACGGACGGACACACATACTGATTACTTCTATAGGGAAAAGAATAATGCCCAAAACCAAGAAAATACCTTTAAACGGCCCCCATAAATGCTTCAGATAATTAAATAGGCCAACTTCCCGGATACCCCAATAATTGAACATGACAAAAACCGTGAGCGCCATGCCAAGATTGAACTGAAACTGATCAGTAGGCATAAGAAAGCCTGGAATGAGACCAAGCAAATTAAGTGAAAGCACATAAAGAAAAACAATACCGGCAAAGGGGAGGTATTTTCGATTCTCTTTCCCCATCGCGCTGTCGCCGAGCCAAAGAATAAACCCGCCGAGGAGATCATACAGCGCTCTAAGGCTAAGCCGCGAATCCGGCACCAAGGGATTCGGCTCACGCTTAAGACTTGATTTTGCTTTTACGGCGCTGATCGCGACAACAGCCGCAACTAGACCGGCAGAACAAATAGCTGCATTTTTTTCTCCCGCAAGGTGCGAAACGAAGTTAAACGCAGAAGACATACAAAATCAGTCGCTCCAGGCAGCAAAGACCCTATCATCATTGTGTTTCTACAACATTTTGCCGATTAGCAAAAGGGTCTGTAGCGCATCAGCCTTTTTCGACTATCTCCCCCCTGAAATGCTTATGAAGCGCGGCCGCAAATATACTCAGCAGCGCGCCGGACATGAGATAACAAGAAAACATCAGCAGAAAGGAAAGAACGGAATTCCGCCCGCCGTAAAGAAGAATATAGATTAAGAGCGCGACGGCTGCCGACTTTAGCGCGATTATCGCTGCCAGTCTCTTTGTTTGGAACCGGATGCGCTGCCTTGGCAGAGTTGGTGGTGCCGTATCTGCATGCATTTCGATAAACATTCTCCAACAGCGGAAATTGATCACCGAAAAAACGAAACTCAAGAAAATTGCTTCCCTGTTCAGGGCATATAGAAAAGTGTAAATTGCCCCGCTTTGCGGCGCGGCGGCCAGATATAGTCCGGGAAACAGGAAGATGAGCAAACAACTCGTGCCCCCAATCAAAAATAGTTTCTCAGCACAATCGAGATTTTTCCGATTCCCGCAATCCATTGACCGGTACACTGTCCCTACAAACTCACGGCTGTTCAAGCAGAACAAGGTTGCATCTCTTTTTGCTCTACAGCATAGCCCCGATTAATGAACCTGCCCAACTATTTACGAACGAAGATTACCTGCGTTGTGACGCGCGTTCACGGCAGATAAAATTTTCCCCGGAGAAAAAATTTTTTCTGCAATATTTTTTTCTCATCCATGCAACTGAAATCCTTTAATCTCTAACTTTAACTTACCTCAAGTTTCGTTCATGCCAATTGTCTTCGCTTGCAGTTCAGAGTAATGTCCGGTCCTACTTTTTGAGAGGCATCGTAATCAGGTTCTGTTTTGTTGTTGTCCTTTGTGGTTTCCCGAGTTCTTTCTCGGTAGTTTGCCTTAAGAAAAATTTCGTCTGGGCTGCGTAAGGAAGGTGTTCTTCAATGGGGCGTGAGGTCGATTTCTTCTCCGGCACCGATCGGGCGAACGGGGAAAAACTTCCAGACCACATTACTATCGCTGACGGT
This sequence comes from Pseudomonadota bacterium, assembly GCA_029555385.1. Classification (GTDB taxonomy): domain Bacteria; phylum Bdellovibrionota_C; class UBA2361; order SZUA-149; family SZUA-149; genus JAKPSH01. The sequence continues at coordinate 7,923 of JAKPSH010000001.1, forward strand.
TTCCGCCCTGGAGCTGCGCCAGTGCATATTGACCCAGAAATTCTTTGGGCTAAAGGCAGCGATATCCTGCGTAATAAATTGGACAAACAGATATATGCTGCTTGGATTAAACCTTTAAGTATCGCGGGGATCGAACTCTCCAACAGTCCCGCTGAGGTAACTTTGTGTGCACCGAACAAGTTTTGCTGCGAGCATGTTAAGCGTCACTATGGACAGGTGATATCTTCAGCGCTCAATCGCGTGATTGGTGCTAAAGAAACTGCGGTCGTTTTCCGCGTTTCCTCTGCCGTAAGTGAAAATCTGGCTGGTCAGCCGCTTCGTACAGAAAAGGCTGATTCTTCTTCAGCTATTGCCTCATCAATTCTCAATCGGGCTGCTCAAGCAAAAAGTGCAATCTCGCGTGCCGCCCGGCCTGATATTGATCATACAAACCTTAATCCGCGCTATAATTTTTCGAACTTTGTTGTTGGGGCCTGCAATCAATTTGCGCACGCTGCCTGCCTTAAAGCAGCGGAGAACCCCGGAAGCGCTTACAATCCGCTGTTCATTTATGGCGGAGTAGGCCTTGGAAAAACCCATTTGGCTAACGCAATCGGCAACGCATGCCGCCGCCGCAATTTAAAAGTCCTGCTTACTTCCTCTGAAACTTTTGTGAGTGAGTTAATCAGTTCGTTAAAAACGAACAATATGGATCGCTTTAAAAGTAAGTTTCGTTCGCTTGATGTGCTGATTATTGATGATATCCAGTTCATCATCGGTAAAGAGAGGACGCAAGAAGAGTTCTTTCATACTTTCAATGAGCTCTATAACCGGCGCAAACAGATTGTAATTACAGCGGATAAAGTGCCGCAAGAACTGACGGGCCTCGAAGAGCGATTGCGCACACGTTTCGCATCTGGACTCTCTGCCGACATTCAGCCGCCAGATTTTGAAACTCGCGTTGCGATCTTAGCCAAGAAATCTGAAACAGATCATGTGTCGCTGCCAACGGATGTTGTACGTTTAATCGCGGAGCGCATAGATACCAATGTCCGCGAGCTGGAAGGAGCGTTAGTTAAGCTCAAGGCTCTTTGCTCGGTATATGATGCGAAGCCGAGCGTTACGCTTGTTGAAGAAATGCTGCGCAGCATTGCTCCAGCGAGAAAAATAGAAGCTTCAGTAGAAGTTATTCAAAAAGCCGTAGCCAACAGATACAGCGTAAGTGTCGGTGATCTTTTAGGCAAACGGCGCACGCATAATATCGCCTTTGCGCGGCAAGTAGCGATGTATCTCAGCCGCAAACTAGCGGGCCGTTCCTATCCGGAAATCGGTGCTCTTTTTGGCGGCCGGGATCATTCAACGGTAATTCACGCCTGTAAAGTGATCGTTGATCGTATTGCTGGCAGCAATGATTTTAACACCGAGTTAAGAGAGCTTGAACGTTCACTAATGGTCTAGCCGTGTTATCTCTTAAGCCGCAGCCTGTAAGAAATTAAGGCAGGCATCCATCGCAAAACAAGTTCAAACATGCTCAACTTTTATGCTGTTGATAACATGTTGAGAACTCATGCCTACATTAAAGCGTTAGGTTTTTTTTGTGATAAAAGCTTGTATTTACTATGTCTTATGCATGTGGTGTTGAAATAGCATCAATACCGCTTGTGGATAACTTGTAAGTAACCTGGCGACTGATCTGTGTATTATTTGCTGGTTATCACCAGCACTTTGCGCAGCAGTTCTTCAGTTGTTCATAACCTCGGGACTTATCCCTGCTTATCCACTTAGTTTGCACTGCACAGCCTACAAGTTGCCAACGTCAACCAGCGTGCATATTCAACTTCTTAGCTAAGCTGTCCCCAGCAAAATTGCTCTCTTACTACTACCACTGCTATTTAAAAAATATTGGAGAAGTTATAAGAATAAAGGAAGCGTTTTTATTTTAGGAGTGCTGTCTGTATGAACTTCTCAATTACGAAAGAAAGTTTCACCCAGCTTCTTTATTTGACGAATACAATCGTTGAGAAAAAGAATACGATGCCGATTCTGGCCAACGTCAAGCTTAGCGCTGATCAAAATAAACTCTGCATTTCAGCGACAGACTTGGAAACAAGTTTGATCGGTGCGGCTGAAGCCACGGTGAAGATCCCCGGGAGCATTACAGTTGATGCAAAAGTGCTCTATGATATTATCCGCGAGCTCCCCGATCAGCCGATCACTGTCATCCTTTCGAAGAAGCAGCGGCTTGATATTGAGTGTGCGCAGTCGCGTTTCAGGATTAATGGCATTGCGGCAGATGAGTTTCCGACAATAAACGGTGTAACGCTGGGGAACCCCGTGTCTGTTGACGCCGGCATGCTTTTTGAAATGCTGGAGAAAACAGCTTTCGCCGTGTCGACAGACGAGACACGGCATAACATAAACGGGGTCTTTGTGGAGACAGCGGAAGGATCGTTGGGACCGGGGAAAAAGTGTTTGCGCATGGTGGCGACTGACGGCCATAGATTGGCAATGATCGATCGGCCAGCAGACGGTCTTGAATTCAAAGAACCTGTCATTATTCCGCGTAAAGGCATCCAAGAGTTGAAAAAAGTATTGGAGTCTAATGAGGGCGCTGCGCAAGTTTCGATTGGCGAAGGCTTCTTTACACTTCGTTCCGGTGAAACAACGATGGGCGTCAGGCTTGTTGACGGTCAGTTCCCGGATTACAAGCAGGTTATCCCACTCGATAATTCAACGACCATCGAAGTTGATCGGGCTGAGCTTTTATCAGCAATTAAGCGCGTTTCTCTTGTAACAACTGACAAAACAAAAGCAGTAAAGTTCAAGCTGGTGGCAGGCGACCTGCTTATTTCATCATCAAGTCCCGAATACGGTGAAGCATCGGAAACATTAACAGTCCAACAGAACGGAGATGATGTGACTATCGGGTTTAGTTCAAAGTACTTGATTGACTTGCTCAGTGCCATGACGCGAAGTGAGTCGATTAGCGTTAGACTGAGCGGCGAACTGGGACCCGGGGTATTTCGCGGAAGCGAGGATGAGCTGTACAATTGCATTGTGATGCCAATGCGTTTCTAGAGCCCTAGGGCACAACAATTGCGGCTTGAAGAACTTGAAGTTTCCGGTTTTCGTAATCTTGCGCGGCAGAATATTAGCTTCGGGCCGCAGGTTAACCTTCTCACCGGACAAAACGGCCAAGGAAAGACAAGCCTGATTGAAGCGGTTTTCGTTTTGTCTCACGGTAAGTCGTTCCGGGGAGCTAAAATCAAAGAACTTGCGGCCTGGCCGGAGCAAACGGCGGCGGAATCGATCTGCACGATACGCGGGCTCTTTGCGACGGCAGATGGCAAAAAGGAAGTCTTATGCCGGGTAAGCGGCGCAAAGCGCAGTATAAAGATTAACGGCAAAGCAGTAGAGAATGCGTCGGCATTCTATGGGCAGACGCGCAGTGTTGTTTTTACCCCGGATGAACTCCAGATTGTAAAAGGACCACCTTCGCTGCGCAGGCACTTTGTCGACCGTCTGTTGGCGCAGGCCGATGCACGCTATGTCGATCATCTCGTGCATTACCAGCGAGCGCTGAAAAGCCGGAATAAAGTTCTAGCTGCGGCCCAGGAAAAGCAGAAGACCGCAGAACTGCCGTCCCTTGTCGCCTCTTGGAATACAATACTCGCCCGGCACGCTGTTGTTGTATCAGCTAAGCGCAAGGAGCTTTGTGCCGAAATGGAGACGCATTTCGCTGATTATTACCAGCAAATTGTCAGTGCATCGGGGAGCGCTGAGACCGTATCGTGTTCTTATCGAAGTGAACTGATTGAGCAGGGTGCAGGAGACGATGAACAGCGCGCAAAGCAGCTTTACGATGAGACCCTCAGCCGGGATCTGCGCAAAGGGGTTACTTCCCTGGGGCCTCATCGCGACGACCTGCAACTGTACATCGGCAGCGCCAGTGCAATGCATGACAGCCGGCAGACGGCATCTCAAGGTCAGACGCGCAGCATTGCGTTGGCGCTGACATTGGCTGCCTGCCGCCTGTTAAGAGAACGAAGCGGCGAAGCGCCGATTCTGCTGCTCGATGACGTTGAGAGCGAACTTGATTCACTCCGCCGCAGCTCATTGGGCAAGATACTTCGTGAGACAACCAGCCAAGTAATCATTACAGCTACCGACGTTTCTCACCTTGCGGAAGAGGCAGGTTTGGAGACTAAATTAATGCACATAACCGGCGGCAATATAATCCCTGGAAATCAGCCTGCCTCGAGGGTTAACTGACCATAATTACTAATATAATTTAATTGCTCTATCTGTGATAAAGGGCTATAATCCAGCGCTTTCGATAAGGTGATTTCCTAATTGGTTAGAGCCTAATTAAGGACATGCTTATCGGTGTTCTCAAGGCCTAAAACGGCCTGGCGGTGAAGAAGAGAGGAAAGATTCGAATGAATGGCAGCATTGAAGAGAGTAGCCAGCAGTCAGCTGCACAAAACAGCTCTGCCGATAGTTATGGCGTTGAAGAAATCAAGGTTCTCGAAGGTCTTGATGCCGTAAGAAAACGTCCGGGCATGTACATCGGTGATACAAGTCAGCGCGGTTATCACCACCTTGTCTTCGAAGTAGTAGATAATTCCATCGACGAAGCAATGGCCGGCGTCTGTGACGCAATTCAGGTCACTATTCACGTCAATGGTTCAATTACCATTGAGGACAACGGACGCGGCATCCCCACCGACATTCATCCGGAAGAAGGCATCAGCGCGGTCGAAGTAGTTTTGACTAAACTTCACGCCGGCGGCAAGTTCGAGAACAAGGCTTACAAAGTTTCCGGCGGCTTGCATGGTGTGGGCGTATCCGTGGTCAACGCGCTCAGCGAACGCCTGAGTGTTGAAGTTAAGCGCGGAGGCAAGGTGTTTTTCCAGGAGTTTAAACGGGGCCAGCCGGTTTCGCCGCTCAAGCAGATTGGGCGCACGGAAAACCGCGGCACGCGGGTAACCTTCTTCCCCGATCCTGAGATTTTTCCCAATATTGACGGCTTTAAGTATGATCTGCTTGCGTCGCGTTTCCGCGAACTTGCTTTTCTTAATGCCGGAATACGTATCCTTTTCGCTGATGAGCGAAGCGGCAGGAGCCAAACTTTCTTTTATGAAGGAGGGATCAAAAGTTTTGTCCAGCATTTAAACAAAACGAAAGTTCCTCTTTTCCCGGAACCGATTTATTTCGCGGAGACCCGGGATGGAATTAGCCTCGAAGTTGCGCTGCAATACGACGACGGCTACAGCGAATCGGTGTATTCTTTTGCTAACAATATTAATACCATCGAAGGCGGCACGCACCTGGCGGGGTTCAGGACCGCGCTGACGAGAGTGATCAACAATTACGCCGGCAGCAACAACCTGCTCAAGCCCGGCAAAGAAAAACTCGAAGGAGATGATGTTCGCGAAGGACTGACGGCAATTATCAGCATTAAGATTGCCGATCCGCAGTTTGAAGGTCAAACAAAGACCAAACTTGGAAACAGCGAAGTAAAGGGTCTGGTTGAGCAGATTCTCGGCGATAAATTGGTTACGTTCTTTGAGGAGAACCCCCCGGTCGCGCGTGCCGTAGTGATGAAAGCGATTGATGCCCAGCGGGCGCGCGATGCGGCGCGCCGGGCGCGCGAACTTGTGCGCAGGAAAGGCGCACTTGACTCAATGTCGCTCCCCGGCAAACTTGCCGATTGCCAGAGCGAAGACCCCGCAGAATGCGAGATTTATCTAGTTGAGGGAGATTCTGCCGGAGGCTCGGCTAAACAGGGGCGAGATCGCCGGCATCAGGCCATTTTGCCGCTTAAAGGGAAGATCTTAAATGTTGAAAAAGCCCGCTTCGACAAAATGCTGGCTTTTGAAGAAATCCGGACAATGATTACCGCCCTGGGCTGCGGAATCGGCAAGGATGATTTTGATATCGGCAAGCTGCGCTACCACAAAGTGGTGATTATGACCGATGCTGACGTAGACGGCAGCCATATCCGCACACTCCTGCTGACTTTCTTCTTCCGGCAAATGCGCGAATTAATCGATCGAGGCCATCTTTATATCGCCCAGCCGCCGCTCTACCGGATTAAGAAAGGACGAAAGGAATTCTACTTGCAGGATGACAAGGCTTTCGATGCATTTGTCATTCATGCTGGCGCGGAAGGCGTGATTGTTGGCGGTGAGCACGCAGAAAAAAAAATCGAAGGGCAGGAGCTGGAGGGATTTCTTCGGGAGCTTAACGAAGCAATCCGGGTGCTTGAGGTTCTGCAAGCCAACAATATTTGCCGCGCCGTGATCAGCGCTTTTGCTGCGCAGAGTGATTTCAGCAAAGAAACGCTTTCGGACAGGGAAACGCTGAGCAGTTTCGTGGAACGGGCCAAGGAATGGCTGGAACTGCATCAGGCGGAGATCTCGGTGCTGGAAGAGAACTACCACGAAGATGAGGAGCACGGGGTATTCAGCGTTGATATCGTTGCTGGGCGGGAAGGAGAACGCTTTGCGCAGCGCATTGACTACGCGCTGACGGCCTCAGAGGACTTTTTGCAGCTCCAATCGACGTTGAGCAAAGCAGAAGCGCTGGGGACGCCGCCGTACAAGATAGCAGGTGCAGATGGCAAGAGCAGCGAGGAACGCAGCTGCGACAGCATCTTCGATTTGCGGTCGCAAATCATTGAGCGCGGCAGGACCGGCTTGTCCATTACGCGGTATAAAGGTTTAGGTGAGATGAATCCCGAGCAGCTTTGGGAGACAACGCTTGATCCCGAACGGCGGAGCATGCTCCAGGTAAGAGTCGATGATGCCATCGAAGCCGACAGTCTTTTCACGCTGCTGATGGGCGATACCGTGGAGCCTCGCCGCGAGTTTATTGAAGAGAATGCGCTTCGTGTAAAGAATTTGGATATTTAGGCGCTTGAAGATGGAAAATACCAACCTTATCCCTGTAACCATCGAAGATGAAATGCGCGGGTCCTATTTGGACTACGCGATGAGCGTGATTATCGGCCGGGCTCTGCCTGATGTCCGTGACGGACTGAAGCCGGTTCATCGCCGGATTCTGTACGCGATGCTTCGCGAAGGGTTAACTTCAAACAGGAAGTTTTCCAAGTGCGCGGGTGTCGTCGGCGAAGTTTTGAAACGCTACCATCCTCATGGAGACTCCGCGGTTTACGATGCCCTGGTGCGCATGGCGCAGCCGTGGAACATGCGCTACCCGTTTATTGAAGGTCAGGGCAATTTCGGCTCAATAGATGGTGACCCGGCTGCGGCCTACCGTTACACTGAGTGCCGGATGCGCGCGCTTGCGGAGGATTTGCTCTCCGATATTGACTGCGAAACAGTCGATTTTACGCCTAATTTCGATGACAGCGCGCTGGAACCGACAGTTTTGCCATCGCGAATTCCGGCCCTGCTTGTCAACGGCGCTGAAGGGATTGCTGTCGGCATGGCTTCAAAGATCCCACCGCACAACCTGCGTGAAGTTATTGCTGCGGCGATCAAGGTCATTGAAACACCGGATGTTGAAGTTGATGAGTTGATGCAGGTGCTGCCCGGACCGGATTTCCCTACGGGCGGTATTATCTATGGCGCCGCACCGCTTGCCGGAATCTACCGCACAGGCCGGGGCCTTATTAAAATCCGCGCGAAATACGAAATCGAGACTCTTAACGAAGGCCGCCGCGAGACTGAAGCGATTATTGTCACGGAGGTTCCTTATCAAGTAAACAAAGCACGGCTTGTGGAAAAGATCGCCGAACTCGTCAACGAGAAGAAAATCACGGGCGTCTCAAAACTGCGTGACGAATCCGACCGCAGCGGCATGCGCATTGTCATTGAACTGCGCCGGGACGCAGTGACCGATGTCGTGTTGAACCAGCTTTTCAAGCTGACCCCGATGGAAAAAACATTCGGCGTGACCATGCTTGCGATAGTCGACGGTATCCCGCGGGTATTAAGCCTTAAACAGACGCTTGAACGCTTTGTTGACCACCGGCGCGTCGTCGTAACGCGCCGGACGCGTTTCGAGCTGCACAAGGCGCAAGCGCGATTGCACCTGCTGGAAGGCTTTCGCATTGCGTTGGAAAATATTGATGCCGTAGTGCAGCTGATCAAGTCTTCGGAATCGACGGAAGATGCCCGAAATGGCCTGATGGCGAAGTTTAAGCTG
>JAKPSH010000022.1 GCA_029555385.1 Pseudomonadota bacterium
AAGGACGCGAAGGGGGCAATATTTAGTCATTACACCGTGTAAGAGAATAATCGGCACCAAGTGATTGGCATACGGTTTCCAGCGCACGGCCGCGTCATTCTCTGCACCGCCAGGACATCGGCCCGTCCGTCACCTTTGAGATGCCGAATATATGCGGCATACAACGACTTTCAGGGGAACTTCCGGCTACGGGGGGCTTATTCGGTTGTTTAAGGGCTAAAGCAGCACCGTTATCACGGAGATAACCGCAATATCGTTCTTTTTCTTGTCGAAGCAAGTAGTAGCCGAGAGAAGAATTAATGTTCAACCGGCAAACGATATCCGCAATCTCATCTGCACTGTTGATGTTCCAAAAAAAAGAAAGGGCTCTGCTTGAGCAAACAAGCAGAGCCCTTTTATTAATTAGGCTGTTGACTAGACGGTATAAGTGCTCGATGCCACCTTGCCGCCGCGTCCTGTCCAGTTGGTATGGAAAAACTCGCCGCGGGGCTTGTCAATCCGCTCGTAAGAGTGCGCACCGAAATAGTCGCGCTGCGCCTGGAGCAGATTGTGCGGCAGCGTCTCGCTGCGATAGCCGTCAAAGAAGCACAGTGCCGTCGTCAACGCGGGCACAGGAACACCCAACTCTACCGCCGTAGCGATCACGCGCCGCCACGCAGCTTGGCACTTGTTCAATACGCCGCTGAAATACGGGTCAACCATCAAACTGCTCAGACCCGGATTGCGGTCAAATGCTTCCTTGATCTTACCCAAAAATACGCTGCGGATAATGCAGCCGCCTCGCCACATCGTCGCGATGCCGCCATAATTCAGGTTCCACTTATACTCTTTTGCCGCCTCGCGCAGCAGCATGAAACCCTGCGCATACGACACAATTTTCGAGGCCAAGAGCGCCTGTTCGATATCCTGCACAAACGCTTTTTTGTCACCCGAGAACTTGCCTTTTGGACCGGTAAGTATTTTCGACGCCTGCACCCGCTCGTCCTTTATTGAAGACAGGCAGCGGGCGAAAACTGCTTCACCAATCAGCGTCACCGGAACGCCGAGGTTCAACGAGCTGATTCCAGTCCATTTTCCGGTTCCTTTTTGTCCGGCGGTATCGAGAATCTTTTCGACCAGCGCCTTGCCATCGTCATCTTTGAAACCCAAAATTTCGCTGGTAATCTCGATCAAATAGCTGTCCAGGTCGCCTTCATCCCAGTTGGCAAATACTGCGCTCATCTCATCTGCGCTCATCCCCAGGCCTTCTTTCATTAGCTGGTATGCCTCGCAAATAAGCTGCATGTCGCCGTATTCAATGCCGTTATGCGTCATCTTTACATAATGCCCGGCTCCGTCTTCACCTACCCAGTCACAGCACGGCAGTCCGTCCGGAGCTTTGGCGGCGATCGCCTGGAAAATTTCCTTAACATGGGGCCACGCACGCGGATCTCCTCCCGGCATGATTGACGGGCCGCGCCGTGCACCCTCTTCACCACCCGAAACGCCGGTGCCGATAAAGAGCAGCCCCTTTTCCGCAAGACTCTTGGTGCGGCGGATGGAGTCATCGTAATTGGAATTACCGCCGTCGATAATAATGTCGCCCTTCTCCAAATGCGGAGCTATGGCATCTATAAATTCATCAACGACGCCGCCGGCCTTAACCATGAGCATTACACGGCGGGGTTTCTTCAAGGCTTTGACCATTTCTTCGATCGAACGCACGCCAATAACATTCGTTCCTTTAGCCGGCCCTTCGAGAAAATCATCAACCTTAGAAACCGTGCGGTTAAAAGCAACGACTTTGAAGCCGTGATCGTTCATATTCAGGATGAGGTTCTGTCCCATCACGGCAAGACCCACTACAGCAATATCACCAAGCGCGCTCATAGCTCGTCATTCTCCAAAAGTTAGATAATTAGCTGACATAACAATGCGACTTACAAATCATTCCCGCACGGCCGGCTTGCCCGATTGAACTCCGCTCGCCGCACGCTGAATGCAGCAAAACAGCGCTTCCCAAGCAGCAGGAAGGCGATGAAATTAGTGTGGAAGATACTACACACATTAAGTAATTTCAAACCGCCCGCTCCCGGGAAGTCCAAACCAGGAGGCTCACTTCAGGAGTCAACTTAAGTAGCTGCTCTAGTGGGCTTTTTCGGACCTCCAGTTCGCCCAAATTCGCCGCTTTCGCTCATGACAACACGAAACGGGTTTATTCATCCGGCGCTCTCAGCGCAGCGATAAAATGCAAAGGGCTTTAATCAACTCGCTCCGTTCCCCGGATAAAACGGTCGATAAAACCGTCCATATCGGTGCCGGCATAAGCAGACAGCTCTTCCTTAAAACGCACGACTGTTCTCGTTCCGCCGTATTTTTCATAGATAGTCTTCATTAATCCACTGACATCGCGCTCACCGTTGGAAAGCCATTTTAGTTCCGCATCTAACTTGCGCACGGCAAGCGGCGCTTTGCAGTAATGCAGATACTCGTTTTGCACGGTGCTCCGTTGCGCCGCCGGCTGCTCAAGCGGCACATCAGCATAATCCGTTTTGCCCTGAAGCACTTTGTGGTACCAGCGCAACACGTAACTAAGCCGCTCCGAACCACTTAATTCTGCAAGACGGGGATATTCAAATTCAATCCAGCTCGCCCAGCCTTCGACAAACCATTCGTCCTCGTGTGCAAACACCATCCCTGACGGCGGGTAGCGGTTCGCTGCATGGCCCAAACGGTGCAAAAACAATTCCAACACACGCCAGGGCTTGTGGCCGGCATAGGAAAACGCCTGCCCGGAGGACCACATCGACCCCAAAACACGTCTCTCACTCCAGTCGCTCGAACCGCGCGTCAAGATTACAGTATATTGCGTGATGTTTCTCAAGGGAGTAACCCCGCTAAAAACTTGGAACAGCCGGAACAATGTTTCGTTAATCTCCGCCTTACCCGCTTCCGTCCACTCCTGAGGCAAGAATATCCGGACATGCACACCGCGCACTTCCCTTTCGGACCGGTCAAATATTCCGAAGACGATTGTGGAATTTTTCAGGCTTGAGAACGCAAGTTTACCGTCTAACGCCGGATTCAGCCCCTCAGCATCCTCAACCATCGTCGAAGCAAACTTATCTCTTAACTCTTCCGCAACCCGAACACGTATCTTGCCAGGCTCAGCGTTGGTGCGCATGGCATCTTTCGGTATAAGGTAAATCGCTCCTTCAAGAAGCGCATAATCCGCGTCAATCCAGCCCTGATGACCGTGCCGCGCAATTCCTCCTGGAAGAGCATCCCAGCGCACGATTAAATCCTGCCGGCATGGGTTGTCAAAAACCCATGCCGCGGCCTGGCCGTCCGGACCGGGTGTCGGCATCGCAACAGGTCGCGCTGCCGACACTTGAAAATTAGCAATGCGTGTTGCGCGAGAATCACCCGCCAAGTGCCACCGGCCGGATGCGGCATCACGAATTAACAGCTCGAGGGACACAGTGTTTTCGGCTGTATTCAGTCCATTGACGCGATAGTGAAACTCCGAACCGGATATCTGGCGCGTATCTTTTGATCGGACACGCGCATCGGAAAACACAAAAAGAAATGCGGCAATGAGCACGCAAACGATCCCGGTGACCAACCACGTTTTTCGATTCATATTATCTTCCTCGCTGACGCGACGTTGGCGCAATCAACTTGTTGATGCTGACTGAGCATAGCTGCTCAATCCGTCCAACAAAACCCTAAGATACATCACAGGCGACCACGTTTAGCACCAGCGAGAGCCGAGTTGACCCCAAAAACCTTGCGGTTTATAAGCAAGAAATACGTTAATGAGTAGAAGCAATGCCATCCTTTCCCCCAAGACGCCGCGCGGACTTGGCGGGAAGGACAGGAGATTAGGTTTTTTGTCCAGCGTGCCCTCATTTCTCAGTTACGCCTGGTCTGTCTGCCAGGATCTCGCAAGTTCGCACTTATCAAAGACGAACTTGGAGGGTCCTGGTAGTCACAACCATCGTTTCAGGAGAACGAGCCATGCAGGAACTTGGTGATCGAGTAAGGAAGTCGCTGGAAGCAGCGAGGCTGCCGGAGGTGCTGGAGGCGGTGAGCACAGCGCTCGACGGAGTAAGTGATGAGATGGCTCCGGTGGCAGCAAGCGCCCGGGCCGTCATTGCGTATCTCGACGATCTGCTCGCCGGGCAGTACGAGGGCGCATTCACCGAGATCGGGGAAAATCTGACGCAGCTTCTTGCCGCGCTGCTGGAATTGGGCGCCGAGCGCCTGCGGTTCGGAGAAGAGCGCGCAAATCGCATCCGGCACGCCCTGATTGATGCGTGGACTGCGCAAGCCCGCGCGTTTTTCGATTACGCGGAAGAGCTGGAGCGTTCGCAGCGCCGGGATGCGCTCATGGCGCAATATCACGCAGCACCGCTCCCGGCAAATTGAGCTTCCCGCCGCAGGGCCAATTTACAGCTCCGGTAATTCAACACGTTATACGGGCCGGACCGTGGACTATGTCCCTGGTCCGGCCTTCCTCCTGCCTCCCTTTCCTGGCAGTTCGTCAAACACTTTTTCGGTGATTTCCCAGAAAAGAACACTAGCAGGTTGCTGAAAAAGTCCCTCCGTGGACTTTTTCCGACGCGTCAAGCGAAATCTTTGATTTCGCGACGCTCCAGTTTTCAAGCACTTAACGTGCTTGAAAACTGCCGGTGCATCCTTGCACCGGGCTATCAAGGCGCTGAAAATTAGTTTTTCAGCACCCTGATAGATGACACAGAAAAATACCGCATGAATTGGCAAAAAACTTCTTTTTCTTAGCTGTTTCACAATAAGGACAAAGAATGGTATTATCATGCAGCTATTGACGAGTCCTGATTATCTCCGGTAATTAGTACTGAGAATCAAGGCAGGCGTCGGACTGTTATCACTTACCCCGTTTTCAGTTGCCAAGACATCTACCTAGAATCAAAAACAGCTATGAAATATAATGCTGGTTCGCCGGAGCACCTCGTCATCGCGGGGGTAATAGTAACAATGTTTGATTAGATTGGAGAATCTCAGTCCTCGCGGACAGGAGCCGCGCATGACGGGAAGTGACTTGTATGGGTAATAAACTATATGTGGGCAATCTGGGATACAACGTCTCGGAGCGCGAATTAAATCAGTTGTTTGGTGAATTCGGAACCGTGCAGTCGGCCAAGGTCATTACGGACCGCGACACAGGGCGTTCCAAAGGGTTTGCGTTTGTGGAAATGGGCAATGACGCCGAAGCGCAGGCAGCAATTGAAGGCCTGAATGGCACGGAAGTTCAAGGGCGTGAACTCAAAGTTAACGAAGCCCGTCCCAAGGAAGAAGGGGGCG
>JAKPSH010000028.1 GCA_029555385.1 Pseudomonadota bacterium
TCAGCCGATCTTCGTCGGTTTTGCGGACAACGATTTTGACTTCTCCATGCTCTCGTGAATAGCGAATACCATTCTCCAAAAGATTGCCCAGCGCACGATGTAAAAGGCGTTGATCAGCAAGCACGAACGACGGAGGAGGAGGAAGCTCCACTGCGAGCACCACGTCCTTCTTTTCGGCGGCCGCGGCGTTTTGGCTGATCAGTGTGCGTACAAATGTTTCAAGCGGTACAGAGGCGAGAACAAGCTTTTCCTTCTGCGCGTCCAGTTCGGACAGCTCGAAGAGTTCATCAACAAGCACCTTGAGCCAAAGGCAGTTCAACCGGGCGCGCTGGATGAATTGCTGCAGCTCCTCTTCGTTCAGCTCTGAAAAGCGGGTGTCGATCGTCTCAAGCAGCGCCATTGTCGCGGCAATCGGCGTGCGCAGGTCGTGAGAAACATTGGCGACCAACTGACGCCGCAATTCTTCGCTCTCTGAAATGGTTGCGATGCTCTGCTCGATTGTCTCCGCCATCTGATTAAAGACGCGCGCATGAAGCCCGATTTCATCGTCGACGGCATCGGAAACCCGTGTCCGATAGTCCCCCGCAGCCAGGCGTCCGGCGGCGGCAGTCAGAGCACGAAATCGTCTGGTGAACCAATAAGCCAGGATACTGCCCAAACCCGTGGTAAGCAGCAGCAGAGCAGCAAGAAAGATGAGGCCGGCAAGCGGCAATGCAAAGTCCCCAAGAGCATGGTACGTCGTGCGGTAACGCTGGCTGCGCAGTGATGTATAAAGATATCCCGGTTCACCGGCGACCGATATCTGCGCTGCCGAGAAAGGCACCGGCCCATCAATGTCATAACCCCCGCCGTTTGCGCCGTAAATTGGCCGTGCCGGGAAGCCTTGCTGGGCGAGGAATTGTGCGATCGGCTCAACGGGAATCCGTACTGCACGATCGCGGCGACCGTTGTAAAGAACATTGCCGCTCCGATCGAGAACAAATATTTCCATTAACGGATTCAGTTCTTCAAGTCTATTCACGGCGCGGGCCAAACCGGTTTGGTCGACTGCTGGTTCAAGAAACGGCTGAAGCTCCCGTTTACAGTGCTCAGCTACTTCCCAAGACGTAATCTGCATTACTTTGTCCGTAAAAATCTGTTGAAAGAACACAGCGCCAAAAAAGTGGAGGACGAGTCCGAACGCAGTGGCAAAAAAAACCAACCGTGAGATCTTCCAGAACAGACTGCGGCGGAGCGCCAAGCGCGGCTGGGTAAGCTTATCGCAGTTCATCGCCGATCGACCGGAATGCAAACTGCGTTTTTGTCGAAGATGTCCGTGATACCGGCGCAATCGGGAAACATGCGCAGCGGCATTATGCTTTTGCCCCCCGGGCCGCCGCGCAAAAACAGCTCCCGCCAGAGAAAACCGGAGCACTTTGTATCGGTCTTCCCCGCAAGCAGGCTGCCGACAGGATCGCCTGTGCATCCAGCGTTGGTGAAGCTTTCAAATGTTTCTCTCATCAAGCCGTAACGAATGGCGAGCGGCAGTTCGTCGCGGCGCATTCTTTTTCGCTCGGACCACGGAAAAGAAGCGGCCGATTCCAAACCCCAGTGGACTCCGGGCTTTGCCGCGCCGAGCACGTAATTGTCCGAATTGACTTTCGTACAGCGGAGCGGATGAGGAAGGCGGCGCTCCGGATCTCCTTGCAGATATATGCCGGTTACGATGAATCCATCCGGGCACTCCGACGGTGCCTCCAATCTGTCATCGGTCAGAATATCGGCAGCCGGAAGCGCGCAGCAGTTGCCGTACATCTCCACGGCGAAGGCATCCGGACGGCCCAGCGGATTGGTCACACCGAAAAAGGCGTAATGCGGCGGACAATCAAACCATCCGTCTGCGGGAGGCGCCCAGCCCCATTTGTTTTTCTGGGGGTTAAACCCGAGGCAGAGCCTCTCCTGACCGCTGCTGTATACTTGAGCAGAATTTGTTTGCGTTTCGGCACAAACACTGCGGGATACAAACAGTAAATGCAGCGCAAAAAACAAGGTCAGGGCCGTGACGTACGTCAGCGAAACGCCACTGATCTGCCACTTCCAGCAGGGCACGCGGCCGAGATTAGCAAATGCTTGGGTAAGGACATTTTTCATACTGATTCCGTGCCCGCCGCTTCGCATTTCATTATGCACGGCATTTGTGAATTCGCACCTAGTATTTGGTGGATCTCCGGTGGCGGGCCGCCGCAAAGACACCTCGTGGGCCCGTCTCACCAAGAGCAGCAACCCTGCTCGCGTTACTATTCATGATCTCGATATATTTTGGCTTTTCGTCTAAGATCACAGTTATTAAGTCAAAAGGTGTTATTATTGGGTCTTGCTCAAGAGAATACGACATGTCGAGACGCTTTATTTTTTTGCCTTTTCTTGCTGCCCTTGTTTTCCCGCTTCACACGTTCGCTCAGGAAGGCTATCCCACACCACGGGTTAGCCCGGCACTTGGAGATTCAGAGGCGTTCCGCAAGGGAATCTTCCGCGAGAAAACAAAGGAGATTGGCGCACCATCCAAGTCGCCGCTACTAATCCCCACAACGGAACCTGAAGAGAAAGCGCTGCTGCGTCGACGCCGAATTGAAGCTGTGGAGGGAAGAACGCTCCTCGACATTCGGATTCTTCCCGCGCCGCGCTGCGGTTTCGGCGACCTCGATCTGATCCAGAAAGATTTAAGGAAGCCCGGAACCAAAAGCAGTCTGCTCATCACGATCGAACCACTGCTCAAGGATTCAACGGCGCCGCCGATCACATCTACGGTTTCGTTGGGCGCAGTGCAAACCGGGACCGCAGCTATTCTTGACTTATCTGTGGCAACCCCTCCGATTCAGTACGGTCTGTTTATCTGCTCCGATGCGTCCGGCAGTAATCGCTGCTCCGGGAAGCCCCCCATGGATTTTCACGCCTTAATGGAAGGCTACATGGAGCTGGACCAGCTCAGATCCGCGGGTAAACGCAGCAAGGAAGAACTAGACGCCCTCTATACCGAACTCGCCAAGGACAAGGTCTACTACTTTGCCTATCTTTTGGCCGGATCCGATTTTATCGGCACAATATACAGCAGAGTCTCTGAGCGCAGCCTGGCGCACTTGACAACATATTTGCAGAACCAAGGCATTTCAGTATTTCAGGCAACCGAAGGCGCAGCGCAAGCGAAGCGCTGGAATGACGCAGTTTTCTCCGTACCGCTTGATCTCACGACCTCGCGGCTGACTATCAAACTGCCAAACTATGATCCTGAACAGTGCAAGACTCCGGCGGGATTTAGGTAAAAAAAGAGCCGCTTTGCGGCTCTTTTTTCTTACTGAATCAATGATCCAGCTTAACGTCCGCGGATTTTACCGCCGAGCTGCACCTGAATCACCAGGTCTCCAGTGACCATACCCGACCCGGTAAGCACCATGTGTTCGCGCGGGTCGTTCAACGGACCATCCACCCGGAAGTTGAATACCATTAATGCGGAATTACCAGGCAGTTGGCGCGCAGTTGTCACTTCTTTATAAGTGCCATCAGCAACAAGAATACGGTCACCGACCGATATCTTATCTGCACGCTTAATTTCATACGGCGACTGGACGCCTTCCGTACGGAGGCTCACCCGCTCAAGCCCGCCGCTTGAACGCTCAAGAATCATTGCGTGGTCTGTTGTCACCTGAATCGGCGCAGCGCCAGCAATGCCAATTTCCATCGTCGGTCCGGTCTCCGGCCCCGCAACGGTCATACCAACACGCGCGGCCTTACCGGTAACAGGATTTAAAACCATATCGCCGACCTGCAGTTGATAAACTGGTTTCTTTGTACCATCGGCCATCACAATCTCTGTCTGCGGCGCAAAGCAGCCGCTGAAGCGGGTTGTCGTATCCTGCGTTGTCTCGAGGTATTCCTCGCAAATGGTCTGCTCGTTGCCCTCTTCATCGGTCACCTGCACGGGCTTCAGGGCATAGGTTCTAATTCGTGTCCTGACCAAATGCAGTTTAGTGCCATCTTCATCAACCATCTTCTTGCCCGGAGCAACACAATCGGGATCCCCTTCAGCATCGTTCTTGCCGTCTTGGTCCTTGTCTACCCAATCAACTCCGCTTTGTGAGTCGTTGTCGATACCATCGTAGCAAGGATCGTATGGCGCAAGATCAGGGCTGCTATTCTCGTATGTGCCAATCGGTTCAGCGACTTGGCGTTTTTCCCCGCTGCAAGGGCAGGCCGGCCCCTCAAGCGGCTGAGCCGTGCCGGCTAGAACTGTCTGAGCAGTAAACAACAAGAATAAAGCTAAAGCCGCAGAAATGTTATATCGCAGCGGTATGAGATAAGCGCGCATGTTGTCCTCCAAATCGAAAAAGCCGGCATAAGAGACCGCTAAGGTCTGGCACTGACACTAAGAGCCTGTCTACTTAGTTCGTCATCATCGGCGAAAAACTATAGGTTATGGTGCACAAAAATGTGCAGTAGAGCAGCAGGCCGTTTCCTGACCGTGGCCAAAGCAAGCTGGCCCTTCCGAACAAAAGTCTAAAGTAATTTCAATGACCTACCGTTTTTATATGCGGGGCTTAAGAACCCCCGGGTGTCTCGAGAGAACCATCAGCCACACAAGAAATCGATATGTCCGACCCTTCACATTACAGGAAATGTCTGCGGACCTGCGATGCGCGCGGGGAAATTTTCCTCGAACTGCTAATGGTACTGCCCTTTTTGGTGCTTCTGGCGATGGTCAGCTATGAATTCAGCATCGCGCTTCGCGCTCACCAATTCATGATTGGCATGGTTCGCGAAGCAACAAAAG
This sequence comes from Pseudomonadota bacterium, assembly GCA_029555385.1. Classification (GTDB taxonomy): domain Bacteria; phylum Bdellovibrionota_C; class UBA2361; order SZUA-149; family SZUA-149; genus JAKPSH01. The sequence continues at coordinate 4,805 of JAKPSH010000028.1, forward strand.
AAGCCTTTCGCGAATGTGCGGCTCTTTCGCCGGCCAATATTTGCGGCGGCGGAACCGGAGCAATGGATATCTGTCTGGGAGAAATTAAGGCCCGTCAGATCCCTGTCGCCAACTCGGCTGGAAAAGCGGTACTGCATTCACTCCAGAACTACGAAATAGTTCTAAGCGGTTACCGTTGGAGTGGAAATTCAGCAGCGGGGAGCTGGTTGCGTGTCGGAATTACGGAGTCTCCTAGCTGCGCATCGAATTCGACATGCAGCAAAGTAAGTGCGGCAACACTCAACTCGGAAATCGCAGCGGACGGAACCGGAAGCCTCCGAACTTTGATGGCAGAAAAAAATATGCTGATCATCGGCGAAATTTTTGCCACCTATCAGTCGCAAATGAGCGGCGCTCTCGGCAGCATTAGCTCGCTGGGAATGCCCGGTCAGTGGGTTAGTGGTCAGTATTATGAACAAGTCATTTTTTAGAATAACGCTCCGCAAGCAGGCTACCGGACGCTCTTCGGAAAAAGGCGTCTATTTGCTCATCGTCGCCGGTGGAATAGTTGGATTATTGACAATAGTCGGTCTGGTGATTGACGTGGCAAACATTTTCCGCGCCAGACTCGTCCTGCAATCAGCGACCGACGCGGCGGCTATTGCCGGCCTGGCCTATATCGCGACATATGACACATCGAGCGACACTTACGTCGATACCGGCAAGGCGATAGCCCGCGAGATTCTTTGCCGCAATCTTGCCGGCAGAAACATTACCGTCGGACGCAGCGGCACACCGTGCCGCAGCTCGAGCGACATTACGATGACTTACACCAACAATCGCATCGACAACCCGTCACTCAGCGTTTCGGCAAATGGCGATGTGAGTCTTTACCTCATGCATCTGGTTTCCGGGGCACTCTCCCAGAACCTAATCGTGGCGCAGGCAACTTCCGAAATTAACCGCGCACATGTGAGCCTCATGCTCGATACATCCGATTCAATGCAATGCGATGCCAATCTGACCAACACTCCCCACTGCGGCTGCACCGGACCGGGCAATACCTGCGCGAGCACCGACACAAAGCTTCACTATCTGCAGCAAGCAGTACAGAACTTTCTTGATTATTTCGATCCGGGGCGGGATCGAATAAATCTTATTCCCTACAATACCGGAGCAACGATGGAGGCGCCTCATGGAGCTCCCTTTGCTAATCCGGGTGCTAATCCGACTTTTGATCGCACTACTTTAAAAGCAAGAATCAGCACGCTTACCGCGGCAGGAATGACTAACCCATGTGATGCACTGCTGCAATCTTACATGGAATCGGAACGGCTCAGCGTGCTCGATCAAACAGCATACGTTATCTTTAGCGATGGCGCACCCACGGCAGGAAGGTTCTGGTTCGCTTATAATGCAAATTTTGTGGGCGCCCCCGGATGTAATTCATCAACCGTGCTCACGCACACGAGCTCGTGCTTAACGTCTGGTTCACGGACCCACGGCAGCATGCCGACAAACAACGTATGGAAAGTGACTCGCAGCGTGGCCGGTATACCAAGTAAGCCGAATATTGGACAGCAGAAGATCTCGCTCTATGACTATTACAACTGGGGGTACTCAACGACATTTACGGATACGACAAAGACTCCCCCGCAAACCAAATTTACCATAATTCCTTCCCGGCTGATCGCTGCGCCGGGCGGCCTCTCACAGCGTATCTGGAATAACGATCCCCACGGCTCCCATTGCAGCGGTA
>JAKPSH010000044.1 GCA_029555385.1 Pseudomonadota bacterium
GCAGGCAGGACAACGCCAGTTAATCAGAGAAAAGACAACAGCAGCGGCAATAACACCGAAGAACACTGGGCCAATTGCCTCCGCCGGAATGCCAGCCAGGCTAATCTCGCCTTTTTCCGAAAGCGCCAGCGCGGCGATAGCTGCAAACACAATAGGCAGCACGATATACAACTGCCGTTTCTTGCGTTTAGCAAATTCTTGAATGAATTGTGACTTTTGTTCTTCGGTATAATTCATGGCCATCGGTCTCCTGCTCCAGAGGGTCATTGCGGCAGTGGAAAGCAGCCTTAACCTTTGGGACGCTGCTGGTATAGATGATTTTGCCGCACGCACAGATGCAGAATTATGGGCGCTTTTCGGTCAAGGCATCCCCGGTTTGCGGCGCCGCGCGAATAAGCAGATTAAGACCAACAATCATGGGCAGCACTGCGCTAAGCTGCCAAAAAGAGGGTTCCTTGCTGAGCAGCAAATAGCTGAGACAAAGCGTAAGCAGCGGCCCGATCGACCCGATAGAGTTTCCGGTGGAAATCGGAATAAGATGAATTGCTTCAATCCATACCAACCGCGCTAGACCCATCACGATAAAGCCGTTGATAAAAAGCGCGAGCATAACGCTTGCCGGGGGCAGAACTTCCGGGAAAGACCCTTTATACCAAACGATTCCCCAGAACAACGGTGCGGCAAGCAGCGTCCGGATAAACATAATTACAGAAGAACTTACAAACTGGCGCGCTTTCTTGGAGCATACGTTGCCAAAGACGGGCAAAACACTGGCCATGAGAATCAGCAGATCTCCTGTTTGAAGCCTAAATGTTCCGGGGAACACCACGATCATCGCCCCCACAATCATCAGCATACCGCCTAAGACTTCCTGGCGGCTGATTTTATCAAAGCCGATTCCGCCAAGGAGCACGATCGAGAAAAAATTCTCCATGCGCAGAATGATCGCTACGTTCCCGGGGGACGTAAGCGATGAGCCCCAAAATATAAGTCCCATGTACAAGAAGGCGTTTAGAAAAGTGTTGGCGAGGATGAAAGGGTAAGCCTGTCTTACGCCGGTTTCGTGCCAGACTTGCTGCCAGGTAACGACAAGCGCAAAAAATAAAGCACCAAGCGTTGTGGTGACTGCCAAAGTAAACGCGGCATCCACCGTTTGGAAGCCAATTATGGCAAGCACCGGCAGCATGCTCCACATGCAAGCCTGCAAGAAGGCAAACAGCATTCCCTTGTGCTTGTCTGTCACCGCTTTCTCCTTGCCGCAGATTATGGCGGAGGTGAAGATACTTTGTCCAGCCTGCAGCAGCTCTTTTTGCCGCTTGCGGTAACGCGAGAATCATTAATTCTGGTCGTGGCTGCGGCTCTGGATTCTTGAAGGCACATTCCTTTCCTGCTACTCTCCGTTATTTGCGGCGGAAATTGCCGCCTGCCCTTATTTCTGGCGAAATATCAGTTAGAGTGCGTATCTCTGTTGTCAGTATGCTGCGATGAGAAAATTCGCTGAATGCCTCCGGGGTCTCATATTCTCACTCACTGCTGTGGTGTTCCTTTTTTCAGCGGGATGGGGCCAGGATCTGCCCAAGCGTAAGATTGGCGTTAGTGTTGGTTTGACCGGCAACCTGGCGACGCTGGGAGCTGGAATACGGAATGGTATTTTGCTTGCGCAGCAGGAGAATGATCCGCAGCGCAGTGTTGAATTCATTTTTGAAGACGACGGCTTTGATCCGAAGCGCACGGTTGCCAATACGGCAAAATTCATCAATCAGGACAAAGTGGACGGCCTGATTGTTTTTGGCTCAGGAACAGCGCTTGCCGTGAATAACATTGCGGAACAAAAGAAAGTGCCGCTAATTGCGTTGGGTAATTCTAAAAAAATCATTGCCGGCAAGAAATACGTGATGATGCACTTTCTTAATACCGATCAGGAGAACGAAGTTCTTGTTCGAGAGGTTCGGCGGCGCTCCTTCCAGCGTATTGCCGTGGTGTGCGCCAGTCAGGATGCAATGATTGATTTGGGCCAGGCGTTTGCGCAGGCGCTGCCGGGACGAGTCGTTTATTCAACCGAGTTAGTGCCGGGGGAGACTGACTTTCGCGCGGTAATCGCCCGCATTAAGGCGGTTCGTGCGGATGCGGTCTATAATGTATTGCTTCCAGGTGGCGCCGGGTTATTTGCAAAGCAGCTTCGTGAAATGGGCTACGAGGGCGAGCTTTTTTCTGCGCATGGGGTTGATGATTGGAATGAGGTGGTGGTTTCGCGAGGGGCTTTAGTGGGCACTTGGTTTGTGACCGGCAATGTGGTGGAAGACCCCGGATTCGCCAAGCGTTATCAGGAGGTGTTCCATGATGTCCCGCGTGTTGCTACAGCAAACGGCTATGATGCAGCGAAGCTTTTCATCACGGCAGCTCATGTGCCGGATATTAACCAGTTCTTGCATGAGCTGAAAAGCTTTCGCGGAGTGATGGGCAGCTACAAGTTGAATCCTGCTGGTTATTTCGAGCTGCCGGCAGCGCTGCGTAAGGTAGTGGAAAACGGTTTTGTACCGCTGCATTAAGTGTGAGAGCCTTCGGCCTCTTCAGCATGTTCCGATGGGAGGTTTGTTATTTGCAGGAGCTCAAATTTGCGCCCGGTGACAAGTATACGGGCCGCGGGAAGCATATCGGCGAAATTGCCGGGGAGCTCCTTGAACCGTGCCCGGTGTAAAACCTGATTCAAGCGTTTGCACAGTGTTGAGTTGTGCAAATAGTCCCACAAAACTTGCTCTTTGCGGAAGCGGTCGACAAAGAAAGCAAGATTCACTGCTGGTTTCGGCGCAATTTGGTTCACGATGTGTTCCAGTTCTTCTGAGTTTAAGCTGGCCAAGGTGCGGTAGTACTCAGTGAGCAAGGCGGGAGACTCGGCGATCAAAGCGGCATCGAGCAAGAGCTCAGTAAGCACGTGCCCAAGAAACGCTGGACGCCGGCCTGATTCCTTGTCTAGAGAATCGCGGATAATGGCTGTTAGTTCCGAGGACGTCTCTAAAAACGCTTTAGTCCGATGAAAGAGAATATCGTCATTGAGATGCTGCAAGATACCGGAAGCTACTTCCTTTGTTGGCTGTCCCGGACTGCTGGTGTAAGCTTGCGCGTGCTGCTTGCGCAGGCGCAAACGCCGATCGAGGACCATTAACCAATCTGGGACGGCAGTACCGGCAGCGAAATAAGGGCGATCAAGAAACGCAATAGCATGAGCAAAATAATTCATGTCTTATTTTATCGTTCATTGTGGCGAAAGGCCAGGAGTGCGCATTATTCGCACGCCGTGCTTTCCGGCGTGTGAGAAATGCAGAGTGCTATCCGCGAGTGACCAACGCAACCCTCTTGTGGTATTTTCTTGAGTGTTATTGCCACTTCTAGGCAGATGTTTGTATGGAGCAAAAAGCCTTTCAAGACTGCTATCCGGATGAACTGAGCCAATGTGACGGTTGCGGGCGTCTTAATGATCATAGTCTGAAGATTAAGAGCTATTGGGATGGGGAAGAGACAATTGCGGTATTTTCCCCGGCGCCATATCACATGGCCGCGCCTGGTTATGTTTATGGAGGATTGCTCGCCTCAATTATCGACTGTCACTGGCACAGGAACAGCCGCCGCAGCTATTTGCCGGGCAGAGGGAAAGGCAATGGATGCCCCTCATACTAATCCCCACACTAATCCCCCCACACTAATCCTCAGGGCTATTGCGTACGTTTAATAATGCTAAAGCTGCTCGATGAAATAAGCACGATTTTATAGGGTTACAGAGGCGCGCTTTAAAACTGTTAAACGTACGCAACAGCCCTGAGCCCGCGAGTTCAATGTGCAAGTGCAACACCTAGTTCAATCGAGTTAGAGCTAGGTGATTATGGGAACAAAATACAGTCAGCTAACCCTGGAAGATCGAACGATAATCGGAACGCTAGTCAAGGGAGGGTTGTCGGT
>JAKPSH010000061.1 GCA_029555385.1 Pseudomonadota bacterium
GATGACAATTGTCGAGCGATGCGGACACATGCAGTCGTTGTAGAGAATTGGCAGGATCATTTTCGTTGTTTTTCCGCCGCCGGTCTTGGCAATAATCAGCATATGGCGGTTGCGCTCGCCGACAGGAATAATGATGTCGCCTTTCTTTAGCATAATGCCCGACGAGCCGCGCAGGTCGGCTACGGCAAGCCTGGTGTCGTATTTCCCGTGCGGTGAAAACCAGCGCTTGACTTCGGCGAAGCTGGCAAGATCGCTCGAACCTAATTCGTTGTTTGCCGAGCGCTGCGGCCGGATCCATGCCTTGGAACCTTGGAGCAGCCGGGAAAACTTTGTAGGGTTCAGCCACTCGGGGCGGACGCGCAGGAGATACAACGCAACAGCGATGGCGACAACCCAAAAGCCGATCCTCATTCCGTATGTTTTCAGCCAGCTCTCTTCGCTGCTTTCGTTTTTCTCCGGCGCAGCTACCGCGCTGCGCACTGAAGGAATTTTCTGGCTGGCAAGTTTGTCATTAAGCAGGTCGAGCTTTGCCGCTTCTTCAATTGACGGCTGAGCTGCTGCTCCCTGACCGGTTTCAACTTCGGGAAACGCAAAATGAAGGCACAGTGCACAAACTAAAATCACACCGTAGACCTTGGCCACTCGCACGCGTCCTTGGCGGCGCATCTGCCAAGCGACAAGCCACACCACGCAGGCAATCGCGGAAAGAGCGGCCAGAACCACACCGGGTCTGCCCATCTGCGTGTAAAACCAACCCAACAATCGAAGAATGGCCAGTTGTGATTCAGTCTGAAGACCTGCTGTCATGCCCCGAACTAGCTCCCCTTTTCAATAACTACCCGCATTGAGACTCGCTCCCGGGCCGACGCCCGATTTGGCTTTAGAAACAGCCTCGGTTTGCGGCACAAGCCCCGGAAATCCCTTACATAAATGTTATGTGCGGCCCGCCCGGAAGTGTTTCGTCACGGCGGAGATCTCCGCATGAGCACGAAAGCACCGGGGGAAAGATGAGGCATTCCAGGGATTTGCGCTGCCGAAAAAGCTTTGCTGCCCTGTCCCGCACCGCTCTCAAGTCCCTTATGCATGGGGCATACTTGAAAATATCCCCTCCACTGGATGCTTGGGTTCATCATAAGTCTTAAATCGAGTGCTAAAGGAGCCGAAGATGAAAGCTGGCGAAGGTCTGAAACGGGTAGACGGCAGGAATGATTCAGAACTCCGCCCGGTGCACATCACGGCCGGAGCAAGCCCATACGCCGAAGGCTCAGCCGAGGTCCAGCTCGGCAGCACCAAGCTGTTAATCACCGCAAGCGTGGAGCAAGTCAGCGCCGGCGCGCCGGACGGCGGCCGGATTTATGCGGGTCTGAACATGCTGCCCCGCGCGATGCACGTGCGCATCAAAGACGCGGAGCTTGCGGAAGTTGTTAAGCAGGAGCTGCAATCCCTTCAGCATCTGCTTGTCCGATCGCTGAGAACCACGGTCAAACCCCAGGACATCGCCGCAATCAGTGTTACGCTGGATTGCGCCATTCTTTGTTCAGATGCCGGCATCGGCTCTGCCGTAATCGCCGGCGGTTGGGTCGCACTTTACCAGGCCCTGCGCTGGGCTGCGGTCAATAAACTGATTAAAGACGATGTCTATATTACCCGAATTGCCGCGGTCTCCGGTGGAATAATTGGGAGCCGGATTCTTGTAGATCTATGTGCCGAGGAGGCCGCGCAAGCCGATTTCACGGCAAGCTTTGTTTTCGATGAACATGTGCATCTGGTTGATATACGCGGCATCTGCGAAACCCGAGCCGTTGAACCAGCCGTATATACGGCCCTGCTCGCCTCCGTCAGCACGCAAATCCCGGCCATCTTGAAGGAGCAAGAACGGGCCGTTATAGGACTTCCTTAGCCGCAAATTCTGTCCTATAAATATCAGAACCTGACTATTAGTAATCAGCAGCAACCAAAATCCCGGGAGGAATAATGAGCGCTCTAGTCATCCTTTCGCTTGTCGTCTTAGTCCTGCTGTTTGTCATCGCCGGCATGTACAACAATCTAGTGCGGCTGCGCAACCGCTACAAAAACGCATTTGCGCAGATCGATGTACAGCTCAAGCGCCGTTACGACCTTATTCCCAACCTTGTGGAAACAGCTAAAGGTTATATTAAGCATGAGCGCGAAACACTGGAAGCTGTTGTTGCGGCGCGCAATCAGGCCGCGCAGGCCGTCGGGCGAGCCGCCGCAAATCCAGGCGATCCTTCAGCAATGCAAAGCCTGGTTGGAGCCGAGTCCGCGTTAAGCGGAGCTCTCGGAAAGTTGATGGTCGTTGTCGAGGCCTATCCAGACCTCAAGGCCAATCAAAACATGGCTCAGCTCATGGAGGAATTGACTTCGACAGAAAACAAAGTCGCTTTCTCGCGCCAGGCGTACAACGACTCCGTCATGGAATACAACACGGCGGCAGAAACGTTTCCGAGCGTGATTATCGCCGGCATGTTTAACTTCAGGCAGGCGGCCCTTTTCGAAATTACGCAGGAAAAGGAACGAGACGCGGTAAAGGTATCGTTCTAGCAAGAAGCGGTCAGCCCAGCTTAGCCATGAACTTTTTTGAGAGCCAGGATGCTGCACGGAGGAAGACCTCGTGGCTGGTCTTGCTCTATGTTGCCGCAGTAGTGTTGATTGTCATCAGCGTTTACTTTGCCTTTGTCGGAGCGGCCCTCGTAGTTCAGGGTTTTGCTAGAGAAAACCGGGACGTTTATTCCTACACAAGCGGCTTTTCCGCGTTTGATCTTTTTTGGAACGAGCAGACCTTTATTGCCGTATCGGCAATTACCTTGGCTATCGTCCTGCTGGGCACGCTTTTCAAAATGATCGTCATCAGCCGGGGCGGCGCCGCGGTAGCCCAGATGCTGGGCGGGCGGCCTTTGTCGCCCGATACCAACGATCCCGCTGAACGCCGCTTGCTCAATGTCGTCGAAGAAATGGCCATCGCTTCGGGAATTCCGGCCCCTCCCGTCTACTTGCTTGATGACGAACAGGCGATCAATGCTTTTGCCGCCGGTTTTTCATCTGCCGATGCGGTGATCGGCGTCACTCGCGGATGCATGCAGTTGCTTAACCGCGACGAGATGCAGGGTGTCATCGCGCACGAGTTCAGCCACATATTTAACGGTGATATGCGGCTCAACATCCGCTTGATGGCGGTGCTCCATGGCATTCTTGTCATCGCGCAAATCGGCTACTTGCTTGTGCGAAGCTGCACGCAAACAGCACGCCGCACTTATGCGCGTGACCGCGGAGGAGATCCGCGCGGCTTCTTGATCGTTCTTGGGATTTTCTTGATCATTATCGGCTCAGTCGGTGTGCTTTTCGGCAAATTGATCAAGAGCGCGGTATCGCGCCAGCGGGAATATCTTGCCGACGCATCCGCGGTTCAATTTACACGAAATCCTTCGGGCATCGCCGGGGCGCTGAAAAAAATCGGCGGCTTTATTGCCGGCTCACGCCTGGAAACGCCTCGTGCGGAAGAGGCAAGTCACATGTATTTCGCAAATGGCCTGCGATTGTCGTTTATGCAGCTTATGGCCACGCATCCACCGCTTGCTGACCGCATCAAGCGTATTGATCCATCATTCACTGGGGAGTTTAAGCAGGTTTATCCGGAAGCCGGTGGACAAATGGCAGAAGCCAGCACAGCCGCCGCCTTTGCCGGCCAGGCCGGCGGCCAAGCGCGCTTTGCGGCACGCCCCGGCGAGATTGTCGAAGCCGTTGGTTCGCTAAAACCGGAGCACCTCGATCACGCGCGCCAAATCCTTGCGCTGATACCGCATGGCTTGCGGGGAAAATGCCGTGAACCTTATGGGGCGCGCGCCGTTGTTTTTGCGCTGTTGATTAACAATGAACAGGAAATAGAAACCGAACAACTGAACTATCTTTCGAAGACCCTTGACGGACCTGCGCTGCAAGAGACTCTGCGTATTCTTGGCGATCTTCGCGCTCTTCCCGCGCAGTGCCGCCTGGCGCTCGTTGAACTCACACTTCCCGCGCTGAAGCGGCTTTCGCAGATTCAGTATACAGAGTTTGCTTCGGTAGTTGATGCACTGATTGATGCCGATAAGCGCTGCTCTCTTTTTGAGTACAGCTTGCGGCGGATGTTTGCCCGCCATCTCGATCCTACGGCGCGCCAAAGCAGCCTGGCGCGGGTAAAATACAAGTCACTTGCTCCAGTGGCTGATTCAGCCGTCCTGCTGCTCTCTACGCTTTCTCATGCCGGAGCGCAAAGCGCAGAACAAGCAGCACAGGCGTTTGCTTCCGGATGCGAGATCTTGTTTCCGCAAAGAACCGTATCCCTGCTGCCTCCCGGCGATTGTTCACTGCGCAAAGTCGACGATGCGCTTCGCGAGCTGCTTTTTGCAACACCAGCAGTCAAGCAGCAGCTAATCATGGCCTGCAGCGCCTGCGTTATTACGGACGGTCAGATTACAGTTGACGAAGCGGAGCTTCTTCGCGCCGCCGCTGATTCGCTTGAGTGCCCTCTTCCGCCTTTTCTGTCGGTGGGGTAAGCCGCGGGAATACCGCGCAACGGTTCTTGCTGAATGCCTCGCCAGTTCCGCGTTTCGAGCCTCCGGGCCTCTCCGCCTTGATTTGCCTAACAGCAGTTTTTCGGATAAAAGGCTTCCCGCTGGATTAAGGTTCATTCTCAAATTGCTGTAGAGGGAGGAAGGGATGCGCGTGATGTCGAAGGTTTTGCTGTGCCTTGCTTTGGCTGCCCTGGGTCACTTTGCTCTTGCTGACGAGCCAATGAACAGGCCAGCGCGTGGTCCGGATGAGGCGCTTGCGCTGCTTAAGGAGGGAAACGTGCGCTTTGCTGAAGGGCGGGCCAACCACCCGCATTGCGATGCACGTCAGCTCGCGCTCGCCGCGGAGGAAGACCAGACTAACCATGCTTACGCTACAGTCTTGTCCTGCTCAGACTCGCGCGTACCTCCGGAAATCGTCTTTGACTCGGGCGTCATGGACATTTTCGTTGTCCGTATCGCCGGAAATATCTGCCGCACAGATGAAATCGGAAGCATTGAATACGGTCTCGCGCACGTCAAGACACCGCTGCTGGTCGTGCTGGGCCATTCGAAGTGCGGAGCCGTAACGGCCGCAGCCGAACTGCATAACGGACACGCGCATGAGCTTGAACCGGGTGTTTCATCGATAGTCCGAAGCATTCAGCCGGCGGTGAAGCGCGCTGCCGAGGGCCGGCCCGGAGAGCAGCCAGACAAACTGCTGGACTGTGCCATCGAGGAAAATGTCTGGAACAGCATCGAACAACTCTTTCGGCAGAGCAAGACTGTACGCGAACTAGTTCTGAGCCGAAAGGCAAAAGTAGTGGGCGCCGTCTACGATTTGCGCACCCACCGCATCAAGTGGCTGCCTGAAGAAAAAGTGCAAAGCCTTTTGCTCAAGGCCGGCGCATCCGGGCAACGATAGAGGTTCGACAAACCAAGGTTTCTAGCCCAATCTCCCGGCTCAAGTCCGTACCATGCGACTTCGAGCCGGGACTTCTCACGCCGCGCCGGCTAAAGCAATGTCAATCCTCAGCGCCGGGTTTCAGACGTTTTGTCTTAAGTACGCTGCGATGATGCTTGTCTTTAAGCATCTTCTCCTTTTGCTTCCTCGAACGTCGCTGTTTCTGCCGCCGGATCTTCTCACGCTCCTGCTCACGTTTGCTTGCTTGACCGAGGATTCGCGCTTCAAGCTGGGCGCAAAGCTCCCGCCGGGCATAAAAACGATTCATCGACTGCGAGCGTCCGCGCTGACATTTTATTTCGAGCCCTGAGACTTTGTGCCGCAAATACACGCAAGAAGATGTCTTGTTTATCTTCTGGCCGCCCTTGCCCGAACCTTTGATGAATTTTTCCTCAAGGTCTTCTTCCGCGATCTCCAGCTTCTCCATCCATTCAAGGAGATTTTGTTCGGTCTGCGGACTTACTGGAAACCTGCTCATGGCAGCGGCACCGGCGCTTAGATGATATCGTCCTCGTCCGATCCCCGCCCGAAACGGTTAAGACGGCTGCCAGGCGAAAAATCAAGCGGCGAACGGAGCCATTTCTCCAAACTGATGACCGGCAGAACCATCGCCGCGCAAAAGATGCTTTTCAACCAAGCATCGAGATTGAGAGGAGCCGAGCCAAAGAGCAGATTCATAAACGGCAAGTAGATAAATCCCATCTGCAGAATAAGCAGCACAGCAATGCCGATATAAACCGTCGGGTTGGAGAAAAGACCTATCTTTAAGATAGAATCCTTAAGCGAACGGCAGTTAAAGAGGTAAAACACCTGCATCAAAATCACAGTATTCACCGCCATTGTCTGCGCCTCACGAAGCGCAAGCTCAGCATTTGTGTGCGCTGCCAGTTCGGTGAAGTATTCATAGAGAAACAAGCCGACTCCCCCCACAGTAATCAACACCGTAACAACCAGCGTGCGCCCGATGACAAAACGGCTCAGCACCGGTTCTCCCGGGTCTCGCGGCGGCCTGAACATCAAATTTGGCTCCATCGCTTCGAACCCGAGCGGCAAAGCAAGCGCGACTGTCGCGACAAGATTGATCCATAAAATCTGCACTGGCATAATCGGCATCAGAATCTGACCCTGCGCCATGGGGAAGAACAACACGGCCACAAGAATAATCATTGCTTCACCGAGATTAGTCGGCAGCACAAAAGCGAGGGACTTGGTCAAATTGTCATACACCCGGCGACCTTCTTCGACCGCCGCCGCAATGCTGGAGAAATTGTCGTCAGCAAGCACGATATCCGCCGCCTGGCGTGCTGCTGCCGTTCCGGCAATGCCCATAGCCACACCGATATTTGACTGTTTTAAAGCCGGTGCATCGTTAACGCCGTCGCCAGTCATGGCCACGACTTGCCCCTGAGACTGCAGCGTCCGTACAAGGCGCAGTTTATGCTCCGGAGCAACTCGAGCAAAAATATTTGTTTCGCGCGCCGCCGTATCGAATTCCCCATCGCTGAAATCAGTAAGCTGCGTGCCGGACACGGAACCCTTCTCCGCTGCTAATCCAAATTCCTTGCCAATGGCGAGAGCTGTCCCTTGATGGTCACCGGTGATCATCTTGACGCTGATGCCCGCCTGCTGACAAGACCGCACAGCAGCGACCGCCTCGGGACGCGGCGGATCGATGAGCCCCTGCAGCCCCAGAAATTCGAGAGCACGCCCCGCTTGCCCGACGGCTTCCTCCGCGCTATTCAGCTCCGTATCCGCAAAGCCAAAAGCAAGCACCCGCAGTCCCTGACGCGCCATGCGATCGACCTGACGTAAAACTTCGTCCTGATCCAGAGGCAGTCCGCCGCAAAAGTTGCGGCACTTGGGCAGCAGCACTTCCGGAGCCCCTTTTAGATAAAGCCGTCGGCGGCCCTGCGGAGTCTGATGGAGCGTTGCCATAAACTTGCGTTCAGATTCAAACGGAATCGTATCCAGACGCGGCATCATGCTCCGGGTTTCAGTAAAGCTGATGCCCGCTTTCTCTGCGGAAACCACCAGCGCGCCTTCCGTTGGATCGCCGGCAAGACGCCAGCTTTCATCGATCCGGGAAATAGACGCATCATTGCATAACACGCCGGCATTAAGCAGTTCCCGCACATCTTCCGGCACTTCACTAAGCGCCGCACCATCGCGCTGAAGCTCGCCATCAGGGGCATAGCCGACACCGGAAAACTGATAAGCAGCTTTTCCGGTCCAGACTTCACGCACGGTCATCTCATTTTTGGTCAGCGTGCCAGTCTTATCGGTACAAATGACAGTTGTGCTGCCCAGTGTTTCCACCGCCGGCAAATGGCGGATAATTGCGTTTCGCCGCGCCATGCGCTTAACGCCTATCGCTAGTGCAATGGTAATAATGGAGGGCAGCCCCTCCGGAATAGCCGCAACAGCAAGCGTGATCGCGGCAAGGATCGAGTCGACCAATGAGTAACCGCGCCAGAGGCCAAAGAAAAGCAGCAGGACAGAAACAATGACGATAGCAATGGAAATAATCTTGCTGACTTTCTCAAGAGCAAGAGTCAAGGGGGTAGCTAGACTTGTTGTCTCCTCAAGCATCGACGATATGCGGCCAAGCTCACTTTTCAACCCCGTGGCAGTGATCATGCCGCGCCCAGTCCCTTTCGCCACGAGCGTCCCGCTGTATGCCATGTTCAACCGATCGCCGAGCGACGCATCGGGAGAAACCACTCCAAGCTGCTTCATCACCGGCTCGGACTCGCCGGTAAGCGCGGACTCATCAATGCTCAGGCTGTGCACCGAGGTAAGCCGCAAATCTGCCGGGACCTTATCTCCGGCTTCCAGGTAAATCACATCTCCCGGAACCAAGTCTGCCGCAGGCACGCTGACTTTGGCGCCGTCACGAAACACTGAGCACATCTCCGGCACAAGCCCACTCAGCGCATCAATCGCTTTTCCTGCCTTATATTCTTGAATAAAGCCGATCAGCGCATTCAAGACGACAACCCCCAACACGACGATGCCGTCCAGAATCTTATTCATCCCAATCGCCAGAGCCGCAGATGCAAGGAGAACATAAATAAGCGGATTGTTAATCTGGCGCCAGATGAGCTCCAGGGGTCCCTCGCGGCGGCCCTTGGGAATCACGTTCGGACCGAATTCCTTCAACCGGTTTGCTGCTTCCGTGGTGCTTAAGCCCGCGGATGAAGAATCAAGAAAGGCGATGACCTCTTCAACATCGGTGCTATGCCACGATGGTGCTGCCGAGGCCGTTTTTGGCTGGTTTTCTATCATTATCGGTTCCTTAGACGACTCCTGGCTCGTATCTTTTGCACGAATTGATGTCAAGTTATATAACACTTACCTTGCTTTAAGCGAGTTTATGTCACGGAAAGCGCTTCAAGAAATGTGAAATGATGCGTCTTGCGAATCTCAAAACAGACAAAAAAGAGGAAGGATATGTCGGGGTCGACGGGGGACGCATTTGGTACCAAGCTCTCGGCAGTTCACGGCGCGCTTCGTTGGTGCTGCTTCACGGCGGACCGGGTTACCCGCATTATTATTTGCAGCCCCTTGAAGAGTTTGCCAATTCTATGCGTGTTGTATTTTACGATCAGCTTGGCTGCGGCAAGTCAGATCGTTCAGATGCGCCTGGAGTGTGGCTGATCGACCGGTTCGTTGATGAACTGGATACGCTGATTTCTTTTCTTGGCCTCAGGTCACCAATTCTTTTCGGCCACTCGTGGGGTTCGATTCTCGCACTTGAGTATTATCTGCGTTGCCCGGAAAAAGTTTCAGCCCTTGTTCTTGCCAGTCCGTGCCTGAGCATCCCGCGTTGGGTGGCAGACTCGCGTAAACTGCGCAAGCTGCTTCCGGACAATGTTCGCTCGGTGCTCGATGCCCACGAACGCAGCGGTACTATTGACGCCCCGGAATATCGCAAAGCCACAGCCGAGTACTACCGCCAGTTCGTTTGCCGGCTGCGGCCCAAGCCCGACGCGGTATGTCTGTCTGACGCTCAGGCTGGCGGTGAGGTCTATACGGCAATGTGGGGTGCTAATGAGTTTATCGTTTCCGGCAGTCTTGCCGGTTACGACATCACCAGCCGGCTTAACGAAGTCAAAGTCCCGGTGCTCTACACGTGCGGACTGCTTGACGAAGCCTCGCCAGAGACCACAACTTACTATCAAAGCCTGACCCCCGGCGCCGGACTTCGCGTTTTTCAGAACAGCTCACACATGCCCCATTGGGAGGAACGGACGAGATATTTAACGGCAGTCCGGGAGTTCTTGGAGGCGGTGATTAACAAAACGGTTCCTTAAATAGCTGCGTCCGTCTGGGTTCTTCATGCCCGACGGCTTCCTTTGTGCCGCCGTCCCAAGTCGTATCTACGGGTATCAGCCCATCGGGATCAACTAGATTCACCGGATTCCCACCGACATACGCATACGTGTTATCCCCGCCGTCGTAACTGATCGGATCCCGGTTCAGCCATCGGTATGCTTGCGGTTCATACCACCGGTGCCACGCAAGCACAGGGCCGATCGACTCAAAATATTGCCCATACTTTCCGCCGAACCGGTGCCGGTTGTACGGGTTATTGATCACCGATATCGGCTTGCCGTATGCCGTAAAGAGATAACTCAGCGGCCGCGCCCCTGTCGAGTCGCTCAAGTATCGTGACTCGCCCTGGGGACCGAAGTGATAGTAGAGCGATGCGTTTGAGTAAAGCAAGCGCTCCGCCGCTAAGCCGTCCGCTCCCCAGGTATAGGCTATTTGCGCCCCTGTTGGTGCAATCTCTCCCAGAAGTTTATCCCCCGCGTAAACGAACCAGCGCCTCGCGCTTGCCGTTCCCGTATCGCGGAAGCTTCGCTGGCGCCGGGCATTGTACTTGTAGGTGAGCGTGGTTGCGCCTTGAGTAAGGGAGCGCACCTCGGAGCGCGCGTTCCAAGTATAAGTCATGCTCGGAAGGCCTGTTCCGATGATGTAGGTAAGGTCCCCGATTGCATCATGCGTGGCGCTTCCGCCGGTAACCGTGGCGAACTTGTTTGCTGAGTCGTAGGTGGCAAAGGTGCTGCCGTTTACGGTTGTGACGTTTCCTGCGAGATCGTAACCGTAGCTTAGAGTATAAGGATTAGTTCCGGTTCGCACTTCGGAAACCAAACGGTACAGGTCGTCATAATCGTAGCTCACAACGCTGCCGTCCAGTTCGCTTGTTTCAGTCAGGTTTCCTGCCGTGTTTGCACCGTCGTCGTATTCGAGGGCGTAGCTTGCAAACGGCGTCTGCCCCTGCTTGTGCACAATGGAATTAACCCAGCCGCGCGGCTGATAATATTCGTACTCGGTGGACGTGCCGTTTCCGTTTGTCTGCGACACTAGCTTTCCTTCGTCATCGTAGACATAAGTTATCGAGTCGCCGAAGGTATTTGTTAAGCCGGTCAT
>JAKPSH010000065.1 GCA_029555385.1 Pseudomonadota bacterium
CGACCAGGATTTTGGAGATGAGATAGTTTATACCGGCCATGGTGGAAATGACCCGAGCACAAACCGCCAAGTTGCTGATCAAGTGCTTGACCGAGGGAATCTCGCGCTTGCGAAAAATAAGGTTAGCGGGCTGCCTGTGCGTGTTATTCGCGGAGCTTCACATAAGTCTGATTTTTCACCTGAGTCCGGATATCGCTACGATGGGCTCTATCAAGTTGATGATTACTGGCATGAGACCGGTAAATCTGGATTTCGGATTTATCGCTTTCGTCTTCGAAAAATTCCCGAGGAAGTAGAGACTAGAGCACCTAGACAAGACGTTGAGGGGGAACGTGCTCTGCCAGCGGAGCGTCGCGAGATGACTACTCTCCGTATTGTTCGTGACGGCAAACAGGTACAGAAGATAAAGAAGCTCTATGACTATACTTGCCAGGTTTGCGGGCTTCGCCTAGAGACGCCTGCTGGCCCATATGCCGAGGGGGCGCATATAAAGCCCCTTGGCCAGGGGCATAATGGGCCCGATGTAACGGGAAACATTCTCTGTCTGTGTCCGAATCACCATGTGCTGCTTGATAATGGCGCCTTGGCCATTGCCGACGATTTCACGCTGATAGGTATCGAAGGAAAGCTTACCGTCAAACCGGAACACAGACTAAATCCCGAGTACCTGCGGTATCATCGGGAGCGGTATTTTGAGCAAAAGTAAAATAGGGTTCAGCGCGAACGAATACTAATGAAACTACGTTTTCCCGATAAGCTTATCAAACCGCTTGCCGCAAAATATCAGTATCAAAACAGCGATGCTGAGCTTAATGAGCTTAAGCCAATAATTTGCAAGCGTGGATCTCTTACCCTTATAGAGCTGGAGCTTATTGCCCGCTGGAAGTCTCCGCGCAGCGCTGGCCATGTAAGGAAAAACGAACGTGCCTACGTCAAAGAAATCACGAAGTTCTCACTTCATGGTGATAATGAGCGGGCGCGAATAGAGACGCTCACCCTTTTAAGCGGTGTATCCTGGCCGATGGCGTCGGTAATTCTTCATTTCTTTCACAAGGATCCCTATCCGATTCTTGATTATCGAGCGCTATGGTCTGTGGGAGCTCAAGTTCCAAAGCAATACTCTTTTGACACCTGGTGGCCCTATGTCGAGTTTTGCCGAAAGATTGCCCGGCGCAGTCGCGTCGACATGCGCACACTGGACCGCGCTTTGTGGCAATATTCAAAGGAGAATCAAAAGCGGTGATAATGCAAATTAAGGCTGGCCTATAGTTCAGCGACGGCGAAGAGATAAGGAACCAGAAGAAGTAACATCATTGCGTAAGGAGCTATGCTCACACCAGATTCAAATCTACCCCAATTCAACGAAGTCCTCTCTACCTCAGCGCCCCCATTTTCTCGGAGCCAAAGAAAAACGACCCCCCCTAGCGCTCCCGGAACGAGGCAGGGGGCGCGTCAGCACCCAAAGCCCACTGCGCGCCCCGCGAAGGATGTTTGCCGTCGTGCGGAGCGCGCGGCAAATCAGCCGGAGCATCCCTTGGCGCGCAACGAGTTCCAGCGGGCAAAGCCCGCTTACGTTCTTTCTGAAGGGGTCCGGGGAAACTTTTTCTTTCGCAAGAAAGAGTTTCCCCGGTTCTATCTCATATTCTATTTCGTGTTCTTCGCCGCTTCGTGGTGTGGTCCTGTTTTTGCCGAATCGTTTTCCGGGGAGGTTGTGGGAGTAGTAGATGGGGATACGATTTTTGTTATGCTCGAAGGTAGGACGAACAAGGTGCGGCTGTGGGGGATTGACTGTCCGGAGACGGGGCAGGCGTTTGGGAAGCGTGCGAAGCAGTTTACAAGTTCGAAAGTATTTGGCCGGCAAGTTACAGTTGAGAAGAAGGATGTTGACAAGTACGGCCGGACGGTCGGGGTTGTAAGCGGTGATGCGGAAATGAGTTTGAACCGTGAGCTTGTGGAGGCGGGGATGTGCTGGTGGTATCAGAAGTATGCGCCGGATGACGCGGAGCTTTCCGCGGCGGAATCGAATGCCAAGGCAAAAAAGCTTGGCGTATGGGTTCAACCGAATCCTGT
>JAKPSH010000081.1 GCA_029555385.1 Pseudomonadota bacterium
ATAAGGCGAAGGCTGAGAGTTGTGGTTCTTGCCCGTAAAAGCGCCCTTGCCTCTATCTTCGCCTTGGCCTTATTCTCCGCCTCCGCCTCCGCCTCCGCCTCCGCCTCCGCCTCCGCCTCCGCCTCCGCCTCCGCCTCCGCCTCCTCTCCCGGTCATCCTTTATTGCATGAGTTATCAGTCGTGCGTTACTATTTCTGACGGAGAAGGAGGCGGCCGCAAAATGTATCGACGTTACGCACTGCGCATCATTATGGTGCTTTCGGTTGCCGGGGGATTGGCTCTGGCTTCCGCATTTATGGTTTTCAAAGAGAAGCAGGATCGCTGCTGGGCTAGTATTGGCGAAAAAGTATCCAAATCAAATGACCTGACCGCCGTTCTTCATCAGGAGATAGGCGAGTTCCAGCTCTTAGTCGAAGAAAGTCTTGTTGCCCGGACGAAAATATTGTCAGTAATCAACTCGCTGCGGGAGAAGAATGACAAGCCGCTCAGCAGCCGGGAACTGGAAACTCTTCGCACGGGCACAGTGCTCTATCTTGGTTTGCGTAGCCGGCTTTATGACATGGCGGAGCGCTACGAATGCGCCTTGGAAGTGAATGAACATTATTTGCGCTTAAAGAGAATAGATCCCGTGCTGCAAGTTAAAGCGGTGCTGCTTTCGCTTGGCGCGGCGCTTACGCTTAATGACAATTGGGTGCTTGCGGCAGCGGCTTTTGTCAACGAACCGCAGCTTCGCCGGCTGATTGACTTGCCGGATTCGGGGTTCGGCATCAGCAGCGCATCGCTGAGCAGCATGGCGGATACAGCCAACTCGCTTTTTATGCGTGAGCGTGTGCGCCGCGGGCTGCGTTTTTTTGAAAGGAAGTACGAAAAAAAGCAGCGCTTCTTTCCCGCCTTATCAGCGGCAAGCAAGACCGATGATGACCTTGATTACCTGGTGCTGTTGATTAAGAACAGTCCATCGTACAGTATCATTCGCGAACGCCAGGCCGGACGTTTTGTTGCGCTGCAGCTTGATGCCGCCGGGCGTATGGCTGGCGACTTTCTGCACGAACTTGGCCGGGATGGCTTAGACCGTCTGAGCGGTTTTTTTGGCAACACCGTCGGTTTGGTGGAAGTGCGCAAGGGCAAGCTCTATGGGAATAAAGAAGCGGCCGGAGATCTACTGTCCTTGCTGAAGCCGCTTGATATTCTCGTCGAAAAAACACCTTTTCGCTTGACCGACAAATGCATCCCCGGCCACTTTGGCCATGCGGCGATTTGGATCGGAACGGAAGCGGAGCTTCGCCATGCCGGAGTTTGGGATTCGCCTGTTGTCGCGCCGCATCATGCAAAGCTTGCCGGCGTGCCCGATGAATACGGACGCGGCCCGGCGCTGATTATTGAGGCGCTTCGCGGCGGAGTGCAGTTGAGCACGCTGGAGCGGTTTCTTAATGTGGATGATGTCGCCGTGCTGCGGCCGGTCTCGGTGACGATGCACCCGGATGCTGCTCAACGCCGCGAGCTGACGCAAGAGGCGCTGCTTTTGGCGTTCCGGCAGCTTGGCAAAGATTATGACTTCAACTTTGATGTCAACACGACTGATAAAATCGTCTGCTCCGAGCTGATTTATGTTTCCTATCCCTCTATTGCTTGGCCCACTGAGCACGTTGTTGGGCGCTTTACGATTAGTCCGGATAATGTTGCACGGCTTGCTGCTGGCGGCGCCCCGCTGCGTCTTGTCCGTTTCTATCATGACGGCGAGCTTGTCGCCGGTGCGGCCGCCGAAGAGAGGTTTAATTATTTCGTGCAGCCCGCAATGATGGAGGCCGGGCAATGAATCGCTATCGCCTGCAAAGCGCTCCCCGGTGGTACCCGCCGAAACTTAATCCATTTCTTGTCCGTCTGCTGGAGCCGTTCCGGCGGCGTGAGCGAATCAAGAAACAGCACTTAGTGTCCGTCGATATCTCAGGATTGGATCAGCTCAAGCGAGTAATCGCGAGCGGTGCCGGGGTACTGATTACGCCGAATCATTCGTCGCATGCCGACCCGGATGCGATGTATGAAGTGAGCCGCCAGGTCGGCTCTCCGTTTTATTTTATGGCTGCCTGGCAGGTGTTTGATCAGCAGCGCGCCTTAGGCCGCTTATTCTTGCAGACACATGGAGTGTTCAGTGTGGATCGCGAAGGTGTCGATGTTCAGGCCTTCAAGCAGGCAGTCAAGATTCTCGAGGAGGCGCGCTATCCGTTGGTCATCTTCCCGGAAGGTGAAGTATATCACTGCAACGGACGCCTTACGCCGTTTCGCGATGGCGCCGCAGCTATTGCGCTTGCTGCAGCTAAGCGTGCGAAGAACAATGTGGTGTGTGTGCCGTGCGCGCTCAATTACCGTTACGTAAAGGATCCCACGCCGGAGCTTTCATACTTAATGGATGAGCTGGAGCGGAGAGTCTTATGGCGTCCTGCGGCGGATTTGGCCATCGAGAAAAGAATCTATCGCTTTGCTGCCGCACTCCTCTCTCTTAAAGAAATTGAGTATGCCGGTGAAGCTCAGACGGGACAGCTTGCCGAGCGGGAGCGTGCGTTAAGCGAGACGATACTGCAGCAGCTTGAATTGCATTATGGTGTTCCGGAAATCGCGGGCATCGTACCGGAGCGCGTGAAGGAACTTCGCCGCCGCATTCTGTCTTTGCTCGAAGAGAAAGCGCCGGGCAGTGCGGATTATGTACGGCTGCTTGGACATCTTGACGACATTTTCTTTGTAACGCAGCTTTTCAGTTACCCGGGAGATTATGTTGCCGAGCGGCCAAGTGTCGAAAGAATCGCGGAAACCTTGGATAAGTTCGAAGAGGATGTTCTGGGCCGCGCAAGCGCCGTGGTGCGCGGGGAACGAAGCGTTCAGATTGTTTTTGGTGAACCGCTGCCTGTTGAGCGCGCAGCCAAGAACAAGACCGCAGCAATTCGGGAGTTGACCGCTGCACTCGAAAAGAGAGTGCAGGCCATGCTGATGCAGTAATGGCGGCAAAAGCTGAAGTGAATACAACGTCTGCCGCAAGAAGCGAATGATATTCCATTTCATTTCTGCGGCGTACGCGGGGGGAGTGCCAGGTTGCTGAGAAAGTCCCCTCCATGAGACTTTCTCAGCCGCTCTTAACCTTGGCAGGCGGGGTGCGGCGCGTGATTGCGTACCGTTAGGCGGACTCTCCGGCGCCCAGGCGCACGAAGCGTCCGTCTTGCCACGCGATTTTGGCCAGGGGTAGATGTGCAAGTTGGTCAGCTGTCCGCCCGAGCACGCGCAGCGGGTTCTCCCGTCCAATTTGCCAGAGATCTGCCACCGTCCACGGTTCATTTCGCGCGTTCCACTGGGCAAAGAGGCGGGCCATGTGGTTCATGCACCAGAGCATGTTGGCCCACGAACCCGCGAGCATGCCGTTCTCGCCGATGATGATCGAAGTATCGAGCGTTGGGTGGCGGTCTACACGCACGGACGTGCCCCACAGCGGCTGCGATGCCTCAAGTGGCGTCAGCGGGGCGCCGCTCAGCGCACTCTGGTCGCTTACGGCGATGATGCTGCCAACGCCCTTGAGGCAGAGTGCCAAGTGCAGGCAGTAGCTTTTCACGTGCGTGCCGTCGCAAATCAACATTGCGCCGAGAGCTGAGTCCAGTTCGAAATCGAGAATGCCTTGGCGTTCGACCTGGAGCGGAATGCCGTTGTAGAGGTGCGTCAGCCAAGTAGCTCCAGCCGCCATGGCTTCGTCTACCTGTGTGGGTGCAGCCATGTGGTGGCCGAGCGAGACGACGATGCCTTTTTCCACGGCGTATTCAATCAACGCGCAGATGTTCTTCACATCGGGGCCGACCGTGAGGAGTGCGATGGTATCGCCGCTTGCTTCGATCATGCGTTCGAGCAGCGGGATATCGGCCGACTTGACATGTTTCTCCGGGTGCGCGCCGAGAGCCGGCGTAGCCCGAAAGAATGGTCCTTCGACATGCTGCCAACGCCCGGACATGCCCACCGAGGCAAGTGCGCGCGAAATCGTGCCGAGATTCCGGCAATGCTGCGCAGTGTCCTGGGTGATGGTCGTTGGGCAGATGACTGTGCCGCAGGCGAGCGCTTCTTCAATGATCGCGCGAGCCTGTGCCTCGGAAAGCTCGGGGCCGCTAAAGTCGGCGTGCACGCCGCCCAGCCATTTGCCATTGACCTGGAGATCGACGAAAAAGCTGGGTGCTTCCAAACTGGTGCTGGTCATAACCTGAGGTCCTTTCGTAGTGAGATATTCTCCGTTGCGGCCCATGAAATTCAGAACCGCTGCCTGCTGCCGGCAGCGGTTCTATGCGGGTTGCATCGAACGGCTGCCGGCAGCTTTGACCGGTGAATCATGGCAAAAGGACAGTTAAACCTGTGCACTTACAGCTTCTGCACCGCAGGTCGAACAGGAACCGCGCCGCCTGCGATGCAGTACGTTACTGCTTACCCCTGAATTAAAGAAAAGAGAGCGGGACTTTCGAGTAATTGTTATACACCGAGCCGCGTGGCTTTTCCAGAAGCCTGTCCCGGATGCAAATCAGCGTTCGTCAAGATACATGTATGAATTGTTAAACCGCTAGAGCTGTTTACGATTCCTCGTATCTGCCGATCCGAGATCCTCCTTCGCTAACCTGTCCGCCGCAGCCTTGGCGAAGGCGGAAGCTACGGAGGATAGAGCTTTTTCTAAAACTTGCAGCGCCAAAAAGCGCTACAAGGTTCTGAAAAATGCTAGAGCCTGTTTAGTGACCAGCGCAGATCCTTTATTGCGCTTATCATTTGATAGTGCGCGGACTGCACAAACCGCGCGATATTTGCTGAGTTGTTTGGGTTAACGGCATAAAGGGCTTCACCCATGAAGGTAAGAATACAAACGAAAGCAGTAAGCTGTAAAAACGCGCAGAATTTTTCGATCCCGTTTCTTCTGTGATTCATCGTTGTCACCTCCAAGTCTTTGCTGGCCCATGCATTGTCTGGACTCCAATCACCCGGAGATTCAGGACTGCTTCACGTCGCTGGGGGATTTATGTAATAGTTTCATAATATTATCGCGCGCGTATAATCTTGTGAGAAATGTGACCAAACTGTGAACAAATCGCGGCGGCAGAGGGGCGTAGCTTGCTCCGGGGCTGCGTTTTTCAGGCTGTGCAATGCAGTTTTTGCCAGGCGCAAAAGAATTCGCGCGCCATAGCGGGATTGTGCGTGCGAATGATATCTGCTCCCTCTAAATGCGCGGCAAGACCAGTCAGTTGAGAAAGTGGATCGCGGGCATTGAGTTCGCCGCCGAGAAAACTCTTTCGTGAAGTACCAATAAGCAGCGCAAAATCGGCGAAGCGTCTTCTCAGTTCCCCAAAGCGGTGCAAGATTTCCCAGGAGTAGCCGGGTAAGGTGCTGATAAAAGCGCCCATGCCGGGGTCAAGGATAATCTGTTCTTTGCGGATGCCGCACCGCAGCGCGTATTCAACGCGCTCTTCCAGAAATCGTGAGATATGTTCGACAACATCCTGATAAGTTTGCGCCCGGAGTGTGGCATGAGGCGAGGCATCCTCTTCTTTGGAAAACATGATAACGATAAACGCTCCGCTTTCTGCGATGAGCTGCGGCATCTCCGAATCGAAACGCAGTGCGGAGATATCGTTGATCATCTGGGCGCCCAACTCGATGCAGCGCTGCGCTGTGCCGGCCTTGAAGGTATCCACAGAAACGAAGCACTTCTTTGCAGCTTCGCCAACCGCTTCTTCAATCCGGGCTAGTTCTGCTGCGCTGCTTACTGGCTTTCTGCCCGGTCCGGTTGACTCTCCGCCGATGTCGATAATCTGCGCCCCGTCTGTGCGGAGTTTTTCAATGCACTTGCGTGCTGCTTGCTGGTCTGAGATTTGTCCTCCGTCACTGAAGGAATCTGGCGTGAGATTGACAATTCCCGCAATCCACGGCGCGCTAGTGCCGAGGCGCGCTCGAAGTGCTGCTTTCGATGAACAATCACCAGCCATCAGTGCATTTGTGCATAAAAAAGGTTTCTGTTATTTTGCCTCGGTCATCTGAGCTGGCTGAGCGTCGTATGACCGCATTGGAGTAGAATTCATTTGGACTTGAAAAGTCAAGATTATGCCGCGGTGCTGGACTGCGGTTTTGCTTTTGCCGCGAAAATGCGCGGTTGGCTGCTGATCTTCTTTCTTCTGCCTGCGGCGGTGGATGCTCTCGGAGTCTACCTCTACCATACCTATCCGCTTGAAATGCAGCATATGTTTTTAATCTTTGTCGGCTCGCTTCTGGCGAATGCCTGGTTATTGCAGGCGGTGATGTGCGTAGGCGTCAGCATGATGCGTGAGACGGAACTGCCGCTTAGCGGAGTGTTGTCTCGCAGTCTGTTACATTTGCCAAAGCTTTTTTTCAGCTATGCGGTCGTGCTGGCGGCGGTTGTTCTTCTAGCGGCTTTTCCTTTATTCATTGTTGCTGCATTTTTTCTGCTTTGGGCGCCGCTGTTTTGTGCCGCGGAGATATTTGCTCCTGACCTGCCGCTTAGAGAGCGGAGTGCGGCATTGGAAGATGAGGAGGATAGCGAAGACGAAGTGTTTAATCGCGAGCAGCGCGGACTTTTTGGCGCAAAAGAGGTCTGGAATCTTGGTTTTCTGCGCTCGGCGGTGCTCGTTCGCGATTATTTTACCATCACTTTCTATATGGTGATCGTGTTGTGGGCTGCCCATGTAGTGCCGTCCGCGTTAGTTGTTCTTGGCGCCGGCGAGGATTACTCTTTTCGTCCGCTTCTGCTGCAAGTATTTTTTTCCTCCTTGACCGAGGCTTTTGCGGTAGCCGCATTGGTCGGGGTTTTCTTGGCGATTGTTCCGCGGAGCGCGAAGAAGGAGCTGTCCTTTTCAGAAGTGAGTATGAAAATGCCGTTGAGCCGCGAAGGAAATTTAAGCGGCATGCCGCGGCACCTGCGCGGCGTCATTTCATCACTTTTGCTTCTTGCTGCAGTGCTGAGCACGGTCTTGATTATTGAAGACGCGGTCGCAAAGCAGATGATGCCGGCGGAAGTTGAAGCCCGTGTCGTTGCGGTAAGCAAGGATGCCCAGCAGCTAAGTGTTTCTGTTATCATTGAAGATGAGGTACGCCGTTTTCGCTGGCTGGAATTCGCAGCTTTCCGGGTTTCTTTCGCACGGGCAGATTTGCCGCCCGAACAGGCAGAAGCTTCGCATCCATCCAGCCAAGACACCAAGCGGGTGCTTTCTCCAGATCGGGTTTACCCGTATCGCCCAGATGGTACGAGAATTGCGGAGGAAGTATTTGCACCTCTTGATGGACCGCTTAAGGTCGAACTGGTGTTTGCGCTTCCGCAAGAGGGAATTCAGGAGAAAGGACGGTTCACAGTTTTTTATGTGCAGCCGGATGGGCGGCAGGCTATGCTGACCCGGGGTGACTATTAGCTGGATTGAAGTGCTATGGATGATGACCGTGAGTTTCGCCGCGCTGTCCGGAGAGTGCTTTTCGACGATAAGACTATTTCAAAATCAGTGCCGGGCGGCGGCAGGGATGCCGCGGAAATTCCGGAGCGTCATACGCGAGCTAAGGTCACGATGAATCTTGACGGGGATGTGCTTGCTTATTTCCGGGCGCAGGCTAAGAAAGAAGGCCGGGCGTATCAGTCGCTGATTAATCAGGTGCTGCGGGAGTATATTGAGGGAAGCCGCCCGCAGCAGCTTGCTGCGCAAGTGCGTGCTCTTTTGCTGGATGATGCCGGACTGATTGAGGGGCTTGCTGATAAAGTGCAGCGAGCTCTCTTAATTAAAGGCCGGGATAATGACTGAACGGAAAACTGTACCAATAGTGCTTTGCAGCGACGGCGGAGCAGACCGCTCGGGACAGGCCGCGGGAGCTTGCCTGCTTCAGACGGCTGACGGCGCAACGGCCGGCCTGATTGTCTATCTTGGCGAAGCGACAAACAACGAGGCGGAAATTTGCGCCGGTTTGCTCGGATTTTCTTGGTTGTGCGCGTGCCATGCCGCTGCGCCGCTGGGCAAGGTGCGTTGGATCTGTGACAGCGAATATGTGCTGAAGAGTGCAACAGCCTACATCCGGAATTGGGAGAAGAACGGCTGGAAGACCGCGGACAAGAAGCCGGTGAAGAATCAGGGGTTGTGGCGCGCGTTTCTGCGGTTGAGCGCTGGGTGTGAAATTGACCCAAAGCATGTTCGCGGGCATACGGGCCATGCCGAAAATGAGGCATGTGATGGAGCGGTCACTTGGGCCCGGGCAAATGGAAATGACCGGCTTCGGTTATGCGGCGACGGGCCAGTAGGCGCTGAACCAGGAGCAGGGTGGAACTGGCATCTGTTTGATGGGCGGCCATTTCTCAAGTTGATGCGTGAAGCTGGGACAAATGAGCCGGGAGACCAGGCAGTGTTGATGCTTGCCGGGCAGATCGCGGCGCAGGCCGGCGCCGCACAAACGCCAGCTTCGCGGCCCGTTGTTCACTCTGAACAACGGGAAGCCGGGGAGTCAATTCGCGGAAAGCAAATCGCTGCGCTTGTTAGCCAGCTTGAAGAGGCTCAGCGGTCAGCCAGCGCACTTGGCCGGACATGTGAAAAGGCCCGTGTTTGTGCACAAGAGCTTGCCGCTGTGCTCGAAAAACTCACGCAGCTCGATTAAATGTGCTCAACCGAAATTTCTTCGCATGCACATCCTGCCTGATTCGGCTTCAGCCGCCAGGAGTTTTATTTGTTCCAGCAAGAGATCGGCATCAAGCGTCAGTTGTTCGCAGATCCAAACGAAACTGAACTCATAGAGATCGGGATCAGTTGAGAACAGCCATTCTTCCGCGTCCTGGGCAACGATGCGATCTTTGCCAAAAAAATCGTACAGCGCCCGTTTCAATACCGCACTTGCAAGATGTCGTTCTGGGATGCGTCCTTCCTGGTTTCCGCCAGCAAATATTGAGTAAAAGATTTCTGTGTCTGTCATACTTTGATAATTACCGCTCATAATGGGCGGCACAGGTTCTGCAATTCTTCCACAGACGACTGAGTTGCGGAGATATTCAAAAGAGATTGCAGATCCGCATTCTTCTCGTATTATTCCGTAACCTGGAGCGGCGGGAATGAACAGCCTCGGAGGTGAGGGGAC
>JAKPSH010000097.1 GCA_029555385.1 Pseudomonadota bacterium
GTAAGCGTCCAACCTGCGGCGTGGTTGGCGGCTGGCACGGTACGTTTGTTTGGTCGCCTTCTTTTGCGGCTTAGTGGTCGATTGCTGATCGGAGCGGTACTGCGGCGAAATGCTGCTTCCACAGCCGCGGGGTAAGCAGATGTACATCAAAAGCGGGATGCGTGTCGACACGCTGCAGGACGTCGACGAGCCAGGTATACGGGTCAATTCCCTGGAGCCGACAGGTCTGCAGCAAGGACTGAATCTTTCCGACATACTCTGCGCCAAGCTCGGTCCAGCAGAACAACCAATTGCGCCTGCCCATCGGAATTGGTCGGATGATCCGCTCCAGCTCGTTGGTGTCAATCGGCACCTCCGGATCGGCGAGAAAGACCTCTAGCCCGGTGCGCCGTTCCAGCGCATAACTTACCGCCTTGCAAAATAGGTTGCTCGGTTCCAGGCATTCCCGGCGCATCGCTTCAGTCAGCCAAGAGAAAAAGTCAGCAACCACGGGACGGGAATACTCCGCGCGAAAAGCCAGTTTGTCAGGACCCCGGATCTTCTTCTTCCGCATTCGCTCTTCGTAATCGTAGAGTTTTCCGATTCGGCGAAGTGCCTCCTTCACCAGTTCCGGAGTCGCAGTTTCCGCCTTCAGAAACTGCCGACGGGTATGAGACCAGCAAAGCGCATGAACCATACCAGATGTTTTCTCCGCAAAACGCGCATAGGCTTCATAACCGTCGGTGACAAGGGTCTTTGCATAGCTGCCGAGGATCTTTCCCACTTCCTCGTGCTTGCGCGACTGCGCAAACGCAAAGGCTACCTCGTCTTTATCTCCGTAGACCGGCCAGAAGTAGGCTTGGTTAAGCTTGCCCTTTGCTGCCTGACCGGCTTTGACATACGTCTCGTCCATCAAGAGCACTTCACTGAGAAGTATCGAGGAGAGCTGCGCGTAATAAACTGGCTCAAGAAGCGCAATCGCTCTTTCCACCAGGTTCGTCAGCGTTTGCCGAGAAAGTGTTATCCCGGCGGCAGTGAGGCGCTGGTGCTGCCGATAGAGTGGCAAATGATACATAAACTTGTCGATTAGCAGCCAGGCAAGGAAGCTCACATCGGCGTAGCTGCGCTCCAGTACCGAGGCAGGGGCAGGCAAGCAGGTTGGCTTTTCGGCACCCTTGAGCTTCACCACCTGGCGCACGTATCTGAGCACCACGTAGGCAGAGCGCTGCGCAATGCGGTGCGTCACTTTCTCCCCGATGATTTCGTAGTCTTTGCCCGGCTCAAGCCCTTGAAGGTCTGGATTCTCTACCGGGATGATCTCTACAGGAACCGAACTGTCAAAGCGAAGACCTTCTTCCTCGACCTGATCCTCGATTCTCTTTTTCGAATGGCGGCGTTGGTAGGCTTTAACGGTCTCTCCCAGCTCCGGCATGTCTTCTTTCGGGATTAACTCCCCGAAGCTCAGTTGACGCCCATCCTCCGGCGCGTGCCGCTTCTCGCTTTTTGAGCCAAAATACTGCTGCCGCCACCAGTCGAGCTGGCGACTTAGTTCCGAAACCTTCTCTTCGAGCGACCGGCTCTCTAACGCCCTCTGCTCGCGTTCGGCAACAAGCAGCGCGATAACTTCTTCGCGATTTAGCGAGGCAACTTGTTCTTCAAGCGTCATGCATAAATTATAGTACGCTTCTTTTACCGATGCACGTGCTTTGCACCGACTTTTGTCAGCACTCCATCGAGCAGCAGCTCCAGCTCTCGTTCCGTTAGCTCTTGCTTGGTGTCGCTTGTTCTTAGTTCAAATCTCGCCCGCTCAAGCCGCTTGCTCAGCACGCACCAGCCAGTGCGATCCCACCAGAGCCCGCGCAGTATCGTTCGCGCTCGGTTGATGAAAATGTAGACGTCGCCGGACAGCGCGTCTTCGTGCAAGACGTTTCGCGCCAGGCCAATCAAACCATGAAATCCTTTGCGCATATCCACCGGTTCCGCATACGCAAGTATGCGCCGTGAACTTCCCCGGAAAAACATGTTCGCTAGCTCCAGATGCGCAGCGTTATACCGCCAGCAATCTCGACTTCAACCCTTGCTGCCTTAGCGCTTCCGAGATTCGCCGCCGGGCTTAGTTCAATGAATTGCGCCGCGGTCCGCGCCTTCAGGCGCCTGCTCCATTTCCAGAATGTTGTTTTTGAGATGCCGGCACTACGGCAATATTCTTCTTGAGTCTTGCCGCTCGATTCCTGAGCAGCCAGAAGCTGCCGCCACTGCTCTTCGCTTCGCCTGATATTTCGCCGTTTCGCCATGATTGACTCGCCTCCAAGAAAGGAAGCGACTTAATCAGGTTCCGGCATGGCGAGAAAGGACGCCGCAGGTTGGACGCTTAC
>JAKPSH010000098.1 GCA_029555385.1 Pseudomonadota bacterium
CCTCGTATCTGCCGATTCGAGATCCTCCTTCGCTAACCTGTCCGCCGCAGCCTTGGCGAAGGCGGAAGCTACGGAGGATAGAGCTTTTTCTAGAACTTGCAGCGCCAAAAAGCGCTACAAGGTTCTGAAAAATGCTCTAGAGTGCGCAGAGAAAACAGACTGCCGGGACTTGGTTACAGCGCAAGTATATTTACATGCTGCTTATGCCGCAGCATCCGGGTTAAACAGCCGTTCATGGTCCTGGAGCCGTTGAATTGACCGGCGGATCGTGTCGACGGTAACCGGCCAGCCGGAAAGCTCGGCAATGTCGTGACAGCGCTCGACAACTACTCGCTTCATGACGCGCAAGTAGTGCGGCCATTTGAAAAGAAGCTGATCGCGGATGCGCGCATCGGAATTGACGCCGAAATGCACATATCCGTTCATTTCCAAGCGCAGACGAAGCTGGGCTTCAATCAACGAAGGATTAAGATTGCCCCACCAATGGCCCCAAACGCGCACGTTGGGCAACGCACGTACGGCAAATGCCAAGGGGTAGTTGTCGTTTTCGTCAAGCGGCGTGACGGCAAAAAGGGTTTCTGTATGGCGGCTCATAAAGTCGATTAAGTCATTTATCTCGCCGCGCTCGACACAATCGCCGGCATTGCGAAAAGACGGGTTAATCGCGCGGCGCACATAAGGCATCAAGAAAACCGGCATCCGGCGTTCGCTGGCGACGGGAACGATTACATCTTCCAGGCACTGAGTGATGCGCGACGATCGGTCCGCGAGGCGTGCCGTGCCGGGAAGCGACAAGGCGACGTATTTAACATTGGGCAGCCGATCGGCCCAAAACTCAAGCAGCCGCCGCGCGGCACAAACAGTGCGTTCCGAACTGAGCGGCCCGGCAGCTTCGGGCGCTTTCATCAGCCCCTGACACAGACCTGCCGCAGTTTCGGGCTTGTGCACAAACTCATCCCAGCGCAGTCCGCACCAATACCGCGGATCCCAGTTTTCAAGCACGGCGTCATTTAGGTAAAGGCGGCATTCGGCCTCAACAAACGGACTTTGCGTGCTTACGACGCGCGTGATTCCAGCAAGCTCAAATACGCGCTCGGTGTATTTCCTTGGGCCCATGTCGGCATAGAGTGTCCGCCATTCGCGGAGAACATTCCGGAAATCTCCGCTGGCGGTCGGCAAACCAAGCGCATGCGCAGCGGAAAGGATGCCCAGCCGGGCTTCCGAGACGGGCAGACAGCCGTCAGCCAGCGATTTTTCGACTAGAAAATCGACCCGCTCCTTGCGCGGCATGGCCCATATCGCGTCCGTCTGGCTGGGGCGAAGCCCCAAACCGCCAAGCACTTCGCCGTAGAGGTAATGATAGTCAATTACGGCATCGGGTCCAAGCAGCGCCAACTCCGGGCCGCAGCAATCGGGCATATCGTGAACATGGATATCGACAAAACTCAACTGCTGCAGAGCTTCATCAAACCCGCGTGATATTTCATCAAGAGTGCGAAGCGGTGTGCTGCTGTCCATGACTTGTTCCTTAAGACTTGCGGCCTGCGGCTTGCGGCAGGCAGCCGCAAGCCGCAAAAAGTATGCGAATATTAACAGCGGCGGTGAGACTTACTGCTGCTCGCCCGTAACTGTCAATGTATGCACGGTGCCCTCCAGGTCATGGGACAGCGTCATCGTCATCACGCCATTCTCAACGGAGCATGTGCCGCTTGCGGTCCGGCCTTCCGGGGCAGGAATCGGATCCGCGCAGTTTTGGGTGGCAACGGTCATCGAAATATCTTCGCCGGAGAGATCAGTGGTGCCGGTGCTGCCGCATATTACGGTCTGCAGCGCCCAGTCCGTCGGCGAAATGGTCCAGACTGCGCCGAAGACATCTTCTTCTTCGCCATCCAGCACGGCGGAAGTAATCGTCCACGTGCCTACGCATTCAGGAATTTCTTCGTCGTCGATTTCCTCGTCGATTTCTTCTTCGATTTCATCTTGGATATCGCCGAATTCGTCGTCGTCGTCGTCGCTGCAGCCAAGAAAACAAGCCAAGCTCAGACTCATCAGCAGCAAAAGCGAATATCTCATTGCTCGCAACATTTTTGTTTCTCCTTTTTGTGCATGAAGAAATATTCAAACCACTCAGAGCACTAACTTACCCGATAAACTTCGAGTAATACGTGGTTTTCTCATGGGTGCTGTTGAGACTCAAGTCCTCGTGTCAGGGAATGGGACTCGGTGCGTGGGGGCTTGCTTTCATACTGCACGCTGATTATTCTTACGGTCAAGAACGCGGCAATTCATTTGCGTTTGTTGCTGGGGTCTTTTTAAGAGGGAAGTTATGGAAATCACAATCGAATACTGCGGTGAGTGAAACTACTATCCAGAGGCCTCCAGGTTGAAGGCCGCATTGGAAAAGAAATTACCGCAAGTCAAAGTCGAACTTCGTAAAGGCAGCAACGGAATATTTGATGTAAGCCTTAAAGGAAAGCTCCTGTATTCGAAAAGAAAGACAGGACGATTTCCTGAAGAAACTGAAATTCTTGGTATGCTGTCCGACACGGCGCAGTAGCGCCAAAATGGACACGGCGCAGTAGCGCCAAAATGCGCGACGCCGGCACAAGACACAGCCCGGAGGTAAGGCCTCTTCGTCGCACACCCGGCGAGCGCCTGACGCTAAGCCAGCCGCCTATCGCAATTGCATTGAGTGAAGCTGTTTCTGAACCTTGCGGTACACTTCGCTCTGCAAGGTCTAGAAATGTGCTCTAATAGTTTTGTCCGCCGCCGCGGTGCTGCCGCCGCTGACCGCCGCGTCCGCCGCCGCCGCCGCCGTAGCCACCACCGGGGCGCCGGTTGCCGCGATCGCCGCGATCACCGC
This sequence comes from Pseudomonadota bacterium, assembly GCA_029555385.1. Classification (GTDB taxonomy): domain Bacteria; phylum Bdellovibrionota_C; class UBA2361; order SZUA-149; family SZUA-149; genus JAKPSH01. The sequence goes on from JAKPSH010000098.1 coordinate 2,864, forward strand.
GGTCACGGTCATATCCACCGCGCTCGCGCGGCGCGTCGGTGCGTTCACGCGCCTCGGCTACGCGAAGAGTGCGGCCTTCAAACTCGGTGCCGTCCAGAGCTGCAATAGCTTGGTCCGCGCCCTGGTCAGCCATTTCAACAAAAGCAAAGCCTTTTGAACGTCCTGAACGGGAATCCTGAGCAACCCGCACACTCGTTACTTCTCCGAACGGTTTGAACACGTTGCCCAATGCTTCCTCGGTTGCCGAATACGGAATATTTCCGACGTATATTTTTTTCATGTAATCCACGAACTCGAAAAGGGTCTATTATTCTCTCCTGCCATTCACACCAAACAACTAACGGAGCAAACAGCTCAACGCTGCCGCAGCCGCTGTTCTTAAGATGTTACAGCGCAAAAAAGGATGGACAGGAATGCAAAATAACACGCATGCTTGCCCGCTCAATTTACTCGCACCTTTCTGTACTGACACTGTTCGCGAGCAAACGGCACGCAGGCTACAGGATACGCACTCAGGGGCGAAGCGTAATAACCACTTACCACAGTTTTACCTAACAATACAAACCAGTCTGCGGGAATAGATGAATGACCCTTATTTTGCTAGGGATATGTTCTGGCGTTCAAGGCCCCTTTTTCCGCATGCCAGCCAAAGAACAATAATTCCTGCCGCTGCTCCCGCGATATGGGCAATGGGAACCAGTACATAGAGCCTTCCCGCAGTTGAATCGAAAAGAGTTTGTTGAGTGGACGCTTCAAAAGCAAGCTTTGCCCCAAGAGCGCCGGCGCAAGTAAGCGCTGCGCCAAGTGTCATGGTATCCTGCTGAGTCGATGCGCGGAGAATATATATACCATCAACCAGCGCGAAAAGCGCGACACAGGTTCCAGAGAGTCCACGGTAGGTTTCAATCCCTGGGGCAAAGAAATGTACTCCGGCAGCAACTAAGCATATTGAAACCGCTATGCCCGCGATAATTACCCACGTACCCCGCCGCCAGGACAGCCGGCAGGTGGCGGGCGTGCGCCGGGAATCGAACAAGCAGCATTCGCAAAGAATGCCCAATCCTGAAAACGAGGCACAATCCCAAAAGAGGTGTTCCGGTGACCAATGCGTAAAGTGGCAGGTTGCGAGACGCCACCACTGTCCCGCCGCAACAGCACTTCGGCTGTATTCAGCCCAGGAAGCCAGTGCCGGGACCAAGCTGATAATTGATGCGGCGGCGGCGCAGCTCAGCGTGATCAGCGGCAGGTGCGGGAGGTAATTGGCGGATGCTTGCCTGCGGTCCATGGGGTGTTCCGGTTTGCTGAATCCTGGTGAGTTGTGCGGGGCGCGGGGCGAATTTTGCCCCCCGCGCCCCCCGTTGTTAGTTGTTGCTTGTGCGGGGTTTCGCCCTATTTTTACGCGGCAGCAAGCCGATGCCGATTAAGCCGAACAAGATGCTTGCGGATACCGGGTCAATGGCCCCTCCGCCTCCGCCGAGCCCGTGCGCGGCGTGTGGAAACATCGGGCTTTGCGCATCAACGCGGTTTGCGCGCACCGGCGACTGACTGCGCACAGACTGTGCTTGATGCTCGACGTCGGTGCGTGCTTTGTTCCGCCGCTCAATGCCATACTGACTGAACACCGCATCCGAGAGCACCACCATAGATGTTTCGTCAGTCACCAGTTGGTAAGCCACGCCGATATCTTCAATGGCTTTCTTGCCTTCCTGAGGTGATGCTTCGCCGATATTTGTCTTGTACTGAATCGTTTCGATTTGGTTCATAGCCCAGAGCCGTTCGATTTCCGGATAAGTGGTATCGGTCTCGGGGAAGTTGAATGTCGTCTGGTACTCAGTATCGGCGCCGCTTAGTTTTGCTTTCAAGCGCACGGTGGCCGGTCCTGCTTCATCATAGCGTCCGAAGACCACGAGCTGCTGGCCGCGGTAGACTTTACCGATAAATTCGTCGGTTACGTCCGTGACTTTCACCCCGCGAACAGATAGTGATGCATCGTGCAGCGATTCGCTCAATATCTTGCTTTTGGCGAGCATAATCTGTCCGACTATGTCATCGGCGTTTGACACCGCGGAATAAAAGCCGCCGCTGCTTTTCGTGACCACCTCCATCAACGGCCAGTTGGAATTGTTCCCCATCAGGAAGCCGAAGACGCGCACATCATACTGCTTCATCAGCGAAGCGAACTCCTTAGGGTCGAGGATGCCGGTGTTGGTTACGCCGTCGGTAACCAGGATGACGCTGGTTACCCGGTCATTGTCGAGTTTCTTCAGTCCAAGCTCCAGCCCCTCATAGAGATTGGTGCTTTCATTCGGTGCAAGCTGTTCAACAGCAGCAATTGCGCGCTGCACGTTTTCTGTGCTGGCGTTCTGCCAGTCGCCGGCCACTTCCCAGGCGCGGCTGTTAAAAGCCACGATGCGGAAGCGATCCTCGGGTTTCATTTGGCCCAGGGTCTGTTTTACCCCGCGCGCCAGCGTCTGGATCTTTCCCGCCATGCTGCCGGACGAGTCAAGAATGAAGACATAATCCGCACCGCTGCTCAGAGCCTTGAGGTCGATTCCAGGCGTCGCGATTAACATAAAAGTTCCCGGTTTATTCTTGTCCGGGCGGTAGGGCAGGAGCTCGATGCGCCCCGGCAGATTGTCAGCCAGGCGATAGTAGAGAACAATATCCTTATCCAGGCTGGCGTTGGCTGTTTGCAGGTCGATCTTCACCTCGCCATCGCCGATGCGGTTGATGGCTGCGGCATTTTCGAATCCCGGCAAGCGGATATCGGCAATCGGGTATTCAAGGCGCACGTCAAAGTGCGCGGAGAACTGGTTTTCTACTTTAGTATTCGGCACCCAAAAGCTTTTGGCCAGCTCGTCTGTGCCTCCATCTTCCAGCGGATAGACATAGCGCCCGACGCCGGTATCGATGACCAGCGGCTGGTAGTAAATAAAGCGGATGCGGGTTTCGGATTGGGCGCGCACGCGGGAGACGCGAAACTCGTACGTTTCAAACTCCTTTTTGTTGGCGACTCCTGCGTCGTTGCCTTTGTTCTTCTCGTCTTCGTAAATCTGGTTTGCCTTGGCTTTTGGCAAGACTTCGCCATGAAGCTCTTCCTCGCCCGAGTAAATGATAAATTCCGAGAGCGAGGCGCTTTTGGGTACGGGAAAGGCGTAGACGGCTTCCAGGTCCTGCGCGTTTGGATTGAAGAATGTTTGATTCACATCGGTCTTGGCGAATCCGCCGAGAATGTGGACTTCCAGCGAGTGGTCGCGGATCTGAATTGGCTGCTGGGGTGAGCCGGCAGGTGTCAGAGTGCCAGCCGCCCAGGCGCTGGATGTCCAGCACAGCGAGAAAAGAGCGCAAAGGAGCGCGGCTCCCCGCGTCAGCGTAATTCTTGCATTGATCACTTTGATACTGCTCATGTCGAGTTCCTCCTTAAAGTAAAGTTGACCAGGCGCGCCGGAGACCTGCGTTTCCTGACCGCGCTGTTACTTGCAGGATACCAGGAGCGGGCCGAGGACGGTTAGATGCAAAACGTTACGCTGTAACCATAGTAGGCCGGCCGGGTTGAAAATCTATTATAAATTAGAAAATCTTAAAGGTTCGCTGGTGGGGTCGGATATTTGCAAGAAGTTACAGTGTGGTGCTGGTGGGCGGTGTACGGACGCGGCGTTCGGGCACTTTGTCGTTCCGGGCCCGCCGGTTGTGCTTGGAGGCAAAGTTCGTCGTGCGAGGGATCTGTTTGTTCCAGTGCTCGCGGCAGTTGCCCGGGGTGAATACGTGCTCTATGGCACCGCACGGCCCCGGCGCCAAGCAGCTTCATGGTGCAGAAGAAACTTCTTCTTTGCTGTCCCGCCGCTGTAGCCGCCGAGTTCGCCGCCGGTCCGGATGATGCGATGGCAGGGAATAAAGAGGGGCAGGGGATTTGCCCCGCAGGCATTTGCTGCGGCGCGGGATGCCGTGTGCTTTCCCAGCCGGGCTGCTATCGCGGCGTAAGACCTGGTTTGTCCCGCAGGGACCGCGCAAAGTGCCTTCCACACTTGTTTCTGGAAAGTGGTTCCACAAGGGGCGAGTGTCGTCCTGTCCAGCGCTTGCAGACTGCCGCGGAAGTATGCGGTTACTGCCCGCTGGGCAGCACGCACGTGCCTCTGCGCTTTTGAGCCGGGTGAATTCTTGCCGCTTTTCCTTGAAAAGACAAAACCGTGTGCTGCCAACTTTTTCTTTAAGTCTTTTGAGCCGTCAGAGAACGCGCAAGCAATGAGCCCCGCCTCGCCGGCAAAAAGCGAGATGCGGCCAAGCGGTGAGTTTACTGAAGCTTCAATCAGCGCAAGGCTGTGTTCGTTTTTGAGGTGCGACCCCGGTTGTCTAGTGCCGCTCATTTTGCTGAACCCGCGGTCTTGGCGCCGACGGTGCGCGCTGCGGATTGTGCGCAGAGGCGTTAGGCACTTGGTCATGGCGGCGATGGTCGTCACGTAAAGCCGGCACTGTGCCAGCATCGATTATTACATTATCGGGGATGAGGCTCTTTTCGCGGTCCTCGAAAGGTTCCGGAGCCCTGCTTACGGGGACCGGTCCTTCGGATGACCAGACTTTCACTTTTTTCCCGGTAGGCGTGATGACTTCTTCACCGGGGATAAAGCGCTGAGTTTTGTTGAAATTTACACTGCTTTGGTCTGTTGGTCTGCCCGGTCCGGTATCAGCGGGCGAACCGTCAGCCCAGACCCGAAGGGGTGCAACCAGGAGGAGCAAGAGGAGAAGCCGCATTGAAATAGCCATAGTAATGTTCCTTAAATTTGCGCGGACCCGCACAGTGCTGGATTATACAGATTCTCACCGGCGATAGCTACTTGAGCAGCTTAAAAGCAAAGTTAGGCATTTTATGAACCAGAGCGCAGGAGGTATTTCCCTTTCGCATTTCCGAAGGTATAAGAAGAAGCTCAAAGGAGCGGCCATGAGCAAACAAGATGATAAATTCCGTGTCGTGGTGCTGATTTCGGGCCGGGGGTCAAATCTTCAGGCGCTCCATAAAAGCATAAGTGCATCCGGTGCGCCGATTGAAATTGCTGCCGTGCTTTCGGACAAAAAGGATGCTGCCGGGCTTGAATTCGCCGCATCCTGCGGGATTCCCACGCAAGTCGTGCCGCGTCTGCCCAAGCAGCGCTCTACCGCGGAATTCAACACGGTGCTTGCGGATGCTGTGGAGCAGTTTAGACCGGACTTGATCGTGCTTGCCGGTTACATGCGTGTAGTTGCACCCGAATTCATCCGGCGTTTTCCTGACCGGATTATCAATATCCACCCGGCGCTGCTTCCATCGTTTCGCGGTCTGCACGGCCAGGCCCAGGCGCTTGCCGCCGGCGTGCGTTTTGCCGGGGCGACAGTGCACTTCGTCGTCGAAGAAGTCGATGCCGGGCCGATAATTGCCCAGGCTGTGGTGCCGGTGCTGCCCGGAGATGACGAAGAAAAACTTAGCGCGCGTATCCTCAGGCAAGAGCATATCCTGCTGCCCGCAGTCGTGCAGGCGGTAGCTGCGGGCGCGGTGCAGCTGGTGCGTAATGAAGCCGGTGATCAGGTGATTGTAGATTCCCGCTGCAATACCAGTACGGAGGAAGATTCCCTGGTTAGCATCCGATAGCTTTTGAAGGCACGCGCTGCGGCAGAAAGCTGTGCTGGCTGCTTGCACGAACAGCATCGTCAGAACGGGTATTCTACAAAAAAAAGTCGAATAACTTATTCAGGGGGCGTATCGTTGATCTCAGGACAGGAGGTTCTTTCTCTTTTTGCCTTGTGGGGAGTGATGCTGCTGCGCCCGTTTGAGTGAACCTCCGGCGGCCTTTGACGCGGGTGCAGGCGCTTGTGCCTTGCTTTAAGGTTTTTTGTATATCCCCCCTCAGCAAACGATTCTCTAATATCTTTTCTTCTGTATCCTAACCCTCGGACATGGTGCTGATTCATGCGTCGTGGATTAGCGCCATGTCCGGGAGTTGAAACGAGGAATCTGTTTACCAATGGAAAGGAGAGAGGGTCATGACCGTCCAAGAACTTAACGGCATGCTGCGGCAAATGGGCGAGAGCCTGGTCCAGGTGATCCGCACCGGAGTGTGCTTCTACCGGCTCGGACTGGAGAGCACCAAGGTGGCGGCGGATGCGAACTTGAAGGACTGTGTTGTGGCGGAGCTGAAATTCGTGGCCGAGCTTCTCGAGCGGGCGCAGAAGGCGGTCCTGACGGAACTGGACGCCGCGGCGATCGTGGTGTTCATGCACATGTACCCGCCTCAGTTGGTTTACGCCCCTTTGGCGGTGTGCTTGCGGCAGGAACTCGTGGCCTAGCATGGATGCGGCGGGAACGGGGGATGCGGCGTTTTGCTCGGAGGTTGTGGTCCGAACACGGCCCGAGAGCACAAGCGCCGCATCTCAAACTTTAGCACGCAGACGAGCGATCAGTCCGTTGATTCCTTCTTTCTCGACAATTCCCGCGAACTGAACCTGGTAGAGTTTCTCCAGGCTGAAATTCTCGACAACGACGTTATGGATGCGCCAGGCATCCCGCTCGCGGATAAGCGTGAAATCTGCTTTGGCGGTGCTTTGTGCGGAAGTCATCAGCGTGCGGACACGCGCACGGCGGCCTTTTTCTGTCTGCTCCAGCACGGAGATGCTCCAGTTGGGGATGAGCGAACGCACCATGCCGATAAAGCTGCGCGCAAGCGTATTGCCGAGCAGCGTGGAAAGTTCGCTGCGTTCTGCGGGACTCGCACTCTGCCATGCGCCGCCTACGGAGCGATGTGCAAGTTCAGAGAAATCAAAACTAGGGAGCAGGACTTCCCGGATCTGTCTTTCAATTTCCGCATCGGCAAGCTTTCCGCTTTTGCCGCACGCTGCCGCCTTCGCGGAATTGAAGGCAAGCACGAGAGTGTCTGCGGCAAGCGCTCCGGGGCGCGGTTGCTCGGCAAGGCACGGACTGAGCAGCATGCACACAAACACTGTGCTGCTCACGAGGCAGTTTAGGCAGAGTCTAGGTTTCATTTTGTCCATCGAATAAGTTATGCGGATGCGAATAAGTTTATTGACCCTAGCAACTGAAGATTAAGATGAGCTGCCTCTGCGTTGAGGCGCATTATACCACAGAGGTTCCGGGCAGTACAAACGAAGTAGTATAGACGCGATGAAACGCTCCCGTATTCAATGTGGATTACTGGCTAGGTGTTGAGCAATCCGCTTGGTAGAGCAGCACTACGGCAGTGGCGGCGATGCCTTCCTTGCGCCCCAGCGCGCCTAAGTGCTCCATCGTTTTGGACTTTACACTGATCTGTCCGGTTTCGGCGCCGAAAAGCTGTGCCAAAGATTCACAGATAGCGGAGGCATGTCCGGATAACCGCGGTTCTTCCGTAATAACCACGCAGTCACAGTTTACCAAACTCCAACCTGCTTCCCGGCATTTTCGCCATACTTTGTGAAACAGCTCCTTGCTGTCAGCATTGCGGTAAGTTTCGTCAGTGTTGGGAAACCAGCGGCCGATGTCCCCCCAGGCGAGTGCGCCAAGCACACCATCGGTCACGGCGTGCAAGAGCACGTCTGCGTCGGAGTGGCCGGCGAGACCTCGCGAATGGGGAATCTCAACTCCGCCTAGAATCAATGAGCGGTTATCGGTAAAGGCATGAATGTCGAATCCATAACCAATGCGCAGCGAAGGAGTCTGCAATCTGCTATCCGGCATACTGGTGTCTGTCTGCCGAAAAGCCGTAAACGTCAAGATTTCGGGTAATCATCGATAAGGCGATGAACTTGGCCACGAAATTAATTACATCTCTGCAAATCAGACCCTTGCGGCCTAGCTGGAACACGTCAAGACTTTCGCCTTTATCGATCGCCGCCTCAATCTTTGCCGGTCCCAAATTGTATGCGGCTGCGACCAGAAACCAGTCGTCAAACTGGCTGTACAGACGCTTGAAATATTTCGCCGCGGCTTCGGTTGATTTTACTGGATTTTTTCGCTCGTCATTCCAGAGACTTACTTCCAAACCAAGGGAGCGCGCTGTGGCGGTGGTAAACTGCCACATTCCCACAGTGCCAGCACCGTTTGCCAGCGGATTATAACGGCTTTCGATAAAGGCGATGTTTGCCAAATCGCGCGGTATGCCTTCGCGATCGAAAACCTGGAAAATCATCGGGAGATATTTTGCGCGGTCATCTAAGGTCTCGCTGACAAAAGCACGAGTATCTGAGGTATAGGAGTTAACAAACTTACGGACCTCGGCGGTGTCACGTAGTACTAGATGACGCCGGTGGTCGACGCTCGGCTGAACTATCAGAACCGGTTTCATTGCCAACATGCCGCGGGCGGCAGCGTGCATCGCCGGCGGCACGACGTAGCTTGTCTGTTTTTTCGGCGCTGGTTCGGGTGCTGAGTCGGGCGCTCCTACAAAAGCACACGCACTAAGCAGCGCTGCCGATAAAGTTATCAATACTACAACGGTGTATCTCATAATTGCTCATCCATTACAGGGCCAATTACAATACACAAATTTTGCCTAGAACAACATCCCCTGATTTTCATAAGACAGCCGAAAAGCGTGTTGATTAGTCAGAAACAAAAACGACCTGCTCTAGCCTCACGGTTATACTGTGTATGCGCTGTAATTAATCGACATGACTGGAGTTGCCGGAGTATACTTCGCTTAATTCTTATTTCGTCGCTGAGTTTTGTCTGGTGTTTTGCTCGTGCGCGGGGTGTTAAATGATGAAAGCAGAGTTTCGTTCAAGAAGAAGGGTCTTCGTCTTATTAGGCGCCGCCGCAGCGGCAGTTGTGCTTTATGCCGGCTGTTCAGTTAGTGATGTGACTCTTGTTCCGCCGCCGGGCAGTGTGAAGAGTGCGTCGCTTAAACTCGACAATCGCTATTTGGAATCTGGGACAATTATTCTTAGCCACGTTATTCCCGAGAAGCAAAGCAGCCCGGTGAGGGAACTTGCCTCAGGAGGCGATGCTGACCCCAAGTTAATGGCCCCGCTTATTGGTTATTTCCCGCCAAGCTTAGGTTATTTACCCGCGGACAATGAAACTTGGCTCGAGATCGTGAGGGAGTCGAAGAAGCTGGTGCTTCACCGGGGAAACTCCGTGGTCAAGGAGCTTCAAGCCGAAGGGGCGATAGATTTGTCTCCGGGTGAGTATTATCTCCAGAACCCGTTGAAAGATCCGCTCTGGTATGCTCCAGATGAGTATTTCAAAAAGCGCAAGCTGCGCGTCCCACCGGATGGGGATCGCATGCGCTACCGCCGGGGAGCGTTAGGCAAGTACGCGTTGTACATTACAACTACTTTTCCCATTCACTGCGGTTCCGTTTGGACAGAGGATGTGGGCGGTTTGCGCGTCTCTACCGCTGATATGTCAGCCATATACTACATGCTGCCAATGGGAACGCCGGTGATTATCCGTTAGCTGCAACCTGGCGCTGCTGCAGAGCAAACACAATCATAAGCCTCTGGACTTATTGGCTTTAACCGATACCTATATTGGCGTTTTGGTGTTTTCTGTGCGCTATGATACGCATTAGGCGGCAAAGCGAATAACAATTAGGGACGGGCACGAAGCCGGTCCTCGTTAGTTCGCTGGAAAAGCTGTTCTAAGTAGTTGAGGAAATTCGAATATGGGTCGAGAGGCATTTGAGGTTCTTCAGGGCGGTGTGATGAAACGCAAAATGAAACGCCGCATGGGGTTATTTATTGATGCAACCGGTCTTGATCGAGCCACGCGCCGGCTTGAACGTAAAGTAGACTTATCTCGACTCGTCAGCGGCCTTACTTCCGGAATAAAACTTGAAGTCGCACGCTACTACTGTCTCATCCCGCACGAGGATGATGCGCGGCAGTTTGCGTTTCTTGATGCAGTCGAGCGCGCCGGCATCGAAGTCATAACGAAAAGACTTCCTCCGAAGGGTGTCAAACGCCAAGTGTCGATGGATGTGCATATTGCCAGCGACATCATCAGCTTTTGTTACGGCCATTTTGAGAAGAAGGAAGAACTGGCCAAAGCCGTGCCAGACCAGACGGTGCAGCAAGCAAGCGGAGCGGCCGCCGAAGGCGCTGCTCCGGAGCCGGCAGTAAAGGCCGTTGCCCGGCCTGTCCAGCGCATTGTCACGGCTGTATGTCCCAGCCGCGAACTGAGCTACGCGCTGTACGTGGCAAGCCAGCTTGGTGCTGAGACATCTCTTGCTGATTTCGGACTCTACGGCGCCTCCGACGGCTGGAAAGGAGTCGAACGCTGGATAGACCTGTCCACATCTGAAACCATCTGGCGCTAACTGGCCAGTGCGTCCATGATGCTAAGCATGTAGCGGTTAAGCGGCTTTTTTAGTGAAACTGCCTCCACCAGCGGCGTGGCGACAAGCCTGCCGTTTACTTTTCCGGCCATTACTCCCGTTGTGCCGCCGATAAAAAGATCTACGGCGTAAGCGCCCAGCTCTGTGCCAAGCAGCCGGTCGGCTGCCGTAGGCGAGCCTCCCCGCTGCAGATGTCCCAGTACCAGCACCCGGCTTTCTAATCCGCGTTGGCTGCGCAGGCGCTCGGCGACTGCCTCCGCGCCGCCAGAATCATATCCTTCCGCGACAATGACAATGCTGCTGCCTTTGCCGCGCGCAATACCGGCCATCAGACGATCTGCGAGTTCGTTGAAGCCTGTTTTTACCTCCGGAAGAAGCACTTCCTCGGCGCCGCCGGCGATGGCGACATCGAGCGCGATAAATCCAGCATGGCGGCCCATGACCTCGATCAGAAACACCCGTTCATGGGACTCCGCGGTATCGCGAATGCGATCAATCCCATAGAGTGCCGTTGTGACAGCCGTGTCGTAGCCGATGGTAAAGTCAGATCCCGCAAGGTCGTTGTCAATTGTGCCGGGAAGCCCGATGATTTGCCCTCTCCAGATGCGGCCCAGCTCAATGGCGCCGGTCAAGGTTCCGTTTCCGCCAATGACAATCAAGCCGTCGATGTTGCGGCGCTCCAAGGTCTTTTTCGCTCTTTCCCGCCCTGCTTCTGACTCGAACTCGCTGCAGCGCGATGTCTTAAGAATTGTTCCGCCCCGCTGCACGGTGTTGGACACCGAGCGGGGATTGAGAACAACCGTGTCATCGTTAAGCAGGCCTTGGTAACCGTGCATCACGCCGATCGGCTCGATGCCGCGGCTTGACGCAAGGCGTACCGCCGCGCGAATTGCCGCGTTCATTCCCGGCGCATCGCCGCCGCTTGTAAGAATCGCTAACCTTTTCATGACAATAGCTCCAATAACTGCATAAAGCGTGCTTCTCTTAGCACACTTGCGAAAACATGGCGATGGGGCAGGTGCTCACCACACCATACCGCTAAACCAGGCATTCGTCAGGGGCACAGTCAGCAGCGCAAGCAGTGTGCTCGCCAGCACAGCCACTGCGGCGCGCTCCGGTTCGACTTTAAGCAAGGCGGCAATGGCGACGACGTTTGCGGCAAGTGGAAGTGTGGACATGAAGAACACGACGCGGCGCAGTTCCAGCGAGAAGACGCTTGCTGTTTGTGCGTCAAGAACAAGAACCAGGCCGACAAGCAGCGGCCAGAAAATAAACTTAAAGGCGAAGGCATAGCTGAGAAACGGCAAATCTATGCTGAATTTCTCCAAGTCCGCAATGGCGAGCCCGATCATCATCATGCCGAGCACGGAGTAGGCCCCGCGGATATTTGTGCAGAGGTCAAGCCATGGACCATGCAGTTCAAGGGAGAAAATATTTAGCACGAGTCCGAGGATGAAGGCATAGACAGAAGGAAGACGCAGCACCTTAATCAAGCTTTCCTGAGCCGTATGCTTGCCGCGGGCAGTAAGATAGAAACCGATAGTATTCTCATAAAGGATGAAACCAAAGCTCGAAAGCACGATGGCGCTCAGCGCATTTTCGCCAAAAAGGGCGATGCCCACGGGGATGCCGAAGTAGCCGGAATTCGCATCAGCGCAGGCAAAGCCGAGCAGGTTGCTTCGCGGGCTGCCGAAGGGGCGTTGGGCAAGCTTGAACGAGATCCAGCAGACTAGCGCGCAAAGCAGGTAAAAAAACGCGGGCAGACCGATGTAGCGCACTTCAAGCGGCGCGCGAAGCACGGCGGCAAAGACGACAACCGGAGTAAGAAAGTAGATCAGCAGCGGCGCGACAGCTTCTTTGCGCAGACCTAAGATTTTTCCGGCGGCGAATCCGGCAGCAACGAGGAGATACGGGGCGAGAACTTTTTCGAACACGGAATCCTATTGTGTGCTGTTCGTGGCGACCGTCTTACATTACAGAGACCTTGGAATACTGACGAGCAAAATCTCCAAGGTTCGGAGCAGGAGAAGTGCATCGAGCGCGGCGGACTCTGCCGATATGGCTGCCGCCCATGGACCGGTTGCGGCGAATTGGACCTCTGACGGCCGTGACCAAAAGCATGGCTGTGGGATGAATTGATCGTGCATCCTAGGTCGAGCTGCGGCTGATGAATTGGGCGTCTTTGAACGGGGCCTTATCTCTGCCGTTCCTTCTACTTGACTTGATCAAATCTTTATGGTGATTTATTTACCGCGACTTGCGGTAATTGTCCGTGCTCTTTAACTTTATTGGTGTGATGGAAGAAGCTTTTTGTTGCTCTCTGCGGTTCCGTATTGTGTGTATTCCGTAGAGAGACAGCGCAATAGAGAAGATGTACGACTGGTTTTTTTGTTTTTTTCTTGCGAAGCCTTTTCCTCCTGCTCCCGTGTTGCCGGCCGTCAAGCTCATGCCCGGAAAACGGCTCTCTTGAGAGTATTTTAAGCCGTTCTCTGAACAGAGTCGTTTTTCATGGAAGTTCGCACATAACATGAGGAGAAAGGAAGGTATGGACCGAGTACCGGAACATGTCAGGACGTTCTTGGGGCAGGGCACGGCTTATGTCGCCCGGCTGCCGGATCCGCGGTGCAGCGGCCGTGCGGTGTTTGTTTGGCTGACCGATGACGCGTTGTTCACTGACTCCCGGGTTGCCAGGGTTTGGGTCCATGAGCAGCATCTGAGCACGCCCGGCTACGCGCCCGTAGCCGTGGTAGTCAGTTACGCCGGGCCTCGTCCGGAAGTGCCCCAGTGGCTGTGTCAAGGAGAGTGGCCGTTGGAGTCCCTAAACCGCCGCAGCGCGGACGTTGAACTCAGCAAACAGCTGAGCAAGTGCGTTTATGCGCTGCTCGTTGATGACAAGGAAACGCTGGGACACCGCTCACCGGCGTTCTGACGGCAGCCCGTCTCAGGAGGATTCGCGAGAAGAGCGCAGGGTTTCCTGCGCTTCTCTCTTTCTCTGCTGCAGCGGCCTTGTTCATTTGTCTGCGCTGCAGAAATGGCGGTCGGAATATTCGCGGACCTTTTATCCCTTGATCACGCCAACGGGACGAAGTTTGGCGACGAGCTTGGCCAAGCCCGCGTTATGCACGACATGAACCACCTCGCGCACATCCTTATATGCATCAGGCTGCTCTTCCTCCAATCCGCGCACGCTCCTGGCGCGGGCAATCACTCCGCGCTGGCGAAGCTCATCGAGCACAGAGCGGCCTTTTGCTGCTTTGAGTGCCGCCTTTCTTGAAAGGCGCCGCCCTGCACCGTGGCAGCATGAGCCAAAGGTTTCGGCCATCGCCCGTTCTTGCCCGGCCAGCACATAACTGCAGCGTCCCATGTCCCCCGGCACAAGCACCGGCTGGCCCACGCTGCGGTAATGCTGCGGCACTTCGGCATGGCCGGGCGGAAAAGCGCGCGTTGCGCCTTTGCGGTGCACCAAGAGGCGTATTTCCTTGCCGTTGACCCGGTGCGTTTCTTCCTTGGCGATGTTGTGCGCCACATCGTAGACTAAATGCATGCCCAGCGCTTCTGCCGGCTGCGTGAAAACTGCTTCAAAAGCTTCGCGTGTCAAGTGCGTCATCATCTGCCGGTTGGCCCAAGCGAAATTTGCGGCTGCGCGCATGGCACCCAGGTAGCGCTGCCCCTCGGGAGATTCTATCGGTGCTGAGACAAGCTGACGGTCAGGTAGTGCAATGCCGTATTTCTGCGGTGCTTTGGCGAGTTCGCGCAAAGCGTCTTCACAAACCTGGTAGCCCAGGCCGCGCGAGCCGGAGTGAATCATTACGGCAAGGTTCTTCTGCTCCAAGCCGAAGATACGCGCTGCTTCTTCGTCATAGATATCTTCGACTACTTGGATTTCTGCAAAATGATTGCCGCTGCCCAGCGTGCCGCACTGGCCCGCGCCTCGTTCATACGCGCGTGAACTTACGGCCTCCGCGTCTGCACCTTCAAGTTTTCCGTGCGCCTCCGTTGCGTAAAGATCTGAGTTCCAGCCGAAGCCCTTCTTCAGCACATAAGACGAGCCTTGTTCTAGAACTTGCTCCATTTCCCGGCGGGAAAAAGACACCTGCCCGCTTTGTCCCACGCCGCAGGGGATGCTGCTGAAAAGCTGTTCAACCAGCAGGTTAAGCAGCGGTTTGGCGTCTTTAAAGGGAATAGCCGTGCGAATCAAGCGCACCCCGCAATTGATGTCGTAACCTACGCCGCCGGGACTTACCACGCCGCCCGCTTGCGGGTTGGTTGCGGCAACGCCGCCGATGCAAAAGCCGTAGCCCCAATGAATATCGGGCATGGCCAGTGAATATTGCTCAATCCCGGGAAGGAAAGCGACGTTTACTACCTGTTCGAGGGATTTATCTTCGCGAATGTTGAGCATCAAACGTTCGTCGGCATATACGATGCCGTCTACGCGCATGCCGTGCTTTGTCTCGCGCGGGATGCGCCAGCGAAATTCGTCAATGCGTTCGAGGTATGATGGAATATGCTCAGTCATTTGTGCTCACCTGGTGCGGGCTAAATGTCTACGATAACACACGCTTCAATGTACGGCTCACCGCCGGCAGTGCTATTCTCGGTA
>JAKPSH010000099.1 GCA_029555385.1 Pseudomonadota bacterium
CCTCGTATCTGCCGATTCGAGATCCTCCTTCGCTAACCTGTCCGCCGCAGCCTTGGCGAAGGCGGAAGCTACGGAGGATAGAGCTTTTTCTAGAACTTGCAGCGCCAAAAAGCGCTACAAGGTTCTGAAAAATGCTCTAGAAACATTTCCCTACATATACTCGCGCATACTGCGGTAATTTTAGTCTCGCAGCAAAGAAGCCGATAACGAAACTAAGCTTCATTAGTCACTCTCGCTCAAATACTTATGCCGATTAGAATGAAAATAACGGCGGTTTCCGGCGCGGCTGCGTTGCTTTGTCATTGTCTTCTGCCGGCAGCCATTGCGGTACAGGCGAGAGCGGACTCCGCACGAACAAGTGAGATAAAACGCGCAGCACAAAATCCAAGAGTATGCATTGGCTACGCGCAGTTTACTGACCCGGCAACCGGCGCAATTGAGGAAATCTGGGGCGCCGCGGACAATAGAGGCTGTGCTCCGGGGGCAGCAATTATCGCGGGCGAAGTGGGCGTCATCACGGAAAAGAATATTTCTCCGGGCAGCCTGCCATTTGTTGCCGACTGCTGCGCTCTGCCGGCAGATGACATACTCACTCAAACTGTCGCCAGCGCTGACAGCGAGTGTCCGCCTGAGCATATTGCCACAGGGGCTGCGCTATTTAATCCCAAGTGCCCAGCTTGTCCACGGCCTCTGCGCTGTACAAAAATAAACACAATTCGCTATCAGCTTGGCCCGCCGCAACCGGGAGTGTATTGGGGATTCGGCACCACATTTTGGCGAAACACCACACGTTACCAGCGTGCGGATTTGCCCGCAGCAATTCGCTATGCCGTAGGACGGCATGATCGTTTTGATTATAGAGCTCAAGGGTGCATCGGTGAACCATTTGGCAGCCTGCTCACTGCACGCACAGGGCGCAAAACATGCGCTGCACTTAAATTTGCTGAACTGCAATATCGCGGCCTGCCGGGAGACCCGCCGCGGGGCACCCCCGTAAAAATGTTTCCCGACTGTAGTGCCGTAATCAATCATACTTCGCCCGAACCCAAATGCGTAAGCACACAGCAGAATCCGGAGGCTCAATGAGAATCCTGCCCCGGCAGTTTCATCTTCGCTTGTCGGCTGTCCTCTGGCTGCTTATTGCGCTCTTTGCCGCGATGCAGATCTTGGTGCTGCTTTATGTTTTCTATCGAACATCGGACGACTGGGAACAACGGCTGCAATGGGATCTTGCGCATCATATCGCTCAGGAGCTGCATCCGCATCTTGGCCCCGCACCGGATATTGTCCGGATTAAGGAAATTCTTTTCCGGGCCACGCTGCATAATCCCAAATTGCAGCCGTATATCATCGACCGGCGGGGGCACATAATTCTTTCGTTAATCAGCCCGAGATTTATCCGCGAACACGGAATTCCCGTTGACGGCATCGAAGACTTTCTGCAGATCAAGCCTTCCCGTTCCTTTCCGCTGTATCATGCAGATCCGCAGTATCCCGAGGCAGGCCGGAATAGAATTTTCTCAGCAGCAAAAATCCACTTCGCTGGAAAACCCGCGTATCTATATATTGTGCTCAACAGCCAGCGGGCTGAGAATTTCCTCAATGGCGTGAAAGACTATTACCTGTACATGACTTCACTATGGTCATCAATCATCATGACCCTGGCCGTAGGCTTAATCGGAAGTCTGCTTTTGTATTTCGC
Source organism: Pseudomonadota bacterium (assembly GCA_029555385.1). Classification (GTDB taxonomy): domain Bacteria; phylum Bdellovibrionota_C; class UBA2361; order SZUA-149; family SZUA-149; genus JAKPSH01. Next base: position 1,703 of record JAKPSH010000099.1, read on the forward strand.
GACAACGCGGTTCCGGCACATCGGCACAGTAGTGGAAAAAATATCCGCGGGAGAACTCAGCGAACGCGTGCCGGTACGCGGTGCTGATGAAATCGCCCAACTCGCGGCCGGCGTCAATAAAATGGCCGATGAAATCTCGCGGAACATTGAGCAATTAAAGGAAAAGGATCGCCTGCGGCGTGAACTTATCGCAAACGTCTCTCACGATCTATCAAGCCCTGCCTCGGCGATCATTTCATATCTGGAACTGCTTCGTGAAGATGAAAGTGCACTGTCCACAGCAAAGCGCCGCGAATATTTGGAAACCGCATTTGCCAGCGCCAAATCGCTTTCCGGGTTAATTAGAGACTTGTTTGAGCTCGCAAAAATCGAAGCCCGGGAAAAGGTGCCGTCGATTGAACCCTTCCCGGCAATCGACGTTGTAACAGAGGAAGTGTTGCCGCGCCTTTTTCCTCTCGCCAAAGAGCATCGTGTCGAACTGCGCGCAGAATACCCGGAGACGCTGCCGCTGGCGGCTGGAGATGAGACCCTGATCGCCAGGGTGCTGGTCAACCTTACAGAAAATGCCATACGCTACAGCGGCGCAGGAAGCCAAGTAACGATTAGCCTCCAGGAAGCGCCTGACGGCATTGCCATTGAAGTGCGGGACACCGGTCAAGGCATTGCGGAAGAAGACCTCAACCGCATCTTCGAACCCTTCTATCGCGGCCGGTCCTCCGCCGGGCGAGCGCTGCCGGGAACGGGGCTTGGTCTCGCTATCGTCAAACGCATTATCGAAGCCCACGGACAGAATTTAACGGTAGCAAGCAAACCCGGTGCAGGAACAAGTTTCCGGTTTTCTCTCCCGATCTACCAGCCCCCCTCTCCCGCCGCACATTCGCGCGCCTAGCTCAAATAAGCGAATAAATTTTCCCCTGGCTGTGCGGTCCATTGGCTTTGCCCAGAGCGATGCTGCCGGGTGCTGAAGGCGTGACCCTTTTTTACCCGGCACAACCCTTTGCCTCCCTTCGCTGTCGGGCGCTTAGCCGCGATATCTCACAAGGCGATATCGCGGCTAGGTAAGTTACGCGAAAAGGCCCGTCCTTGGGCCTTTTCGCGCTGCTCCAAACTGTGTC
>JAKPSH010000113.1 GCA_029555385.1 Pseudomonadota bacterium
TTCATATTCTCCCGGACGGTCGTTCTTGAATTGTGCGCCCAAGACTACTGCAACGGCTGGTTAACTGCAACAACCGCATGGGGTTGAGTTTCCCCCGGGGGCCTAGAGACATCGGTGTAAGCAGATCCTATAATAGGGCCATCAGGATTATCTACGACAGCTCATTAAACGGAGCCCCGAAATGAATGCGCGAGGCGTAATTCACATACTGCTTGCAGGCTTGGTAATTATTGGTTTGGTTATCGGGCTTATTGTGGCCATTATCGCCGGGCTGGATCGTATGCATCAGGAGCGTGCGTCAGAGTCATTGTTCAGCGAGGACGCAAAGATCACGCCGATTCTCGAAGACTTGCGGGAAAAGAAGGATGAGCTTGTTTCCCGTGTATCTGAAATGCAGCAACAGAAGGCGCAAAAGGAAGCTGAGCAGAAAACAGTTCAAAGGCGAAGAGACGGCAAGGTTGAAGATCGGCTTGAAAACTTGGAAGGCCGTTTGGTTGAGCCATCTCGTTAAGTCGGCTGCGGTAATTTATCAAGAATATTTGGTTTAGGTAGTGTGCCATTTGTTTTCTGGGTGATGCGACTTGTTGATTTGCCGTGACTGAGCAAGGTAGGATACACGTTCAGTCTGAAACCGCTCGTCTATCGTTTGGCAGAGGCACTGTTTAAATGTCGGCAATGTCCCCGGATACTGGGATTACGTCACTTGGTGAATGCCATTATCCATCGCCGCTGCGGCTGGCTGCGCGCGGTGCAGATGATGTCTGGGCCTTTACCGGCGATGCTCAATGTGTGCGTGGTGATGTGAATGTGCCGCCAGTGCAAACAGAGCGTTTGTTTGAGAAGGCGGGGCCCCGGGAGAGCCTTTATTTCGATCCGCGAAAAGCCAGAGCGGCAATAGTAACTTGCGGCGGCCTTTGCCCGGGACTGAACAACGTTATTCGCTCGGCCACGCTGGAATGTTGCCGCAACTACGGTCTGTCCCAGGTTTTTGGTGTTCGTTTCGGCTATCAGGGGCTGGGTCCCGATGGAGAACCTTTTGCGGTGCTCACGCCAGAGGTTGTCGAAGGAATTGATCGCCTTGGGGGAACAATTCTTGGTTCCTCGCGCGGCTCTCCCGAGACGGCGGTGATGGTCGATTGTCTGCAAAAACACGGCATTAATATTTTGCTTTGCGTCGGCGGGGACGGCACGCAGCGGGGAGCATACCGGCTGCATGAGGAAATTGTGCGCCGCGGACTAAAGATCGCTGTCGTGGGTATCCCAAAGACGATTGATAACGACATTCAGTGGTGTGACCAGACATTTGGTTTCTTTACTGCTGCTGACTGCGCCAAGCAGGTGATCACTTCCGCTCACGTTGAAGCCAAAGGAGCGCGAAACGGCATCGCCCTCGTAAAGTTGATGGGACGTGACTCGGGGTTCGTTGCGGCCGGTGCAACCCTGGCGAGCGGCGAAGTGAACTTCACGTTAATTCCCGAGCAGAGATTTGCGCTGCGCGGTGAGAACGGTTTTCTTGAGGCGTTAAAGCGTAGAATCCTTGGCCGTGGTCATGCGGTGGTCGTTGTGGCAGAGGGGGCTGGTCAACATCTGTTTGAGAAAGCCGAAGGCAAGCGTGACGCTTCGGGCAATATCGGTTACCAAGATATCGGACCGTTTCTTAAACAAGAGATTATCCGTTTTTTTGCGGAAAACTCCATCCCCGCAGAAGTCAAATATATCGACCCTAGCTATGTTGTTCGCAGTGTGCCGGCCAATGCCGTCGATGGTGTCCTTTGCGATCAATTAGCCCGCCGCGCAGTGCACGCGGCGATGGCCGGAAAAAGCGGAATGCTGGTGGCAGCGCTAAACCGTGCTTACATTCATGTGCCGATACCGCTGGCTACGGCAAAGCGCCGCCAGCTTAATTTGCAGAGCGAGCTTTGGCGTTCAGTGCTTGCGGTAACCGGCCAGCCGGTGCGGTTTGAGTGAGCTCGGATGACTGGCTGAGAGACGCGAGATTAGATAGGCAGTTTTGAGTAACGTAGAGGAAAGGAGAAAAATTTATGACGCGATATCTAGCGCCCCTATTAGTTTTAACTCTTGTTTCATGCGCTGCGGCCAGCAAGGGGGATGCCCAGGAAGGGGCTGTTCCCGAGCCAACTGTACAAGTCAGCGACCATGGGACCACGGAGCCGCTTGGACGAAAGATGTCCAGTTTTGTTGAAGTGCGAGCCAAAGTTCTGGAGGTTAATTACAAAGAACGGCTGCTTACTCTAAAAGGCTCTGACGGCAAGGTTGAAAAGCTTAAAGTCGATGAAGCGGTAAAAAGGCTTAATGAGGTGAAGGTGGGCGATATGGTATTGGTTCAATACTATGTGTCGGTTGCGTTCGAGGTGCGTCCGCCTACTGAAGAAGAGAAGAAGAATCCCAAGTCGATGATGGCCGTCGCCGGTAAGAGCGAGCCGGGGATGGATCCTTCGGCGGGAGCCCTTGTCCGGGTAAAAGCAATCGTGACTATTGAAGCGATCGACCGCACAGCGCAGACAGTAACGATTAAGGGGCCGTCTGGAGGTGTTGCCACCATTAAAGCCCAGCATCCAGAAAACCTGGAAAAGGTCAAAGTTGGCGATACTGTTGCGGTAGAGTACTCCGAAGCTTTGGCGGTTGCGCTTGAGCCGGTTAAGGGCAAGAAGTAACTGCAGTTGCGCCCCGGGGGAAGTGTTTGCACGATGCGCCCCCGGAGCGCTGCCCTACGCATTGCTGTGTTGTCGATAGTTCCAATAGGACTGACGCAGATGGCAAAAAACTTTGTGTGTGCCGCAATGTTGTGCGCCGGAACATGTGCGGCTTTGCTTGCGGCAAGTGGATGCCGTGAGAAAGCGCGGGATATTCAAGCGGTGGGTGCTCCTCGTTTGCTTGAGGCTGAGATTGTTGACTCGCCGGAGAACCGGCTGCGGGAAGCTAGAAAGTGCGTGGAAGCGTACCCGGCGCCCGAATTTGGGGCGGACTTGACGGAGCAAGCCGCCGACATCGTGGGGCGCTCGGTTGCCGAAGATGTCCGGACTAAGATGAGGCAGCGTTTGTCTGCCGAAGATTTCCAGAAATTAAGGATAGAGCTTTTAGTGCGGACATTTACCGCTAAGGAACTTGCACTGTTGGCAGAGGTCTACCGGATGGGTGAGGGTCCATCGTTATTGAGAAAGCTAAACTTATATAACGAGGACTGGAGAAAGCTGTTTGCTCCGGTTCTGCTTGAGGAATTGAGTAATGTGCCGCAGGACCAGCAGTGAACCAGCGGTGGTCAGAACTGCTGAAGTCAGCGATCGCGGTGACGGTGAATTAAGGGATGGGTTTGATTGGAGAGAACAGGGTTCCAGTTTGGCCAGTGGTATGATGGATAACAGATTTTTGATGCATGGATAAATCGCAGGAGTAAAAGGGGGATATTTATGAGGACAAGAACTTTAGCCGCCGGTTTTTTCTTCTTATTCGTAGCTGGAATTTTGGCTTACCCGTCAGCGGCAAGTGCTGCGTCGGCCTCCGAGATTAATCGCGATGTGAATGCCGCACTCCAGAAGCTCTATGCGAGCTCCCCCGCCGCGCAAGAACTGAAAAAAGTTGCCAAAGGAGTTCTTGTTTTTCCCCGTATTGTAAAGGGCGGATTTGTTGTCGGCGGACAGTACGGCGAAGGTGCTCTGCGAAAGGATGGAAAAACTGTGGCATATTATAACAGTGTTGCTGCATCTTACGGGCTGCAAGCCGGTGTGCAGGCATTTGGCTATGCGATGTTCTTTCTTTCTGATAGCGCGCTTAAGTATCTTGATAAGAGCGCGGGATGGGAAATTGGTGTTGGGCCAAGCGTGGTGGTTGTCGATGAAGGTCTTGCCCGTTCGCTTACGACAACTACAGCCAAGGATGACATCTATGTCTTTTTCTTTGACCAAAAGGGTTTAATGGCTGGCCTCGGGGTGCAAGGGTCAAAAATTACGAGGATACACCCAAAGAAGTAGGGCTTATTCCACTTCGGGTATGTACTTAAAAGGGTAGTCCGGTTCGCGATATTTCCCGCGCTTCTGCCGCTTGGGCAAGGCTGCTTTTTGCCGTGGTGCTTTGCTGTAAGGAACTTGACTCAGCAAGTGCGTGATGATGTTTAACCGGGCGCGCCTCTTGTCGTCTGATTCTGCCACAAACCACGGTGCCCAAGGAGTGTCCGTGGCTTTAAACATTTCATCGCGCGCGCGTGAATAGTCGAACCAGCGGCTGTACGACTTAAGGTCCATCGGCGTGAGCTTCCAGGTCTTCCGCCCGTCGTTTATTCGATCCTTAAGCCTCCTCGTCTGCTCTTCTGCGCTAACTTCAAGCCAGTACTTGAGCAGAATGATTCCTGATTCGACCATCATTTTTTCGAACAGCGGAACAGTCTCCAGAAAATGCTTGGCCTGCTGTTCCGTACAAAAGCCCATCACACGCTCGACACCCGCGCGGTTGTACCAGCTGCGGTCGAATATTACGACCTCACCTGCTGCCGGTAGAAAGGGAACGTAACGCTGCGAGTACATCTGTGATTTCTCCCGTTCGGTCGGTGCGGGCAGCGCGACAACACGAAACACGCGCGGGCTGACCCGTTCGGTAATCGCTTTGATTGCTCCCCCCTTGCCCGCGCCGTCCCGTCCTTCAAAAACAACGCACACTTTGAGGCCTTTGAATTTAACCCATTCTTGCAGTTTAACTAACTGGACATGAAGTCCGGCCAAACGCTTTTCGTAGTCTTTTCTTTTCAGTTTATCCGCGGGATTCCTTTTGACTTTATCGGCGTTCTCTTCCGCTTTGCTCATAGGTCATGCTCCGTCATTTCGCCACTGTATCCAAGCTAGGACGTTTTTCGGATGCTTTGATTTCCTGAGAGACGGCATCGATCCACACAAAATAACGCTTTCCTAGCTTCTCGGGGTGTTTAATCAAAATGGCTTTTGCGCGCTCTGCCCAGCGCATATCGCTGCACGCCGCGCCAAGTGCGGTGAGCGGAGTCGTCGGGAAATAACGCGAGTTAAGCTGTTCAAACGTCTTCTTTTGTTCTTGCAGCTCTGACTTAAGTGCGGTGAGGCGCTTTTCGGCAGCGTTCGCCTCCGTACTGCCCGCTGCCAGTTTCTTATGGTCGCTTTCCAGCTTGCGGTAAGCAATTAGATTCTTTTGAATCTTGGTGTTTAACTCTTTTATCTCCGGATAGAAATTCTCCTGAGTCAGCGACCCTGCACACTCGACTTGTGCCCGCGCGGATACTGGAGACAATAAACAAATCAAGGTTGCTGCGAACAAAACGCTGCTTGCTTTCATGTATTTGGTGTCCTGAGAAATGTCTCGGCTCATATACGCGAAATCCCGGTAGCGAAGTATCCGCCGGAATACGTGCAGCGTATCTTGCATATTCCTGATAGTCAATTGTTCGTGATGCTGAGTGGCGCTGTGATTGGCTCAGCCGGAATCGGGGGTTTGCTAAGTACGCGCGATCCAGGGTAGGAATTTTTGACGGGAGAATTAAGTGATGATTTGTACAGCTGTATACGATGCCAAACCATACGACCGCGAGCAGCTTTTGCAGGCCTCCGCTGGAACCGGCCTTGAATGGCGTTTTATGGATTTGCGCCTGACCGCTGAGACGGCAATTACAGCGCATGGAGCGGATGCCGTTTGCGTATTTGTCAACGATCAGCTCGATCGTTCATGTTTGCAGCAGCTCGCGGAGCAAGGGATTAGGCTGGCCGCATTGCGCTGTACAGGGTTTAATAATGTAGACCTGGCTGCGGCCAAGGTATTCAATGTGCCGGTTGTTCGCGTTACTAACTATTCGCCGTATGCGGTAGCCGAGCATGCTGTTGCGTTGGTGCTTGCTTTGAATCGCAAGATTCATCGGGCGTACAACCGGGTACGCGAGCTTAACTTTTCATTGAATGGTTTGGTTGGCTGGGATCTGCACGCAAAGACCGCGGGCATTATTGGGACCGGCAAGATCGGCCGGATTACTGCCGAGATTTTTCGCGGATTTGGCATGCGGATTTTAGCATTTGATCCGTATCCCGCCCATGATTGGGCAGGGAAGATAGGCGTAGAATATGTCGACGCGCTTCAGCTTGCACGGGAAAGCGATGTCATTTCGCTGCATGTGCCGCTTACGCCGGAGACGAAACATATTATCCGCAGCGAGACGCTCGAAATTGTAAAACCTGGCGCGATTCTGGTCAACGTAAGCCGCGGTGCGCTGATTGATACCGCTGCTCTGATTAACGCACTTAAGTCAGGCCGCCTCGGCGGTGTTGCTCTTGATGTGTACGAAGAGGAAGAGGGAATATTTTTTGAAGATCTCTCCGGACAGGTGCTGCAGGATGATGTCTTGGCACGGCTGTTGACTTTTCCCAACGTGTTGATTACCTCCCACCAGGCATTTCTTACGCAGGAGGCCCTGAGCGATATCAGCCGGGTGACAGTCGGCAATCTATTGGCCCTCGCCGAAGGCAAGCTGTTTATTGAAGGTACTTTATTAACATAGGGTGATAGTGCGCAACTTGCGCCGCAGGTGCGGCGACAGTGCCAGCTTGTTTGCCGCCTGCGGAAGATGATGAAGACTAAAAACGGGGGCCAGCCCGAGAGAATTTATGGCCCCCTTTGCCTCTAGTTGTCTTCGACGTTAAGACAGGCCTGCAGCCGTTGCCAAGATTTAACCCATTTTCCAGCGGACTGGAAAAAGTCTTGGCTGACTTGAGTACTGCCCATCTTTCTTAGTGACCTTGCCAAACGAGCGACCAGCAGCGCTGAACGCAGCAAAAGCACGGCCACAAAGGTGGCATTGTCGTTGTCGATGGCAATCTGTTGAGGATTGCCGAGGTAAGCCGACAAATAGGAGTACACTTCCTCCAACTCTTTATACTCTTCTTTGTCGAAGATTTCCTCCTGTGTCTTGACGAAGGTCAAAATATCGATGACCTCCTTCAGATCGAACAAAGCCGACATCAACGCCGTTGCTAGAGGGTTTAGACCGAGACCGAACATGGCGCTACTCCAAAGCTTGGAGGAATAGCAGGTCCGGTGCCCTAGTCGGGCGCAAAGGCCGCACCTGCTTCTCACAAGTGAAAGCGCGGCCACTGGGCGTGCGTTAACATCTTTAACCTCCTCTCTTTCTTCCCCCATTTGAAGATAATGTTTCTTCTGCGGGGGAGGGAAATGATGTGACGCCCGACGGGCTATTCCTTGTTACTGGACGCGTCCGCCGGGAGCCACACCGTAAAAACACATTATCTCTCGGGCGGCACCCTTTGCTAAAATGAACAAGATCTTAGCGCAGGGTGCAGCGGTCTTTCATAAACTGTTAGCATGACAAGGATCGACCTGATGGATCAATTATCTTGATAAATGAAAATAGTGTGCTGAATAAAATCATGATTTATCGCTTGGACTCTCCCGTAAGGCGGTGCCGGGGAGTGCGATAGCCCCAGCCGTATGCAAGTGCCAGCCTTTTTTGCAACGTGCTGAATCAACGAAATAAATTCTGCTCCAAGCAACATTCGTGTCCAGATTGCGATGATCTCTTAAGGACCCGGTTTTGGGTCCCTCGACCAAGAAAGGACACCGCGCGATGGGCCACCC
>JAKPSH010000114.1 GCA_029555385.1 Pseudomonadota bacterium
GCAGCAATCCCGAAGAAAAACTAAAGTTCAAGAGCTGTTTGCGGCTTGCGCTTTCGCAGCCGGCGACAACTGCGCTCCCCCCTCGAGCAAGCGCTCGTTTTTGATGCAATACTTTGCCGCTCTCCGAGAGAAAAAACCAGATTGAACCGGACGCCGAAATGATGCCGAAGTCTTCGCGCAGATCACCGTCAAAGTCGCCGTGAAACGGCTGCAGCACTTCGGCGATAGACTCTTTTCCAACGACAAAGGCCCAGTGTTCACCCCGCGCAAGCCATGCTTCAAACACAGCCGCACCATCACTCTTTCTCACAAAGAATACCCGGTCATCGAGACCATCGCCGTCTACATCGGCAGCGAAAGGGTAGCGGAGCGGCTCAGTATCCGCACCAAACATCGTATCGGTTAGAATCTGTGCAGGCATAGTGGTGAATCGAATACGCCAGTTGTTTTGCCGCGGGGAGTATGCACCGAGATCGCTCGTCCCGTCTCCGTCAAAGTCCCCAGGCACAGGCAAATCGTCGGCCAGCCCCCAGGATTCGACTTTGGTTCCGCTGCCAGCATCGATAAACCAATAACCTAGCCCGGCTATCGTGCGGTAGACAGCAGCAACTTTTCTTCCGTTGACCTGAAATTCCAGCGGCAAGTCCCCAATAAAACCACCGAACTGCTTTGCCGAGACCGCCTGTCCACGGCAGTCGTAATCCTGCCAGTTGCCGGAGTGCGGCTGATAAAATGTGGCTTTGGCCTGAGCATTTACGCCGGCATCAACGTTGCGCGCCGCACCAGGCCACAACCTGGCCCCCCACTTCGCATCTGCCGCGAGATCGGCCGGCGTTCTGACAGTCTGCCAACCGTCACTGGCACTGATCATCATCCTTGCCTGCTCCAGGGCGCCATTCGCGGGCGCATAACGAAGATCGAGACCGTCTTCTGCATAGCGAACGACGGTACCGGGAGGTGCGCCGGTAAAGTCGAATACCAACCGGCTGCCCTCGGGATCGGAGGCTTCAACTCTTACGCTCGGCGGCTGCCCATTTTCTGCAGAGTTTAACTGCGGCGCAAAAAACAGCGGAGCTTTATTGCTTGCGACGACCCCGACGTTCACGATCCTCCGCGCCGATGCTCCGTGCTGATCGCGCGCTTCAAGTTCAATGCGAAAGATGCCGGAGGCTCTTTGTGCGATCTCCCAGCTTAGAACAAGCGTGCTTGCACCGCGTTCGATTCTCTTGCGTCCGGGCAGGTCACGAAGCACCGCCTGATTGACAACATCAACGGACGCCCAATCACCAGCATCAGGATCAACCGCCCCTGCGGCAAGCACGAATGTCCCGCCCTGCTCGACGGTGACCATCTCGGCTCCCCAATAGACAACGGCCGGGGCCCGGTTGACGTGAACGACAACCAGTTCCAGGTTAAGCGCCGCTGCCCGGTTGGCGGAAAACACTTCAATCAGCACCGGGTAAACCCGGTTGGCACCGGCCTGGGCCTCATTAAAATCCGGCTGATAAATCAGCGTCCCTCGCGCACTGTCCAATTTCGCCCCGGCGGGCAAACCAGTCGCCCGAAAGTAAAGCTCTCCGACAGCACCGTCTACTGCGAAAACATGCTCTAACCGCTGCCCTTCTAAAACGCCAAGTGACTGCTGGTTTCCGTCGCGAAACGTCAACACCTGCTTTGCCGCAGCACTTTGCTCCACGGGCGCATCAATCGGCGAAAAGCAATCGGCGCCTCCACGCCGCCCATGAGCTGCAAACTCACCCGCCGACTGTGCGCTGAAGGGCGCCGGACTGCTGATATAATATGGTGACATCACCGAGTAGCCGGTCAGGTCATGCGTCATGCCAATGAGGTGCCCGGTTTCATGCGCTAATGTCGCGGCAAGGCCAAGCACTCTTGACGCAGACTGACCGCCTTGCGCCGCAAACAAAATCGAGTAATCGGGAAAAAGACACGCTGCCCCCGGATAAGCCAAGCCGAAATAGCCGCCGTAACGCCCTCCGCCCAGCACGGCCACGATGTCTCGCGGCAGATGGGGATTCTCGGCCCAATAGGCGCGGCCAAGCTCAAGCATTAGATGCGCATCACCGCGTGACGCAGCATCAAGGTACAGATCTTCATCAGCTCTGATTTCGATCGCCGACGGGCGCAGCCGGAGACGCAGGTTTTCGAAGAAAAGGTTGGCACCGGCGATCACCGCCATGACATGCGCCGCGGTCTCTTCTGCAGGGCGCCCCTGCGAGAAATCTGATGAAACATCAACAAGAAGTTCTATCTCGCGCCAGAAGTCCGTGTCGGAATACGCTTCTCCCTCAGCGGCAAACGCGATCGGCGCGCCAGCAGTAAACGGACCTGCAAGAACATCGGTGCCGAGACCGGCGATGGCAGCCAGAGCGGTTCGGTCAATACGTTCGATCTCATGAAGCTCACCGCCGCCCGGGGTAGAACAGCCGAGCGGAAGCATCTGGTAATAAATATGATCTTCACCGGGTGGCGCTTGCACGAAAGCCCCGTAATAACCACGGCCCCCTTCTGGACCGCCATCGTGCAGCACGATGACTCCGCGCTTACCGTCTGCGGCTTGGACATGATGAAGCTGGTACTGGCGCGAATAGCCCCCACCTGCCGCGCCGAGTGTCACCGTCACCTCTTCTGCTGACTGGAGCCGGAATTCGCTGGGCGCCTCGCCGCTGTCGAGAGGAAGATAGACGGTCGCAGCATCAGGTGAAGCTGGAGGAAGTTCCACGACGTGGGACGATTCTGCGCGGATGTTCGCCGGAGGGGAAGAAAACAGCGCGAAAAGCAGTGCGAACAAACATCGGAAACAGCGCTGGGCAGAGCTTCCTTGCGCACTCGGCATGATCGACCTCCGGTTCAGCAGCCGCCTCGCTGACGCGGATAATTCAACTTAACTACTCCAGCTTTAGCATCATTTTTCGGTTTGCCGAGGCGGTACTCGCCGGAAAAGCACGCATCACAAAACTCATCGCACGAGCCGCCGACGGCCCGAAATACGCCTTCCCGGCTGAGATAGCCTAACGTGTCCGCGTCAATAAAACACCGGATATCTTCCAAGCTATGCGTCGCGGCGATCAGCTCCGCGTGCGAAGGAGTATCAATGCCGTAAAAGCATGACCCCGTTGTCGGCGGAGAACTGACGCGAAAGTGTACTTCACGAGCTCCGCTGCCGCGCAGCATCTTGATGATCTTCCGGCAGGTCGTGCCCCGGACTATTGAATCATCAACAACGATAATCCGCTTCCCTTCCAACACATTCCGGTTGGCATTCAGTTTGATTTTAACGCCAAAATCGCGAATAGACTGCTTCGGCTCAATAAAAGTCCGGCCGACATAGTGATTGCGAATCAAGCCGAACTCCATGGGCAGCCCGATCTGCTGCGCATACCCAATCGCCGCCGGCACTCCCGAGTCGGGAACAGGAACCACAACATCCGCATCAGCCGGCTGCTCGATGGCAAGCTCCGCACCCAGCCGCTTCCGGGCAGTATAAACCTGCCGGCCCCCGATCACTGAATCAGGACGGGCAAAATAAATAAATTCGAAGACGCAAAGCGCTGATTTGCCGCAAGCCAAGGAATAGTCGCTGCACATCTTACCGTCTTGCCGAATTTCCAATATTTCACCGGGCTCGATATCACGAACAAACTCGGCATTAAGCAAATCAAAGGCGCAAGTCTCGGAAGCCACGATATAAGCATCCTTGATGCGCCCAAGCGACAATGGCCGTACACCAAACGGATCGCGCACGGCAATCATACTGTTGTGGCTGAGCACGACAAGGGAATATGCCCCGCGAACCTGATGAAGGGCCGCGGCGACTTTCTTCATTAATGTTGTCTCTGCGGTAGCCCGGGCGATTAAATGCAGAATTACTTCAGTATCTGAAGTGCTGGAGAAAATCGCGCCTTTGTGCTCCAACTCTTGGCGGACCTCCACGGCATTGATCAAATTACCATTGTGCGCGATAGCAAAAGAATCGTCGGCAAAGTTGGCGACAAATGGCTGCAGGTTCTGCCAATCTTTTGAACCAAAAGTTGCGTAGCGGTTGTGCCCGACGGCAGCACGCCCCTCAAGCCGGGCCAGGACCTCGCTGCGAAACACATCAGATACAAGACCAAGCTCGCGATGCGCATACATTGCCGAGCCGTCTGTCGACACAATACCGGCACCTTCCTGGCCGCGGTGCTGCATCGCATAAAGCCCCAGATAACAAAAATTTGCTGCCTCGGGGTCTCCGAGGACACCGACTACCGCACACTCTTCCTTGAACCCATCATCTGCCGCGCCATTTCTCGCCCGCTCGCGGCGCACTAAAAACTCTTCCATTCAGCCCTTTTTCAAAACAAAAGTAATGAACGTCATTTGCCCCGATTAAAGGCGTGTACTATATCAGAAATAACTGATAGAAACATCTGGATACGCCAGAATTACCAGATTAATCCCGCACTCTCTTATGTATTTTATGCGGGAATAAAGCTGGTACGCGGTCCGATTCTTTGAACCGCAGCGGCGATGAGCTTAGCGGCGGCCTCGATGTCTCGCAAATCTGCTATCTCCACTTGCGTATGCATGTAACGGTTGGGAATACCAACTAACGCCGTCGCCACACCGCTACGGTTGATTTGAATGGCATTCGCATCGGTTCCCGTAGCGCCAGGTGCTGATAAGGACTGGTATTTAATTCTTTTTTTCTTCGCCGTCGCAACAAGGAGTGTCTCCAATACAGGATTAATGTTGGCCCCGCGGGAAATGGCCGGGCCTTCTCCAAGTTTTATCATGCCGATTTGCTTAGCTTCAGCTCCTGGATTGTCGGAGGCATGAGTCACATCAACAGCGATACCGACCAGCGGGTCCAAACCAAAACTCGACGTGCGCGCCCCGCGCAGTCCAAGCTCTTCCTGCACAGTGCTCACCGCGTAGAGCGCGACCGGAAAACGCTTTTTCTCACGGCCTCGCACCTCGGCCGCCAAAAGCCGCAACGCTTCCATCACCACAAAAACACCAACCTTATCATCGCACGCAGGCGCGCTGATCGAATGCGGTCCCAAGCGACGAACAGAAAGTTCATACGTAACCGGATCACCAACGCTAACTTCCTTACGTGCTTCAGCGCCGCCCGCAGCACCGATATCGATCCATAACTTGGACAGTTCAACACGTTTGCCACGCTCCTCCGGCGCAACTAAATGAACCGGCTTGTGCCCGATTACTCCCGGAATCGGACCGCTTCGCGTATGCACTGTCACTCGCGAACCGGGCAGCACACTCGGATCAATGCCGCCAATCTGATTAAAATACAAGAAACCTTGATCATCGATGTGTGTGACCATCATGCCAATCTGGTCGCAATGACCGGAAAGCATCACGCGCACCTTTGCCCCAGGATTGAAAGCGGCAATAAGATTCCCATGAACATCAACCCGGACTTCGTCTGCATAATCAATCATGCGCCGTTTGACGACCTTCTGCAGCTTCTGCTCGAAACCAGATGGGGAAGGAGTTTCCAGCAATTTTACCAAAAAGTCGATTGCTTCTTGCTTCACCTTCTATCCTCCTACTGATCGGTCAGCATGCGTCATCATCAAGACACGCTAAGCATATTACCAATTCAGGTCCGCTGTCACCAGTGGAGCCGTCTTCTTGCCCGACTTCAACCGCACCACGCGCACAGCATAACGGACAAATGAATGCTCGGAAGCCCGGGCATAGTGCAAATCCTTAGCCGCCAAATAAATCTCCGCCGTCCTTTTGTTCTTTTCTTTCGGGGTTTCTTTGCTCAGCGCAAGCAGCGGCTCTGCTTTCTCCTTATCGTTGCCACCCATAATTAACCGGTCTTTCTTCGCAGGAGCATTGACGCTTTCCGAGGCCAAGCCGAAAAATATTTTGGGACGCCATGGCGCCTCGCCGCAGTCAGCGCTGAAACCGTATGCGGAAGATCTGCTTGGCGTTGATTGTTTTTGCTTGGTCTGCGGCATCGGCTCCGGGACCGCCGCGGCAATTTCATGCACACGGCATTTACCGCCCTCAAGAAAATCAGCAAGCCTCCTGCGGCCTTCGAGCACCAGACTGCTGGGCCAGAACCGGCCGCTGGCCCGGTCAATTAATACGGCGGATATGCCGCCGCCTTGTTTTTCCAGTTCCTGCATCCGCTGTTTAACAAGCCGCCTCAATGTTTCCGCCATCTGCATCCGGAAGGATTCAGCCTCAACCGGCTTGCGTCCGGCACCCTGCGCGAAGGACGCCGAAAAGAGCAGAAGTTCTTGCCAACTTTCATCCGCAGCACGGCGCACCCGAATCCGCATTTCCAGAGGTGCACTAAAAAAGAAGACCGGCTCAGCGGGGTTTTCGCCGGCCACTGGGTAATCAGCATATGACCTGCTGGATTGAATTGAAACATTGTGCATCTGCACTAAGAAAGCATTGTGCTCAAATCCCTTGGCGGTGCCCCCGGCCCGGCCTTCCCATCGGCTTTTTGTCGCCCGTTCGAGACTCCGCGCAAGGATCTGAATGCCCGAAGCTGCGTCTGAATAATTACTGCCGTACAGACGCTGAATGGCAACAACGGTGCAATGGTTCTGTGTTATTGCGCGAACGTATGCTCTTTCCCGCCTTTTGTAGAGCTTCCATGCTTTTTCTCTGACTCCCTTGCGCGATGCCAACGGGCGAAAAAGCTCGACATTAAGCGAACAAAGACGCACTTCTCGCGGCCCTCTGGTTTGCTTTACCTGAAGCTTCCGCAAAAAACGCTGCTGTTTTCTGATAACTTGACCACGCCGCTTGGCCGCATGAGCGAGCCGCCGCTTGTGCGTGCGATCTAAGACGATGCGGTTTTCAACCGGGACCGCATCGTCCAGATGTTCTTGTTTTGGCTGCCTGCGCTTCAACAGCTCCTCTAAAAGAGCGCGCTCTTCTGCCGCTTCCCTTTCTTCGGGCGACAGAGTCGGCTCAACCGTTTTTGCGGCAGTAGGAGAAACCGTTGCCGCCTTCACCGGTGTCCTAGCCGCTCGCGGAATCCAGATCTCGAGCGGTTCCACGATCGCTTCACTGGCGCCTTCCTGTTGATCGGCGGCAGCTGGCAAAGACGCTGTATCGGCAGGCACAGGAACTGGCGAAGGCATCTCGTCCGCTGCGGCTGTCTGAGCGGCGAGCACTGCACCAAAAAAGTAAAGAGTGAATATAGCTCGAATCCGTTGCATCTAGCGAACTCAGCACCGGGAGCGGCGCCGCACCCAATAATCACCTAACGCCAAAGCATCAACACCCGAGCGCTCAAAAGTCGCCAGTGCGTCCTTTGGGGCGCAGACAATAGGCTCTTGAATGTTAAACGAAGTATTTAACAGCACAGGCACTCCCGTTCGTGCCTCGAAGCGGTCGAGCAGCTTCCAATAGCGCGGATTATCTTTCTGTTCAACAGTCTGCGGACGTGCCGTTCCATCTACGTGCGTCACTGCTGGAATGACAGCGCGTTTTTCCGCCCGCACGGGAACGATAATTGTCATAAACGGAGAACTCTGGTGCAGTTCGAAATACTCTGCTGCTTTTTCCGCCTTGACTGATGGAGCAAAAGGACGGAATAACTCACGTTTCTTAATTTTCTCGTTGATCACATCGCGAATATCGTCTCGCCGGGGATCGGCAAGAAACGACCGGTTGCCCAGCGCACGCGGGCCAAATTCCATCCGCCCTTGGAACCAGGCGATAACTCCCTGGCTGACCAAGGTTTCAACGCAGCGCGCAAGAAGTTCTTCTTCATCGAGCTGCTCCGCTTCGAGCCCCTTAAACTGCGCCAAGGCTTCAGTCAGGGCACCGTTTTCAAACTGCGGCCCGTATTGTGCGTGCACCATCGGCTCGGGTCTTTTCCCAGTGAGTCTGGAATAAAGCAGAACAGCAGCGCCCAGCGCCGCCCCCGAATCGTGCGGCGCGGGCGGCACGAAAATCTCATCAGCTACTCCCGCGGTCAGAATCTTGCCGTTTGCTGTGCAGTTAAGACCGCAGCCTCCGGCGATGCAAAGTTTTTTTTCTCCTGTGCAGCGCCGCATTTCTCCGGCCATTGCCAAAACTACTTCCTCAAATGCTCGCTGAGCCGAAGCAGCGATATCCCGGTGACGGTCATTAAATTCAGCAGTGTCGCTTCGCGGGCGAGGTTCGCCGAAATAATCGGCAAACGCACCGGCGAATCTCCCGCGCAAGGCGCGGTGATAATCAAGCACCTCAGTCCTCAACGCATAGCGGCCATTGCCGCGGTCCAGAAGGAAATTCTTGCGTATCCACTGCGCGCCAGATGGATCCCCGTAGGGACTGAGCCCCATCAGCTTATATTCGCCGTCCAGCATCTTAAAACCCAGATAACCGGTAACTGCCGCATAATAGTGGCCGAGCGAGTGCGGCAGCCGGTGTTCATCGAGTTTAGAAAAAGACACGCCGTCGCCGCGGGCCCATGTCGTGCATGCTTCTTCCCCGGCGCCGTCCATGATCAGCACCGCCGCCCGCTCAAAAGGGGAAATAAAGAATGATCCGGCGATGTGGCACTCATGGTGATCAAGAAAACGGATCGGAGCGGCGCACGCGCCGGAGCGCTGGAGGTATTTTGCCGTTTTAAACATATCCGCCCAGCCCGAATCAGTCCCGGCGGCGCCGTGCCAGACACAAAACGCCCTCTGTATTTTTTCGCAAAACAGTTTTGGATTGTAAAAAAAAGTCTCAATCAAATAGCGCGCTCTAAATGCCAGACGGTACGGGTCCCAATACACGGCAACAGCATCAACGTCCGCTAATGACAAACTGCTTTGAGCAAGGACTGCGGCGATGGAACGGAAAGGGAATCCGCCGCTGTGTTTGATCCTGGTGAACCGTTCTTCCTCGACACACGCCGCACACTTGCCGTCAATCAGCAAAGCCGCCGAGGATTCGGTCATTGTGGCAAGACCAAGAATAATCATAAGTGTTCGCTCCGTGCAGCACCAAAAACTCCTTCGAGTGAGTTTAACATGAAGTCTCGCGAAAGCGCATGCACTTTAACAGCGGCGGATCTACGTCCGAGACGCCGCATCCATGCACTTAGGCGGTGCTTGATATAACGCCCCGCTGGATAGTGGAGCAGCGGAGCGTGCGGGTCGATATCGTAAGGGTGGAGATAAAGCGTTGGGATAAATCCCCGGTTCTGAGCAAGGCGCAGGAGCTGGCGCACCGCACCGAGCGGCAAAAGCCGGAAATATGTGCCGCCAATGAGCGTCAGCCGTTTATGGCCCAGCCCTAAAGCAGGCAGCGGCACTGCGGTAACGCGGCCTCCCGAACCTTCAAGCGGATAGCTGCCGCGAAAGCCGCGGGGAACGCGCCAACAACGCTGGGAACTCTCGATACGCATCCCGGCTTCAGCAAGGATCTCACCGTACCATGGATTGCAGCCGTCCGCGCTGAAATACGGCGCTCGAAATGAAACAACAGGTTGTCCAGCCGCCTGTTCAAGCACTTCCTTGGCCTGGCGCAGATCCTGACGGAATCTGGCCGGACCAATATGGGCAATGCGCAAATGTTCAAAACCGTGACATCCGATATCATGACTTTTTATTATCCGTTCCCAAAGAGCACGAGGGAGCTCAGCAACCAGCCTCCCAACGGCAAAGAAGGTAGCGCGTGCGTTGATTTCATCAAGCAAATCAAGCAGGGCATGAGCCTGTCTTTCCACTTCAGCGGGGCTTGGCGCCTGTGGAGTACCCAAGTGGTCACGCAGTTCCTGGCGGCGGTAATCCTCAAGATCAACTGTCATCAGCAATGTGCCTTTTGCCACGCTCACGTCAGGGTAATCTCTTTGCCAGAATGACTTGATATTCGCGAATGCTGTCTTCGCGCCCGATACATTTACGCACTGAAGTTCAGTCCGGGCTGATGATAGCGGGACATAAGAGCCCCGGCCAAGTTGAATCTTCATTATCCTGCCGCTTAAAGGTATATTTGTGCGGTATATTTGTGCCAGCCTTTTTTGCAACGTGCTGAATCAACGAAATAAATTCTGCTCCAAGCAACATTCGTGTCCAGATTGCGATGATCTCTTAAGGACCCGGTTTTGGGTCCCTCGACCAAGAAAGGACACCGCGCGATGGGCCACCC
>JAKPSH010000121.1 GCA_029555385.1 Pseudomonadota bacterium
GGCGTTCAGAAAGTCGAACGCGTACGGGCGCGCCGCGCCGGCCATCAGATTTTCGCCGACGTCTCAATTAGTATTGGCGAAAGTTCTCTTGTTGAACAGGCAAACGATATCAGCAGCAGCGCCCGGCAAGCTATTTGCGAAATATTCCCCACAGCCGATGTCGTCGTGCAGGTGAATGCCGCTGAAACCGACCGCAGCAAGCTCTTGTCTACAGTGCGCGTACTGGCCGCCCGCCGCAATCTTGGCGCACATGCCATACGCCTCTGCCGGGAGGCAAACTCCGATGTGCTCGAGCTGCATCTGGAAGTAGACGAGACCCTGTCTCTGGAGCAGGCTCACGAGCAAGTCAGCGGTTTTGAACATGCTCTTAAAGAAACCTTGCCGCAAATAGACAAGATCGTCTCGCACATTGAGCCATCCGGAGAAGAAACCGCGAAGTTGCATTCAATGACTCTAAGCGAAAGGAGCATCAGCGATGCCCTGCACCAGCTTAAGCAAGAGCTGGGCATAGATCTTCGCCCGCATTCAGTCCGGCATTATGCCGTCCGCAATGAGATATCCGTCTCTTTTCATTGTTATCTTGACGGCCGCACAAACGTCGCCGCTGCCCATGATTGGACGATTAAAGCGGAGCAAGCGCTCCGCGCGAAACTCCCCGACTTGGGACGGGTGGTGATTCATGTAGAACCTCCGGACGCAGACCAGTGACAAGAAGATGGATCATCTTAACCGGAGAATACCCGCCGAGCGTGGGCGGCGTCGGTCACTATTGCTCCATCCTCGCCGGTGCTCTTGCCGCACGCGGAGACGATGTGACGATATACGCCCCACCCGGCAGCTCTGATTCCGCCGCCTCTGGTGCCGCTGTAAAGTTGCTACCGGATCACTTCGGACCGCGCTCCCTGCTCTACTTGAGCAGGACACTGCGCAGTCAGCATAGCACCTGTCCTGTCCTCGTGCAGTACGTGCCGCATAATTTCGGCTGGAAGTTAATGAATGTGCTGTTCTGTCTCTGGCTTTGGCTTTGGCGCCATGCAGACAAGCGCATCTGGATCATGTTCCATGAAGTAAGCTTTCCTTTTGTCCGGGGACAATCGTGGCGCCGTCATTTCCTTGCGCTGGTGCAGCATGTCATGGCCTTTTGCTGCCTGCGCGCTGCCTCGCGCATCTTCGTAAGCTGCGCGGCGTTTAAATCTTACATTGAAAAAACCCTTGCCTGCCGCAAGGAAATCTCGGTGCTGCCTGTCTTCAGCAATATTCCCGATACCGTAGATGACGCGGCCGTAAAGAGCTTAAGACACAGCATCCTCCCGCAGGACGAATGGCAGCTTATCGGACATTTCGGCAAGTTCCAAAAGACAGTCAGCCGCACACCGGCGCTGCCTTATAAAAAGCTTTTGGAGCGCCACCTGCAATTGTGCTTTCTTCTTATCGGCGAAAATGCTGAGCTTGAAGCCGGGCGCGCAAAAAGGGAAAATCCCGAAACAGCATCAAGGATTCTCGCCTTGAGCAACGCTTCCGCTGCAGAAGCCGCCACGGCACTGGCCTCCTGCGACCTCGTCATCCAGCCGTATCAAGGCGGCGCAAACAGCCGCCACAGCTCACTTCTTGCCTCGCTTGCGCTGGGCAAGCCAATAGTCACCAATCTTGGACCGCTCAGCGAGCCATTCTGGGCCTCAAGCAGCGCGGTCGCCTTAGCCAGCTCATCGAGCGAGGAAGATATCTACCGCTCGGCCGAGGCTCTTTTGTCGTCACGCGATCAGCGCCGCGAGTTGTCGGCTAAAGCTATAGGCTTATACCGTGATGTTTTTCATCTTGACCGGACATTGGAGGTACTTTACCAAAAGGCCGAAGAAGATGACATCACGTAGCAGACATGCTCTTTCCATAATGCTGCTTGCCGCCCTTGGCGCAGCCTGCACAAGCGCGTTTTGCGCGGAAGCGGAGGAAACTGTTTCTATCGGGGTGATTGCCCCGCTTACCGGCAGCAATGCATCCCGCGGGATTGAGATCTCGCGCACAATTGCTGTCTTCCAGGGACTTTTGCGCAACAGAAAAACAAAGTACGACTACCGGTTCGTCATTGACGACGGCAAGTGCGGCCTCGGCGGTTCCGCAACGACGATCTCGCAAAAATTTATCAATGTCGATCATGTTAAATTCATCGTCACCGGATGCAGCGGCGAAACAATCCAGGCGGGGTTGATCGCTGAGAAAGCACAAGTGTTGACTGTTGGCGTGCTCGCCAGCGACCCTGCTGTGCGCAATCTCGGAGACTATGTTTTTCGCACCTACCCTGACTTAGAACGCGGCATCAAGGAGATATCGCGCAACATGACCGCCGCCGGGCATCAACGCATCGCGGTGCTCACGGAAGACCTGCCTTTTACGCTTTCTATTGAGAAGATGCTGCACGAGAACCTGGGGCAGCTTGTTGTTTTTCGAGAACAATACGCCACGGAAACGAATGATTTTCTCGCGCTGCTCACCAAACTGCGGGCGTTGAAGCCCTCAGCACTTTACTTTAACTGCGCATCCGCGCAGACGCTTGCCAATCTTGTAAACCAGTCCCGCGCCTTAGGACTGAATCAGCCCGTGTTTTCTTATTTCGTTGCGGGAGAACGTCAGTTTCTCGATGCCGCCGGCGCAAACAGTGAAGAGCTAATCTTTGTTGACGCGCCGCAGATTGAAAACGCGTCACCGGAATATGCGGAATTTCTTGCGCGCTACCGGGCAGAGTATCCGGATGGACCCGCTATTGAGTTTCTTACCCGCACCACGCATGACGCACTCCAAGCTTTGACCACAGCGATTGAAGCAGTCGGTCCTGACGCCGCGGCCGCCAAGAATTATTTCTACAAAATCCAATTCAGCGGCGCTCTTGGCGATGTCGCTTTCGATGCGAAAGGCGATGTGCTTGGCCTGGATTTCGTCCTCAAACAAATCAAAAACGGCAAGCCGTCCAGCCTGAATTCTGCCGGGTTGCTCGGCCAAGCTTCCGAATAAGCTGGCAAAGCGAACTTTCGCCTGTAAGCCTTGGTCTAAGATGAAAACCGGTTTTTGCGCAAAAAAAAGCAAACAACAGCAGTGAGGTTTTATGGCGACACGTTTTGGAGCACCGAGTGCGGTTCACGCATATCACGCAAAAGTCCGCTGGCTTGTCAGCACTTTAGCTGTCTTGATTCTGCTTCTAAGCTCATCACTCGTCTATCTGGCAGCCTCTGAGCAAGAGCCTGAACCACCGGTTGTCTCAACAGCAGCGAATGCTCAAGGGATCTCAGCGCAAGGCGTCGATGTCTTAATCGCAACGCAGCGGATCGAATCAGGCGCAGAATGCAGCACCGATCAGTTCACAGTACAGACCCTGTCCACGGAACAGCTTCCCGCAGGAGCCGTTCTCGCCCGAGACCGGGGCACTGTCCACGGTATGCGTGCTCAGCGCATGATCCTCGCCGGCAATATTCTTACTTACGGCGACCTGACCAACGAAAAGAAACTTGCGGCATTCGACCTGCCGCCGGGATTTCGCGTGGCCACGATCCTTGCCGATGCGCGAGAACTGAGCGGCGGCTTGATTACGCCGGGGGCCCGTGCCGATGTTATCTTCTCTTATAAGGATCAGAACAACGAGGGGGTGGCAACGACTTTGGTACCGTTTGTCAAAGTAATATCGATCAACGGCAGCACGCAGCCGGTCGAGCAAATGCCGCTGCACAGCGCTCCCGTGCCCGTTTCTCTGCAGGTGATCGAGAAAGACGCCAAGCGCATCGAGCTTGCCCGCAATCTGGGAAAACTTTCTCTTCTCCTCGTCTCCAACATCGAGAACCCAAGCGTCAGAGTTGATGGGGATCCGGTTGATTTCACAGCGATCTTCGGCGCAAAGAAAGTCGCGGAGGCCAAGGAAAAGGAAGAGCTCTATCGCGGAAAACTGATCATGAGCGACCCGCAAACCGGGCAGATCATCACGTATGTGCTGCCGGCAAACGGCGACTGGAAGCGAAGCGGTAATCCCAGCTAACGACAGCGTTGCGAGTCGGTATTTTAAAGGGAAAGGCTTAACTAATTAGCCTTTCCCTATTTTTCGATTAAGAATATATTTTCCGCAGATTTATTTACCGGCTAAGGGGGACGAATATGGGTTTGCAGAACATCTTTTCCGGACGCTGGGGAATAATTGCCGCAGGAATTCTTATCGGTATCTTAGCGCCTCTCCTTCAGTATTACGGCAACCCGGGCAATATGGGAGTTTGCGCGATATGTTTCGTGCGCGATACTGCCGGCGCAATGGGCCTTCACCGGGCGGCTCCTGTCCAATACGTCAGACCTGAGATCATCGGCTTTGTTCTCGGCGCGCTGATTGCTGCGTATTGGAACAAAGAATTCCGCCCGCGCTCTGGTTCCGCGCCGATTGTCCGCTTCTTCCTTGGTATATCCGCTGCCATCGGCGGCTTGGTTTTTCTTGGCTGTCCGTGGCGCGGAGTATTCCGTCTCGCCGGCGGTGACGGAAATGCACTGTGGGGGATGGGCGGGTTTGTCACCGGGATAGCCCTGGGAACAGTATTTCTCCGCCGCGGATATACTCTCGGACGAAACCAGCAAAGCTGCGCTGCCGTCGGCTGGCTTATTCCAGCAATGATGCTGGGACTGCTTGCTTTAATTGTGCTTTTTCCCCCGATTGCCGGCCAAACACAAAGCGGTGTTCTCTGGTACAGCCTTGAGGGGCCGGGAGCAAAGCACGCACCGCTGCTGTTTTCGCTAGGCGCCGGATTGTTTATCGGCGTCATCGCGCAGCGCAGCCGTTTCTGCACAATGGGTGCTTTTCGCGATCTGATTTTGTTTCGCCAGTTTCATCTTTTTTCCGGCATTGCTGCGCTTTTTGCCGCCGCACTCGTTATCAACCTTGTTTTGGGTCAGTTTCACCCGGGTTTTGCCGGGCAACCTATTGCCCACACTTTGAGCTTTTGGAACTTCTCCGGCATGGTTGTCGCCGGGCTGGCCTTTGCTCTCGCCGGAGGCTGCCCCGGCCGGCAGCTTTTCCTTTCGGGCGAAGGTGATGCCGACGCCGGGGTATTCGTCCTCGGCATGCTTGCCGGGGCCGCACTTTCGCACAACTGGGGGCTGGCCAGCACTCCGTCCGGAATTGGACCTAATGGCATGGCGGGCGTCATCATAGCATTTATCTTCTGCCTAATCGTCGGGCTTTCCATGCGCGAATCAACCAAGTCTTAAGGAGGATAATACGCAATGAGTTCTACGCTTGATGCACGCGGCATGTCTTGTCCTGAGCCCGTCTTACTGACGCTGAATAAGCTCAAAGAACTGCAAAAAGGCGAGCTGCGGGTGCTGGTTGATACGGATACTTCTCGCGAAAATGTGATGCGGGCGGCGCAAAGTCAGGGCTGGACGGTCAAGGAAGTAAAAACAGCCGAATCGGGTTACGAACTGCTGCTCGGCAAACAATAGCGCCTCTCGAGACATCCCGGTGAACCATCTTGTTTACCGAACGGCTTGCGCAAGCGGGCCGGAGAGCTTTCCTGCCCTTGCCAGCACTTCCCGCCAATCCAAACCGATTGTTTCACAGTACCATTGAATACTCGAAAAACGCGGGGCATTATCCCGCTCTGCCAAACGCAGAGCGTCTTCGCGTGTCAGTTGGCCTTCCCGGACCTGATTGCTGCGTAAGGTATCATTCTCGGTAAAGCCGGCCATCAAGAAATAAATGTAATTGTAAAACGCCGACGTCCCATCTCCGATCCGCCAGGTTGTTCCACACCCTGCCTCACGCTCCCATGAATACTGATCGCATAAAGTTGACACCACTTTATCTTCATCCCACGGTATATAGTTGTAGAGCATCAAGTAATCATGCGCCGTGTAATAATAAGCAACGAAAGCCGCAACCGAATCCATGATTGAAGAATTTAACAGCAGAGGATTACGTAAGGCTTCGCGACAGTAATATGCAAAGAGCTGCACACTAGATCCCCAGGACAGCAAAAAATGACGCCTTTTCGGGACGGTATCAATAGTCTCATTCACGCCGGCGAACCCGACCTTAAAATCAGTCCGCTCCAGTGGATTCATGCAGAAGAACAACAGGCGCAGCTTCAGATCTTTCTTCAACTTGGCCGCATGATAAAAGAAAGCCTTATCACCCGCCATCAACAGGGGTATCGTTCCCAATGAAGGCGCATTAAACCAGGCAATTACATTCTTGCGAATATTATCCCGTTTCTTCCCGATATCGGCGGCAACCAGTATGTGCTCAACCCCTAAAGCACCGCACATTCGAGAAATGTTGCGCCGGGCTAGATCCGTAACCATCCCCCAGTCATAGGTAAAAGCAACCGGCAAAAGACCAAGTTCTTTCTTTAAATAGTGCAAACCATAACAACTATCGCGCCCTCCGCTTAGAGGCACAATACATGAAACACCACCTTCCCCAGCCAAACGCCGAATTTCCTCCCGTAAATTGTCCACACCTTTGGGACACATGGCTCGGTAGGCGCGGCAATAATTGCATACCCCATTGTCATCATAACGAATATTGGGAAAGGTTTCGGGTAAAATACACCGCGAACATCGTTGCAGCTTACCCGCCATCACCGAAGCTCGTAGGTAGTCACCATCAAGACAGAGTTTTTCGGAAAGACTTGTTTTCGAGCACGCTGGGGCTGGAACTTCCACCACCGGTCCGTAATCAATAACCGCTGGCTCCGTTTCAGCAGGCCGCACTTCTTCATTTACAGACTCTGGATTGCTGAAAAGCAGTCGTCGCTCAATCATCGCTCGCGGAGCGGCTTGCGAGATGCCCGAAATAATCTCCTTGCTCCCGAAACTTGAAGCCATTAACGCCCTGGCGAGAATCCTAAATTCCGAGGCAAATACCAGTAGTCCAAGATTGTCCGGCTCCCACAGATAGAGACTGCCGTTATTCGTTGTCAAGATAATTAAGGCCGATGCCGGATCCACCAGAGCAAGCGAATAGGCGCCATCTGTCTCCGCTAATGCCTTGTGCAGCGCCTTGCCAAGAGCCACACCGCTTTGACGCTCCAGCCTGATTAGTTCAAGAAAGATTTCCGTATCGACGCCATAATCCAACTGCAAAGCAGCGCATGTGCGCCGAATATAGTCCTGATTACTAACTATCCCGTTATGCAGGCAAAGCATATTATGCTTGCATACCGGCTGATTATTCTCGTGCAACCTGCTTGAGCCGTTAGTTTCCATACGACAGTGGCCGAGCACCGCCGTATATCGAGGGTGTTCGTTAAAGAGGCGCTGGTACTCAGCAAGTTGAATCAATTTCTTTCCGCGAACCCGGCGTTTTAAGACGTGGGCGACATTACCCTCTAAAACAGCCACGCCTGAGGCATCTTTTCCGCGCGACTCAGAACGCAAGAAAAGCTGGCGAACGAGGCCGGAAATCTGCCGGTTCGACACTGTGTGATTTTTTCGAATTACACCAAAAATCCCGCACATTACTCAACCGCTGCTTCAACTGGTTTACGAAATACCGCTGAAAGAATATCAAACGTCGGCACATACAACGAGTGCTGAGCTAAACCCGCGATAGTACTCAGCCGCCGCAAAGGGAGCGCTCCACGATCGGGCAAAACGCGTGCAAACTTATAGAGCATAAAGGCAACTGTCGTCCGCTTTCCTTGGGAACGGATATACAGCGGCTCTAAGTTAAGCACTTTGCGTAGTGCATAGCATAGCGAAGCGCGGTTAAAAAAAGATTGGTGCTCCGGCGGCGTCAAAAACCACCACCAGCGGCCAAGAAGCCTGGCTGCTGCCGAACCAAAATCCGGCGTGGAAAGGCAGAAAATCCCTCCGGGGCGCAGGCATTCAAGGACCTCGCTGATTACCGGCAGCGGATCGCCTAGGTGTTCAAGCACATCCCACATGCATATCACATCGAATCGCTGGTTATAGGGCAACGGAATCCCGGGCTTAAGGCAACAGAACCGTTCGGCTATCTCTGGGTGGTTTTCCTTCGCCATTCGAATTGCCGCTGCCGATATATCGCATCCTTCAGCCTCACAGTGCGAGTGGAGGTGCGCCACAAAATCCCCCGGTCCGCAGCCAAAATCCAACAGCCTCGCAACCGGGCTATCCGCAAAGCCCCATATCAGCGCAGCTCGCCTTTGGTTTTCCGCATCGAGGCACGATTGTTCACCATATTTGCTCGACGGATAGTATTTCTCTCCGTAGATGATGTTCGTTTCCGCGGCACTGGGACAATCCTTGAGCTGAACAAAAGAGCAGTTGGCGCAGCGCATGAAGCTAAAGCCACGAACCTGCCGGCAAAGCCGCAGCTCCGTGCTTAAGCAGACACGGCAACAAGTTAGTTCCATAACAAAAGCTTAATTCCAGCCTTGGCTTTACGCTTAAACTCCGCAAAACTTCGCAGCCTCATCAACTCGGCAAGCAAAAACCTTGGTCTTCCATAAAACGCACGGTATGTCTCCAAAGCAAGTTCAAACATTTCGCTTCGGGACATATTTTCTTCCCAATACGGCAGCGCAAAATCCGGCCTCGGCTCCTGCGCAAACTGCGCCCAGACATCCTTCGCGAAAAGACCTCGCTGAGCCCCATCATGAAAAACTTCGGTACCAGGAAAAGGACAAAGAATACCAATCTGAACATAGGATGGATTAATTTCTCGCAGAAGCTGCTTTGTCCCGTCGAACTCTTGGCGAGTCTCTCCCGGAGCACCGATCATAAAGTAGGCAAAAGTGGTAATGCCAAGATCATGACAGTGCGAGAAGGCATCAATAATTTGTCTCCGGCTGATGTTCTTTTTGTATACCTTGAGAACACGTTCCGAACCTGACTCAACACCAAAGTGAATTCTCTCACACCCCGCGTTCTTCAGTTCCAGAAGCAAGTGCCGATCCACCGTATCAACCCGCGTCCGAACATCCCACGTGATGGGCAGCGATTCGTCCTGCAGCATCCGGCAGATATCAAAAGCCCGCTTGCGGTTCAGCGTAAAGGTATCATCATAAATGAATATCTCCCGGATTCCTAAATCTGAGCATTCCCGGAATTCCTGAACAACACGCGTTGCCGAAACAAACCGTGCATTCTTCCCCAGCGCGGGCCGGTCGCAATAAGTGCAACGGCACGGACATCCACGGCTGGTAAACATGGTCGTTACCGGAGAACGCCGGGCTATCGGCGAGGAATACCGTGCCACCGGACAAAGCTTTCGCGCCGGAAAGGGTAATTTTTCAATATCTGGCCCGGGGCGCGTTCCCGTTTTGACAATTCCTCCATTAGCTCGAAACACAAGCCCCGGACAATCGGTTAATGTCTCTTTTCGAGAAAGCGTACGCAAGAGATCACTGAAAGTCTCTTCCCCTTCTCCGACGACTATTATATCCGCTCCAGTAACAGTCAACGTTTCGACCGGGAACAATGTCGCGTGGGTTCCGCCAATAACGATTGTCGCCATTGGCGCCGCAGCTCGCACGCAGCGCACTGTCTCGATTACGTCTAGGATAGTGAACGTCATCGAAGGAAGCCCCACCACATCGGGCGCATGTTTGGCGATTGCTTCCGGCAGAGAGTTATAGTCAAGATTCAAAACCGGAGCGTCGATGACTACAATCTCACAATTGGCATACAACTGCGCATACGAAGCAAGATAGAGCAAGCCCAAAGGCGGATAATGCCCCCTTTCCGTTTCTATTTGTGCAGGGCTGGTGACGATAATTTCATTAAGACCGGGCGGATTAATCAGCAAGACCTTCATCAGCTTCGCTTTTCCCATCTCTGACCAAGCTCTCTCCGCACCGCAGCAATCTGATCAGCAAGCAATCCAATCGCACAAGTAATCCAGCCCGTAAGAATTAGCAGTATTGTACCATCGGTAATATTTACATCTCGCAGATCAATCACGAGCAGCGGCAGCGAAATCAGGAAAATGGCAATACTTGCCGGACCGAAGATCTTGAGCGGGGAAAAAAGCATAATCAAGCGGGCAATCAGCAAAAAGGATTGAATACCGTCCGACAACTGAAGAGTGCTTTCTCCCACGCGTTTCTTTATCTTTATCGGCACATAGCCCAGACTATAACCGGATTGGATACAAGCCAAAGTAATCGTTGTGGTCAATGAAAATCCGTTAGGCAGGATACTCAAAAATGAAAATAGCAGATCACGCCGCACAGCACGAAGTCCGGAATTTAAATCGGGAATCCGGTACCCGGCCAGATAATTGGCAACGCAGGTCAGCAGCCGCTTTCCCCATTTGCGCATGGCGACATCGTGTGCACCATCTCGCGCCCCAACCACCATCTCGTAGCCATGATCGATGATCAATTTCAGAAGCCGCGCGATATCCTCCGGCGAATGCTGTCCATCAGCATCAAAGAATACAATGATCTCCCCCTCCGAATTACGGATCCCTGTTTTCAGTGCTGCCCCGTAACCCTTGCAATAAGGATGAGCCAAAACCGTCAGTTGCGGATGTTTGAACTCGTCAATCACCGCGCCGGTTTTGTCGGTTGAACCATCATTGACGACAATCAGCTCCCAGCCTTCCTGCAAGTGCTCCAGAAGCCCCGTTAGCGTATCGCGAATAACATTCTCTTCGTTATACGCGGGCACAACGATCGAGACACTGGTAGCTGAAGACATAAGAATTTTAACACGGAACTGCGCAAGCCGCTTGCGTCACCGGGTCCTTGAAGCAATCAATTTAATATCAGGCCAGATAGAACCGCCCCCTCACACCATAGCTCATAATTAACCTGGTAGTGTATCTGTTTTTTGGCTAAACTCAAATTCAATTTTTAGGCTATTTTTGGACTGTAATGCCGACATCCCCAGTATCATCAGTTAATCCGCTCTGTTCAATCAGCGGCAGGGCTCGCTGCCTGGCGCGATTTCTAATTGTCTTTCTGGTGGCATTGCTCTTGACCACCGCTTACTGGCTTTTGTTTTCGCGTGCCGAGATTCCTTTTTTAACTCTCGACGGCGATGCCGCCGATATCGCATCAATGGCTGCCGCGCATGAGCACCCTGAGAAATTCGCGCCAGATCCCGTCTTTGGCCGCGATGGCAGTATTGCTTACTACAGATCAGACTTGCTCCCGGTGCTCCGGATGCTCAAAGAGTATGTTGGCGATTACGGCACAGTGTTTGCGCTGCTTACAATACCGATGCTGGCCTTTCAAATTACCGGCACCTTTCTCTTGGGGACCTTACTGCTGAAAAATGCAGCAGCCGCAGCCATGTTGAGCGCGCTGCTGCTGATTCCAGTAAGCCTGCCGGGCGGCGAGTATTGGGGCCTTTATCCTCAGACAGTGCCGCGCAATATTTTTAGTGCTTTCTTGCCCTGGCTATTAGCGCTGCTTGTTCTACTGCATAACCGCCCAGCACTCTGGGCACTGCCCACGATCCTTCTCGCGCTTATGGCGCGAATTCATCCGTTAAGCGGAATTGCTTGGATTGTAATTGTGTCATTTTTTTTTCTCCAGCACTTCCCCAAGCACTGGAAAATGGCAAGTAAGTTACTGCTTGCGGCTGTTCTGCCAGCAATGTTCCTTTTCATAGCTGCTGAGCCATATCTTGCCTTCGCGCATCGTTCTGATCCTGCTCCTTCGGAGTTGACGCGCGAAGCCGCGGAAAAAATAATCAACATGCACTGCTTCCCATACCAGTCCCCTGCGGTTTACTTGCTCGATACGCTGCACGCTGGTCTGCCGTTCTTGCTTTGCACCCTGGCCGTCTTTGCTTGCCAGACCTTCCGCAGTAATCCGGTCTTAATCGGCCTAATGCGCGCGTGGCTGACCGGCATCGTCGTAATCGCGGTTGCCGTGCCTATTACCGAATATCAGTTAGCCAATATATTCGGTTTGAGTCCGCTGGAGAAGAATTTTGCCCGCAACTGCCGCTTCCTCATACCGTTAATCGCCCTGTCTGCAGCCATAGTGCTGTTCGATCTGTCACATGTGATCGGGCAGAGAATAAAACACATCCGCCCGGCTCTGATCATGTCAACTCTTGCACTAATACTGTCTCTAACCGTTATTGATCAAACTTGGCTTCATATTGTAACCGGACGTATGGAACACGATTTTATAATGCGCAGGATTGCAACTCGCGCGGACGATATTGAGCTGTTGAACTGGATTCAATCAAACACAAAAGAGAATGCGGTATTTATGCCGCTAATCAGAGAACTTATAGTCGGCCAAGCCATTCGTTATTACGCCCTTAGACCGCTTGCTTTCAGCCCGCGAGATCTGCCGCATTTAGCTTACAGCGCTTCTGAGCATTTAGAAAAATTCGTTCGTCTGGTTGAAACATCGTATGACGTTGTGCTGCGAAGACTTCCCGAGCCGGAGATGCCGGCCGCAATTGCAAACCTCCTGGCAGCAGCCAAAGCGGATTACGTCATAGTTGACTCTCCAGTCCCGGACGGAATGATCGGCGCCTTACCGGTTGTATATTCCAATAACACTTACGCAGTTCTGCGCACGGCTGCTCATGATCTGCGGTAGATTGCTCCGCAGAGTGCGCCAAAGTACCGACACCCCAACATAATCAACTCGCTCTGGCACAACGCTTGCTCGTTTAATTTAAGCAAAAAGAAACTCCAATTCCCGATTAAGTAAGCGCTGCAAATTAGATTAGAGGAGCCTTTATGGAAGTCCAAAACACCACGGCAATAAACAGTCAAAATTCCAATGGGTTAACAACCGAAAAACCTGTACCAAAAATAGAAGCCGATACCGAAGCTTTCGACAGCATCTTGCTTAAGGCGCTCGATTTGATGCTTGGAACTTCTTCGAGCAAGGAAAACATTGCCGATGCAGCGCAGGATTCAGCAAGTGATGCAAACGAAACAGACGGCGCTGAAGATCAAAATTCCGGCACAAACGGCACGGACACCGTTTCCGATTCAGCCGCTGAAGATTTTGCGCTTTCGATGATTCAGTCGTTAATCAACTCAACAATGGTCAACGAGGAGCAGCTCTACCGGACATTAATCGAACAAAAGCTGAAGGAAATAAATCCCGAAGCAGCAGCCTACTACAGCGAACAGGTACAGCAAATTATCGAGCAAATGAGAGCTGAGGCACCGTATGTAACCGAGGAAGAAGCGGCTAAGGCCGCGCTTCGTGCAACCGTCGATGCGGGCTTGATTGACCTTGCCACCGCGGAAAAGGTCAACGCCGAAGCGTTTGCCGCCGCGCAGCTCGATGACAACGCCGAGGAGCTGTACGACAGTATGGGTTCCGGCGACGATCCGACAGTCGCGGTAGCCGACATCAAGACCGCTTTTGCCAAAGCAAAAACAGCCTTGGAAAGCATCGCTAAAGGCGAATTAGTATTGGAAGGCCGTCCGCTGGATGAACCGGGAGACATGGGTTACGCCTGGGGACCAAACGGTTATGAAGGCACCACGGATTCTGGTGAAGTATTAGGCGGCGGCGGATCTGCCTCGGGCACACAGCAGATGGACGGCGACGGCGGATTCCTCTGGAAGCCGGTTTCTGAAGCTGACGGCAATCTTGCCGTGCTGCTGCCGTCCGATTATACGGGGAATATCGATCGCGTAGAATTGCATGAACCCGGAGAGATTAGCGCAACGAGCCTGATTGATGCCGGACGCTATGTCGGCGTGCGCGCCGAAGACGGACGGGCAATTTTCCGCTTCGAGCAGCCCGGGGGCGCATACCCTGGCGGAACCCAAGTAGTTGCTTATTTTGACAGCGGCGAATCAGCGGTCTGGGAGATTCAAGATACCGGAGCAAGAAATGACTGATGCCGCCAGCGGGGCGTATTCGACACTGTAAATTTGTATCGTCTCCTGCCGTGGAAACCGGTAGAGTGTCATAAACTGCTGGGTTTGCATTCGCTGGTCGCATGAATAGAAAAAGTAGCGGACCTGCCGGCGGTAGCTGGTACCGGGCCCATCTCAAACGTCTGCTCGATATTGTGCTAAGCGCTGGTCTTTTAGCCGCGTTGTCTCCCCTTTTAATGCTGATCGTGATTATTTTGGCGGCCGCCAATCGCGGCAAGGTATTCTTCCTTCAGCAACGGCCAGGCTACCTGGGCCAGCCATTTATCATCTGGAAATTCAAGACAATGCGCGATTCACGCGGCACAGACGGCCAGCTCCTGCCCGACGACCTGCGCATCACACGGCTTGGACGACTGATCCGTGCCTTCTCGCTTGATGAGCTGCTGCAGCTCGTCAATGTAATCAGGGGAGAAATGAGCCTTGTCGGTCCACGCCCGCTCCTCATGGAATACCTGCCGCTCTATAACGAATTCCAGCACCGCCGCCACGAAGTCCGGCCCGGGATTACAGGACTGGCGCAAGTGCGCGGCCGCAACAATACCACCTGGCGCCGCCGGTTCCGCTACGACGTTTTCTATGTAGAACATGTCTCATTGCTTTTTGACTTGCGTATCTTGGCGGAAACCGCAGCAGCTTTGATGCACCGCAGCGGCGTAGAGGGCCGCGCCGGCGTCACCATGGAAAAGTTTCAAGGCAATTGAGTCGCCGAATCACTGCAGCTAGCAGGACAGTGATATAATCACGCAA
>JAKPSH010000187.1 GCA_029555385.1 Pseudomonadota bacterium
TGCTGTCGCGCAAATGACGCCTGCCTGGGATTTGCGGCCCGTGCTGGCGCTCTCCGGTGAAAGCGATCCCTCAATCGTCCGGTTTTCGGGACCTGACGTTTCTACCTCGCATCGCGCGTATGGACGTTTACGTGAACTATATGAAAAAATCAGCCGTTTTAAAGACCGCTCATCAGCGATTCTCGACTGGGGTGTATTCGAAGATCAGCTCTGGTACCGTCGCCCTCTCCTGGCCGATACGCTGGCGCATAAACTGAACGAAGAATTCAAGCACGATCTGCCGCAAACGGTGGCGACAATTCGCAGCCTGGTTGAGGAAGTGAGCGACTGGCACTCTTACGGGCTGATTCATGGGCACATTGCTTCTTCTAATATTGCTTTCACACCTGCCGGCGAGGTGCTGCTTCTTGATCCAGGAATTGCTGCGGCGTGCGCCCAAGGCGGTGGTGACGCGCACGTGCGCTACGGGCACTCCATAGCGCCGGAAATTCTTGAACGCGAAGCGCTGGACTATGCCGCCGATGTTTACGGCTTGGGTCAGGTGATCCGCCGCATTTTTCTTGCTTTGCGCAAACGTCATCAGTTCGCGGATGATAAGGCTGAGATCGAGCAAGTCGTCGAGCCGAGCTTGCGCCTGATTAGCACAATGGTTGACAGCCGTGCCGAGCGCCGTCCGAAGCTTGCCGAAGTGCGCGCGTATCTGCGCGATTTACGGGTCAGTGTTCCCACGGAGCAAAAAAAGGTTCCGGTGCATCGCGCTGGACCTGAGCAGACGAAACCGGCATCACGTGCGCCGGATCGCCGTGATGAGCGTTCGGCAAGTGCTGTCAAGCAGAAAGCAGCGGCACCGGGGGAGGAGCGTGCTGATGCCGGGCGCGGACTGCACAGCGTAGTTTGGACCCGGGACGGTGAGACCGAAGACGAATTTACACCGTTTGATTATTCACGTCCCCCGGAAAAGACAGAGCGCCGCAGCCGTGAACTTCCGCTGGAGGAGAACGATCAGCTTGACTGGGAGCAGAACGCGCTCCTTGCATCCGAACTGTCGGTCGATGCGCCGGAGGAAGAGGAGGATTTCTTCGGATTTGAACCGAACCTTGCTTCTTCCCGGGAAAGGCGCGCGCCTGAACCAACGCGTCCGGCACCACGAAGACCGCGGCAGGCTCCAGCGTCGCAAGCTGCTGCGGGCGGTTTTTGGTATTTTCTGATGTTCCTGGCCGTGGTTTTGATCACAGTGTGGTACTATTTTCGCGGGATTCAGCCGGGAACCGAATCATACGGTGTAGATGATTTGCGTCTGCGCTGGGAAAGCCGCAGTCCTTCGCGAATGGTCGCGGTGGCCCGGCTGGCATTAACACGTGGACCGGAGCAGCACTATGCGGAAGAAATTATTCTGCGTTCGGTGATGAGCGGCGATACGTTGCCAGGCGGGGTTGACGTAGATCTGCTGCGCATTGCCTTTAATAGCCGATGGGAGAAGTCGCTTAGCGCCGAAGACCGCCGGATGGCTCTGGCTTTAGGGTTGGCTGGACTGCTCGATGGAGCGTTGCCCACGGATTTGGGGAAATTGAGCGATCGCCATCCTGGTGTCGTCTTTGCGGTCGCGGCCAGTGCAGGCCGCAATGTCAGCCGTTTCTTAAAACCGATTCCTGCCGTTGTGTTGACCAAGCTTCCGCCGCCTTATGGACCGGCTTTTGTTAAGCTGACGATGAACGCAGCGGATGCGACATGCGCCGATGACTTTGTGCAGCAGTTTGCGCGTATCTCCACGCGTGGCGTAGAGCGTGCACAGGAGATCGCTGAGTTCCTGCGCCAGGACTCACGGGTACGTCTGGTGGCGCTGGCCCTGATGTTTTCGGCGGACAATCAGCTTGCCAAGCCGCTGCTTGATGTGTTGGTCAATCATCCGAATCTTTCGTTGGAGCAGGCAGAAGTAAAATGGGCGCGGGAGTGGAAACTGACGCAGTGGGCGGACTTGGAGCCGGGCGATCAACTTTTTGTCCTTGCCGGTGTTCCGCCGTCAGGACGGCTGGATTTGGAAAATATCGGCAAGCTTTTTATGCACCCTGCGGCAGAAATTCGTGTTTATGCAATTCAGCAGGCGCTGGACCGGATCAAGTTCGCCCATCCGGCGACCTGGGCGGTAATGCAGCGCGTCATGCGTCAACCGGACATGCTCAGTCCGGAGCAGCTTTTCAAGCTGGCTGAGATTTTAGAAAAACCCGCCAGTGTCAGCGACGAGAGAATAAAAACGTGGCTTACTTCCCAGCCTCCTGTTCCGCTCGATATTCTCACCGAGATGCTGCTGGCAAACAGCGAGCAGGCACAGGCCATGCGGCTGGATGCCTGGATTGCCGTATATCTCAAAGGGCAGGGCTGGGAGCCTGATATTGCCGTGCTTAAACGGCTGGCGCAGCACCCGGATAATTATACGCGGCTCTTTGCCTACAACCAAATTTTCCGGCTGAACGATAAAGACACTGCGCGGGTTTTCCTGCGCACGGCATTGAATAAAGAGAAAAACCCCGCCTACCGGCGGCAGCTCGAGTCGATGATCGGGTATTTGAAGTAGGATTCCTGTGCGAACGTCAGCAGTTCCGCAAAATCATCAATTACGGGGCAGCCGTAACTGAGCAGGCGTTCTTTGTCCTCTGCGCCTCCGGCGACAAGCACGCAGCGCAACCCCAGCGCTTGCGCTGTTTCAAAGTCGTGACCGGTGTCGCCGATGAGAATAGCTGATTGCGGAGCGATGGTGAATTGACCGATCATCTTCCGCCCGTTGTCAATTTTACTTCGCCCGAGGTTATCTTCAAGACCTTGGATATGCAAAAAGTAATCGTGCAGACCAAACCGGCTGATACTTTGCTCCAAGATATCATGCGGCAGGGCAGACAACACCGCCTGGATGATGCCTGCTCGCTTAAAGTGCTCAAGCGCAGAGAGTGCTCCACGGCGCAGCGCAACTTCCGTAAAGCGCTGGACGTAGTCGCGGTGCCAGCGATCGGAAATTTGCTTGAACGGTTCGCGCGCCAGGTCGAAGCCGGTTTTTTCGTAAATACGCTGGATCGGATGCTCATAGATCTGCCGGTACTCGTCGATGTCAAGTCTCCTGTGCCCGCGCTCTTCGAGCATATTTCCAAGCAGCTCGCAGGCGAGGGGAGTATCCTTAATCAGCGTTCCGTTCCAATCCCAAATGACATATCTTATTGCAGACAATGGACACCATCGAATAGCGTAATAGAGCTGAAGAGTTAACAGAATGGTTCGTTGTACGCAACCTTAGCTTATCAGAAGCGATGATCTGTATGTAATGCGCAAGTGCGCCAAAACAGCGGCTATTGAAACATATTCCTTGTCACCACCCGCTTCGTTAGAATCGGACGGCTGGTCTTGATTTTCTTTAGCACTGACTGGGGGTAAACTCCGGCGGTGCCGTTTGAAGCAAGAAGCCAAACGCGGTTTGAACGGTCAATGCCGATGCGGGAGATGCGGTCGGTGAACAACCCGCGTCCCGAATCAATGCGGTGATATTTCTTCTCGCCGACGACCGTAATCCCGTCTCCGAAATAGTTGTGTGCAATCCAGAGACGGTCCAGGTTGTCCACGGTGACCCACGCCACATAACGCGGCTCAAGCCCTTGATCTTCGCCGAAGTTGGTAACTTGCCCCTGCTTATCGACCAGCGAATAACCGGCCATGGAGCCGACAACCAGTGTGCCGTCCTTTTTTGTGGCCAGCGTTTGGGTGTTGTTGAAAATAAGTCCTTGCTTAGGGTTGTAATGGAACCACCCTTGGTCATTGAACAGATGGAGATTGGAGTAAAGGTATTGCCGCTGCGCCTCATCGAAACGCGGGCTTGTTCCGATCCAGATATTGCCGTCTGCATCCTCATGGATGGCGGTTATCGGATTGTCGTCGAGCTCTTGCTCTGCGCCAATGCGCTGCCATTGCTGGCCGTCCAGCAAAAGCACGCCAGCGCCGTTTGTCCCGATCCAGAGCCGGTCACGCGAGTCGAGAAGGGCAATTTCAGCTTTGTCTGTCGGCAGGTATTCTGGAACCAGGATATCTGTTCGTGACTGGTCGGCGAATTTGGTAATGCTTCGGCCCTGAATGAGCACAATCGTGCCATCAACGCGGCGGAAACCAGCGCCGCCGGCAGGGCAGACCAAAAATCCGCGCAGAAAAACAAAAGTGCGGCCATCAATAGACTCAGCGGTAATATCGCCGGAGACTGCGGGGACTTTAAGAAGCTGCTCCACTGCTGTGCACATATTGGCAAAAGTCAGCGGTTTCTCCGTGGTGTCGATTTGCTCCGGGTAGGCTGACATCCATTGCTTGGCTTCGGCAAGGGGTGCAATTAGCACGCCTTTGCCGTCCAGTCCGGCCCAGATGCGCCCGGTCTTGTCGATAGACAGCGTGGCAATGCGTTCGCCTAATCCTTGAGCTTCACCGGCAATATGCCAGCGTTCGCCATTCCAGTATTTGAGGCCGTTCTTTCTCGTCCCGGCCCAAATCTTGCCGTCTGTCTCGGTGGCCACCGCAGATACTTCGTCGCCTTGAAGCAGGCGCTCGGCAATAAATCCCTTTTCGGAAAGCCGCACCAGCCCGTTGCTTGTGCCGATGAGCAAAGTTCCGTCGTGGTCCTGATATATTGTCCGGATGCGCTTGTCGCTTGGCATGGGCTTCCAGATATTGGACCATGCATGCTCTTCCTTATTGTATGCGTAAACTCCGCTGGCACCGCCCATGAGCAGTGTCCCTGCGCGGGATGTGAAAAAGGCGGAAAAGCTGCGCTCACGAAACTCCGGGTCCGGTAAAAACCGCCGGAAATTGTTGTCGAACTTGAACAATCCGTAGCTTGCGACAAAAATCTCCTTCCCGGTGTCGGCGATGGCGTTGACCGGGCCTTTGATTGCTTCGTAGCCGTGAGTGAGAATTTTCCATTCGTAGCGTTCGTACTGCATCACCTGGCCGTTGGCAAAACCGGCCCAGATGCGCTTATCAGACAAGATGCCAATTGTGCTCAACACCGGCATCTCTTCATTGAAGTCGGCATCGTAAGAGCTGCGATCCATGACGACCTTCAGATCGTCTATCTTGCCGCCCCGCACAATAACCAGGCCGCCGCGGTGCGCAAGCCAGATGTTTCCTTCGGCATCGTTCTCGATTGCCACCGGATTCGGCGCCGCATAGGGCAGCGGTTGGAAAGGGCCAGATGGTTTGGGGAGGGGAGCCGCAGCCTGTGGTGCGGATGGTTTATCTTGTTCTTCTTCCGCGGATTCTTCTTCAATGTCCTCTGACGGTGCTTCTTTTTTGTCCGTGCTCGCGGCTGCAGGTGTTTCTGCTGGTTCAGCTTCCGCCGGCTCAGTTTCTGCCGGCTTTTCGGGCTGCTTTGCGGACTGCAAATCAACGGCCATTGCTTTAAGGCGTTCCGCTTCGGGATTTGCCTCAGCTAATCCCGCGGGGCCGGTGGGGAAGCTGTCGTGCGGCGCGAGGTTTGACTGCGGACCTTTTTTCTTTCCCCCGGGACAAGGGTA
>JAKPSH010000202.1 GCA_029555385.1 Pseudomonadota bacterium
TGCAGAATCTACAGATCAACTCATTTCAGTAAACGGGCCAATGGGGCTTCGCCTTGGCGAAACGGATCAACTTCTGCACCGAGGCTCAGAAGACAGTGAGTCCTCTGATACGTTTTCGGTTCGACTTGAAGAAGAGCAGTATGAATTTAAAGCTGCTGAATCTTCAAGGATACTTTCCGTCGTGATGGGAAGTCCTATGCCATTGACCGGGCTTCCAGATTTTTCCTATTTATCTGCTGAGCGCATTGGGCCGCGCACCATTCAAGAACAGTTTTCTAACTCAAATGTAAGAACTGGCAATGTCGGAGCTAGTGGAGAATTTGCGGCGGAAACCCTGTTACGCCGTGAGCGCGAGCGCATCAGAGATGAACTTATCCCCGAGTCACTCCGAACGGGATCGACCGTGCTCCTCAGATCAGCCGTAGAAGGTTGGCTGTCTGCGATGTTTGGCGCAATAGAGATCGAGGCGAGACCAAATGGAAATGCACCGCCCTCGTTATATTTCAAGAGACCCGGTGTAACCGAAGATTGGTTTCTTGCATCGAACACCGGCTTCGGGCTTACCTACGCACTGCCAATTATCCTTTCAGGCTTGCTGATTGAATCCGAAGGTACAATGATCGTTGATAGCCCAGAGGCCCACCTACATCCCGCTGCGCAAACAGCGATATCAAGGTTTCTATGCCGAGTTGCTGCCTCCGGGGTGAATGTCATCATCGAAACGCATAGTGACTACATTATCGACGGTCTACGAATCTCCATAACGAAGCCTTGCGACGGAGAGCTTTCTAGAGACGATTGCACACTGCTAAGCGTTGCTATTGGGATTGATGGAAGACGTGAAGTAACTGAGATTTTCATTAACGAGCACGGCAAGCCAAGCAGTTGGCCTCCTGGCTTTTTCGACCAGCAGGTTCAAAATATTAAAGCCATAGTCGAGAACACTTCTAAGAACCGCCCATGACTCTTGCCACTGCATTCGTAGATGAAGGCTACTTTCTCGGTGCGAATAATCCACCATCAGCCCAAGCTCATTTTTATGACTTCCGCAGCGTGGTTTCTGAGCTTCTCTCGCGACGATTTGATGTTCGGGTCGAAAGCAAAAGTAGTGGCTATGAAATGGAGACAAGTCACACTGGCTACTCGATCTACAACTTGTTATTCGAGTGTCCTACTGAAGCCAACCTGGATCCGTCAGATGTGCGCGATCTCACTGCTCTCATTGGTAAATGCGGACACTTTACAGCTGGCGACTCTACAGTTCAGGTCAGGCAAAGCGAAGGAAGTTTTCCGACTAAGAGCCTCGCAATCGTTCCCGCATTCGAACTAGATCGAGAATCAGGCCTCCCGGGAATTGTCGCTGCAAATAATTATTATGGCGGGCAAGAAATCACGCTTGGGGGGCCAAACGGGGAAAAAGTATGCTACTTGCTCACTAAGCCTGATCAGATCACGAGTTATTTCAGGTCCGCAGTCGCCTTGGCGGATAACCAAGATGAGGCGTTTGAAAGGCTCAAAGCAGAGGCATTCCCTGAACTCATATTCGCGCCAGAACTCAAACTGTCGCGACTCAATTTTTCGCGTCCAGAGCTCATCCGTACAGCAGTTGCCCACCTATCCTTCTTATGTGATCAATACTGCTCGAAGGGCGAGGCCTGTAATTGGGATTTGCCAACGCTTCAGGCTGATGCGAGAGCAAATGGCGTCGATTTAAGCGATGAGAGCGCAAGCACAAAGGCAGACAATGCAAAGATGAAGTTGCGAAGGATTGAGTTTGAACTAGCTGGGACACTTGAAAAGTTCGAATGCAGTATGCACACGAAGATTGAGCCTACAAATGGGCGCATTCACTTCTGCGTAAAACGCAAGAGCACTGTGCACTTGATAGTCGTAGGCATTTTTCATCAACATCTCCCAGTCTAGAATCAAACCCCAATCGGATTCGCCTTCTCCGGGTCAATCTTGTACTGCTTGATCGCACGGGCAACATCTTTCGCATTCATCTTGCCTTCGCTTGCCAATGCGGCGATGGCAGCATGAGCGATGTAGTAACGATCCACTTCGAAGAAACGACGCAGGTTGGCGCGGGTGTCGGAACGACCGAAACCGTCGGTGCCGAGTACCGTGTACTTCATTGGTACGAAGGCGCGGATTTGGTCGGCGAAGGCGCGGACGTAGTCGGTTGCGGCAATCGCGGGGCCCTGGCGGCCTTCGAGGCATTCGGTCACGTAAGCCTTGCGGGCTTCGGCTTCCGGATGCAGGCGGGTCCAGCGTTCGGCGTCGAAACCGTCGCGACGCAGTTCGTTGAAGCTCGGGCAGGACCATATATCGCTGCTGACGCCAAAATCCTTGTCCAGCAATTCCGCTGCGGCAATCACTTCACGCAGGATCGTGCCGCTGCCAAGTAATTGAACATGCGGTGCGCCTTTCTTCGGTTTGCCGCCGTCCTGCAGCAGGTACATGCCTTTCAGGATGCCCTGCTCGGCACCGGCCGGCATTTCGGGGTGCGTGTAGTTTTCGTTCATCAGCGTGAGGTAGTAATACTCGTCGCGCTGTTCTTCCATCATGCGTTTCATGCCTTCCTGCACGATCACGGCGACTTCGTAACCGAAGGTCGGGTCGTAGGATTTGCAATTCGGAATCGCACCGGCGAGCAGATGCGAATGGCCGTCTTCGTGTTGCAGGCCCTCGCCGTTCAATGTGGTGCGACCTGCGGTGGCACCGAGCAGGAAACCGCGTGCACGCATGTCGGCGGCCTGCCAGGCGGAATCGCCAATGCGCTGGAAGCCGAACATCGAATAGAAAATATAGAACGGCAGCATC
>JAKPSH010000216.1 GCA_029555385.1 Pseudomonadota bacterium
CTGCGCGTGCTGCAGGAGCGCCGTTTTCGTCCCATTGGCAGCCGGCAGGAAGTGACCAGCAACTTTCGTCTGATTGCGGCTACTAACCGCAATCTTGAGGATATGGTAAATCGCGGCGAATTCCGCGAAGACCTGTTATTCCGGCTGAAAGCGGCAACGGTTAGGTTGCCGGCCTTGCGTGAACGGAGGGATGATATTGAGGAACTTGCGCGGCATTTTACGGAGAAGCGATGCGCCGAGTGGTCTGTTCCGCAGAAAGCATTATCCCCGGAGTTCATTGCCGCCTTATCTTCTTACGGCTGGCCGGGCAATGTCCGGGAATTGATTCATGCGATTGATGCAGCTATTGTAAAAGCGAAAGGCGATTCGGTTCTGCTTCCCGTGCATTTGCCGCTTGAACTGCGTGTGGAGACGGCAAAGCGTTTTCACACCGGACTCCCTGCGGATACGGCAGAAAAGGGTAAAGACCCGGCGAGAAGATTCCCCACTATACAGGAAGCAAGAGAGCAAATTATGCTGCGCGCCGAAAAACAGTATTTACTCGATCTTCTTGATTATACGGCGGGCAGCATTAAGAAAGCTTGCGATATTTCGGGACTGTCGCGATCGAGATTTTATGTTTTGCTGAAAAAACACGGCATTACCCGGCAGCATGAATGGTTGTGCTGAGAAAGCCGATTGATACTTACACTCGATATTTTCATGGCGCGGATCGTTCGATTCCAACGATGCGGCTGATGAAGATGCGCATAAAATCACTGACCGGGCAGTTTCTTTCGGGACAATAGTCGCACGAATTTTTCATCAGATCGGTCCATTCTGAGAGAAAAACATCACCTTCAGTGAATTCGATCCCCTTTTTGCTATGGGTGCAATACTTCACGCAGTAAGTCATCACGGCTTCCTTGATTAAGGCAATAAAGCGCGAGGAGTTATCGAGCTGAGAATCAAAAGCGCTCAGCCAGCCAGCTGCCGCGACAGGCGCAAAAATATCTCGTAGTGGGGTATGGGCCAGTTCCGAACCAGAATCGGAAAGATGTTGGGCAAAGCTAAGCAGGCGGCAGCCGTCTCTTTTTTCACAGACTCGCTGGCCGACCAAGACTTTTGCGGACAGTAAGCGGTACTTATCACGATCCTGGGGCGCAATTTCCTGGAAATGTTCACCATGCAGGCAATGTGTAGTGCAGTATTGTTCCGCTGCTTGCGCAAGAGTGAGAGAAAACGCTGGAGAGCGCAGCTTAGCGGCGATAATCTTGCGCACGGCTTTAAGCATAACGGTAAAACCGGCAAGCTGCGCAGGATAGTGCTGCAAATCGAGGCATTCTGGAAATACAAGCTGCAGCAGAACATATGTAGCCTCAGGCGCCGCAAGCGGCTTGGTTAAAATGATCGGCGGTTTCAGCGGTGGAACATCCAATTGCTCTTCGTCTTCAGGCCGCAACAACAGAACGAGCGGGGAGAGGTTGAAATGCTCTCGCTTGGCCAGCGCGGAGCAGATGAAAAGAGGAAGAGTCTGCAGGTTGAGCAGGGCCTCAAGCTCTTTTTCGTCAGCAGCGGCGATGCACTTAATGCCGTGCTGCCGGCAAACATAAGTTA
This sequence comes from Pseudomonadota bacterium, assembly GCA_029555385.1. GTDB lineage: Bacteria > Bdellovibrionota_C > UBA2361 > SZUA-149 > SZUA-149 > JAKPSH01. Next base: position 1,597 of record JAKPSH010000216.1, read on the forward strand.
ACAAACTTACGCTCAGTTTATCCCTGTCGTAAACAATAATGCTCGGGTGCGAAGGGGCGGGTGTTTCGGTGGTCATGTTAGCTTCGGAAATAATTAAGTAATCCCACTGATGCGGCATTTCCGGCGACAGGCCGCCAAGTCAGATATGCGCATTTAAGCCTGCCTGGATATGCCCCGGGGTAAGCGGGAGCGCCACTCCAGGGCGGTATCCGGCTGTAAAAAAAGCAATCTTACCACGCAGTACTTCTCTTAAGCAAAGCACAATACCTGCCGATACTACTGTTAAGGTTATACTATTTGGTTCAGTTCCGGGTTTTCGTTGGAGCGCATCTTAGAACCGGCGGTATGGGTTCTGGGGTGCGCTCCATTTTTTTATTTGAAGAAAGCAAAAACAAGCGCCAGCGTGCCGCCATTAACGCAGGCATGTGCCATGATGCACGTTGTCAAGTTTCCGCGCCATTCCCGCACGAAGGCCAAGACAAGACCGATAAAGGTAAGCGGGACTAGACCAATTGCGCCCTGCGGATGCAGTGCGGCAAAAAGCAGAGAAGAAAACAACATTGCGGGAAAAGGGCGCAGTCCTTCCCTGAGCCAAGAATAAAGCGCCCCGCGAAACATTATTTCTTCCACCACCGGGGCAATTATAACGGCAAGAACGACCACCAAGAACACAGTTTGCCGGTTTTCGCTTGATGTGACGAGCGGGACAATCGGATGTGCCCCGCCCGATGGATCGATTCCCAGGGCCGTGAGCACGGCGGCATAAATAATGAGCACAACAAGCAGCAGGGGCAGTGAACCTAAGTAAATGTAAGGCCCGGCAGCTAGGTCGCGAAGAAACCGCCTGATGCCGCCGAATTGCAGACCGGTTCTTTGGCTGAGCGCAGAAAAGGTTTCCCCCCAGAGCAACGGCCAGAAAAACAACAGTGCCGCAGCGAGAATCCCGCAAGCACTCAAGAGAAGAGGGTTTGCCTTGATGCCGAGTTCCAGCAGATAACGCGCGGCACGCGGAGAAAAATACATCACAGCGAGATATAAGCAGAAAATTTCAAGACCGAAACGTGCGCTCATCCCTTTCTTGCTGAACTCGAAAGTTATTGTGCCGCGCAGCAGCCGTAGGAGCAGACTTAGCAGCATGACAATGCTCAGCAGCGCAGTAATGCTGAAGATCCAAAAGCCGGCAAATAATTTTCTTACAGCCTTGCCTGCTGGAGCCGCGAGCTTTTGCTGCCATTTATGGCGCTCAGTTTCGTCGCTGATTACCGTGGACAAAAACAGCGGACCAAACCATCCCAGACGTTCGCCCAGCAGTGTCATCTCTTCTGCGGAATATAATTCCGGACACGGCATCTGAGCACTATTTGCGCATATTCCCTGGTGGCTAAATGATGAAATATCACCGCATATCCGCAAGATAAGCGAACTGAGCCGCAGCTCATCAGGCGATTGATCCGCTGCGGACAGCTTTCGGCAGAGTGTTTCTTTGGCTGCGGGCAGGTTGAAATAATTCGCCGCGATCAATTCGTTGCGCAAGTGCGGCACGGACATGCGCGGAGTTTGTCCCTCCGCATAGCGCCCCAGCGTCATTTCCAGCGACTTGCGCATATCCTTTTTTATGACTGCGGCAAGTTTCTTATATTGAGGAGCCAGTTTTGCCTGCTCCTCGAATATTTGCCAGAGTGTTACAGCCGCTTTCATTTGCAGCGTAAATACCGTTTCTTCGTAATTGGGCTTTGCGTCTGACTGCGCGCTGCCGGGCAAATCGGACTTCTTGAATAACCCGCTTCCCGCGCCGGCCCAATGTTCAGCCAGAATTGCAGTAATGAGCACGGCGGTTGTGAAAATAAATAGTAGTGAACGCGTCTTTTTCATACTTTGCACTTTGCCTATCGGCTATGTCCCTTAAGCCGATATAAGGGCTACCATACAAATGCCGCGATTGTATTGCCCATAACTTTTGGCTATACCTTAGTGCTTCTGTCCGAATGGGCGAATTACCAACTAATCAGATAGCCTTAAGAGGTGGATGATTCCTAGTCATGGCC
>JAKPSH010000217.1 GCA_029555385.1 Pseudomonadota bacterium
GCAGCTAAAGTTCTTTGCTTGCTTTTCAATCTTGTATAGCTCAGCGATTCGCTTCAGGACGTTTCCAACGTCGTTCGGGGATAACTTCTGAACCTCAATAAACTTTCTCCTCACGTGAGCCCAGCAGCCGACACGGATGCAAGCCTCCGGCAGAAACACCGGATTGTATCCCGCATAGGCATCGGTATGCACATACCCCCGATAGTTTCCGAGAAGCTCTTTGGCCACAAACCCTGCTCTTGATTTGGAATAATGGAAATATACTCCAGGCGGACCCAGCGCTCCCCAGAGATAGCCGGTATGAAGACCCTTCTTTTCGCCATCCTGAACCTTGAGATGCGTCTCATCAGCAAATACCGCTGCGGCCATGAGAATATCCAAGCGAATCCTCTCTGCAATTGGACTTAACAGCTCCACTGCCTGCCGCACCCAGTCGCATAGCGTGCTCCTGGAGAGTTCCAGTCCATAGCGGGAGAACATCTGCTCCAAGCGGTGAAGCGGCAGATGGTCGCAGTATTTGCTGATTAAAATGTATGCCAGTAGTCCCGCACCTACCCGGCCTTTCTCAATTACCTGAGCAGCAGCAGGCCGTTTCCCTTGAGATACGCCGCATTTGCACTGCGGACAGGATTTCTTGATCCGCGCATGCTCACGAATGAAGAAGCGTGCTGGAACATATTCAAGTTCTTCAGTGATATCTTCGCCAATCTTCTCCAGTTCAGCGCCGCAAGAAGAACAGTTCTGTTCCTCAGGCTCGTATTCTACCCGTTCCCGAGGAAGGTCCTTGGGCAATGGTTTTCTGCCGTTTCGCTTGCCGCGGGTATATGAGCTGACTTCTATCTCCGGCTCATGTTCAAGCTCCGGCAGTTCACGGGAGAAAAGCTGCTGCTGCCCTTGGGAGAGCACATCAAGCTTCTCACTCTTTCTGCCAAATACGTGCCGTTTAAGCTCTCGATACTGCGTAAGCACGTTTTGCAGATCTTGTTCAAGACGTCCTACTCGACGCCACAGCTCGGCATTTTCATTTTGAAGATCTTTGTAACTAGGCTGGTTCTGCGCTTCCACGCAGCTTAGCTATCACGCCGCAGCTTGCGTGAACAGACCATTTTGTGCCGCCTGGCGCAGTTTAATTCTTGAAAGATCCATTCCTTCAAGAAGCAGCTTCAAGTCAACCGCCGTTACTTCTTCTACGCCATCTTTTTCCTCTACCCGAAACACTCCGGCTTCAAGCCGTTTATAAAAGATCGCATAGCCGTCACGGTCCCAAAACAAAACCTTCACCCGATCCCGCTTCCTGGAAAAGAACACGAACAGTCCTCCTTCAATTACGCTGCGCTTGAGCTGCACCCGGACGACCTCGGCCAGTTGGTCAAATCCCTTGCGCATGTCCGTTGCGCGGGTGAACAGAAAAATGTTTGTCCAGTTAGAAAGTTCGATCATTGAAGTACTTGAAGAACATTCTTCAATGCCGCTTGATCGAACCGGCTCGGGATTTTAATTGTCGTGCCGTTTGACAGCCTGATCTCCAACGGCTCCGCGCTGCCGTTTCCTGAGATCTGCACGAATCTCCCATCCGGCTGCTGGGCTTTACCAAGCTCAGTCCGCCAGTAGGTGAACTGATGAAGGCTCAGACCTCGCTTCTCGCAGAATTCGCTGCGGGTTTGGCCGCTTCGCTCCCATTGCGCGATTAGCTTCTTCCATTGCGATTGTTTGTTCTTGTTCACGGAGACCTCCTCGCTGTTGATTCGGCTCCGTTCTACTACAGGATACCAGCAGCCGGAAGGACGTGGTTAGCCGTACGCTTACAAAAGGATTTTTAATAATGGGAGATGGGACCACGGAGGTCGTTTTTATGGTTTGTTTCAGTGCTTTCCAAAGGAGGTAAGAGAAACATTTTGTTTCAACGGGTGCTCAACCGTCGAAAGGGATTACTCTGAGCTGCATCCGAGACTCTTGTATGCCAAGGTCGGTGTTAACCCTCCTGATGACATTTATTTATTTGATAAGGCTGATCCGCTGAGGAAGGTGGTAAAGTGTCTGTTGCTCATCCTTTTGAATGCTACGAGTCGCAGCAGGGCTTTAAATGCCTTTAAAAAGGAGATTGAGAGTCAGGGAGTTACTCAGATGCTAACTGACCGTGGTTTTACGGCAGATACCTTGTACACGAGGTTTTACAATCACCATGCGGCAATAAGAGGGTTCTTTCACAGCGGCGTGGGTGTTGAACTACAATTCCAGGATTCATTAATGGCCAACGATATCATGACTCACTTCACAATGCAGAATAAGCCTATTCTTCCGTGTCATGATTCCTTTATTTGTGCTGAGCAGCATGAAGGGGAGCTGGTTAAGGTCATGAAGGAGGTCTTTAACAGGTATTTTGGAACTGATATTCCCGTGAAGTAGAACATCTGGGTGCTGGCTACCAGTGTTGGTAGCCAGTTGCCTATACTGAGTGGAATAGACAATTTAACTAGATCAAGTAAAATACAGAGAAGCCAAGGGCGAAGCCTCAATTTAATTAGATTGCTAAACCCCTTTACGGCAGGTAACAGTGACTGGCTTAAGAATGGCTTCCCTTCTGGCGTAAGTGCCAAGAGTTATTGAATAACAGCCTACCCCGCCATTTTCTTTCTAACTCAGCGATATAATTCCGATACAGACAAGTTTTTGGGGGCAGTGCCTTACTACTGACCGCGGTTCGGATGTGGGCGATGACAGCAGTGCCAATGTTGCTGATACTGTCAGCGTCGAGGACAGCGTTTCCTCGGTTTCTGAGGTGCCAAGCAGTTACGAGAGCCCATCTGCCTCATAGTACTCCGGTTATGAGGAAAGCATCTCCGCCGATTCCCCGGTGTCGTATGATTATAATTATGAGGACAGCGGTTCCGCAGACTCTTCGGTTTCGTATGACTACAGTTATGAAGACAGTATCTCCCAGGATACTTCTGCCTCGTACGATTACAGCTCGCAAGACAACAGCAACGATTACTACTCTACCTCATTTTATGATTACTACTATAATTATTAAGCACTAATCGCCAATGCCGCAGGTGAAGCCGTGTTGCTTTTCCTGCGGCCGCCGGAAAACAAGTCAAGGTAAGTCAACGACGGCTCAAACAGCAGTCCATACCAAGCGTTCACCTTCCCTAAATCCTTTATTACTCAGATGGTAGTGATAAGGTGGTGGTAAACGAACGCGCAACAAACATGCCGCACGCTGTCACTAGCAAGCCCCAGGCCGCAAGCACAGCGGCGACCGCAGCCCGATCATTATCAGCGCACCGGGCAGGCCCTCGACCAAGAAGACCCGGGACGAGGGGAAGGTGCACGGCGGAAGAGGAGATGCGAGGAAATTCTGCAAAATTACACTCGCCAAGGGCAGCAGAAAAAAAACTGCTCCGCCGAGGAGCAGCAAGAGAAGCTTTTTTTAGTGTAGCCATGCGGAACCTCCCTGCCGGTTCAGGAATCAATGCGACTTCCTGTTCGTATTGTATCGGGCGCGCGCCGCAGTATTCGACGGCTGGTTGGTAAAAGGATCAACTTGAGTTTTACGAAAATATTGCAGAGCGGGCGTCAACAGAGAAGGGGATGGCAGAGTTTAGCGCGCTCGTTCGAACTCCGGGATAGCATGGAAGTGGCAATGGTCAATGCAACAACAAGAAGACGAGGCTCAATCGGGACTCCTCTCGATAAAAACATAATTGTCGAATGGTTCAATGCCCCAGCTTGGGCAGTTGAGACAGTAGGGGGTAAAGGTCTTGTCGGAGAATTGTTTGCGAAGCGAGGTGTATACCGGCCCATGCCAGATTTCATTGAAGGATTGCGTAAGAAAGCTTCCCGCGCATAGTTCTGCTGGCGGAAATGCATCACAGGGAACAACCTTTCCCTCGTGGGTGATGTAAAGAGTGGTAAACGGAGCTCTGCAGTGCGGTTTTGTAAAGACAAGGGGGCGGTTGTTATCGAAGTCTGCGGGAAAGTCGGGAGGGACCTGGCAATCAATGCCGATTTCTTCTGCGAGCTTCCGGCAGCAGCGCAAAATTTCATTTGCCTCTTCCTGGCAATGGACCAGAGACTCGTTCATGATGTCTAAGCCGGCGAAAGGTATCAGATGAGTTGCTCTAACTCTTTCAACTTGGAGAGTTTTTGCGAGACGAAGAAAATCCGGCAGCTCGCGCATGTTCGAGCGCATCAGCGTGAAGCAAAAGTTCACCCGGGGCAGCTTTTTGTTCCGGTTTTGTTTCTCTTGCTGCAGGAGTTCGATATTCGCAATCAGCTTGGGAAAGGAACTGCCTTTTCGGATGCGCTCATGAGTCTCTTTAGTCGCCGCATCAATTGATATCTGCACTTCCGAAAGTCCAGTTGATATGATTGCATCAATGATATCCGCATGTAACAGCAGGGCATTGGTTGTAATTTGCCTATGCGGCACATCGTATTTGCTCGAAATTTTCAGGTAGTCGGCAAAGTTGCGCACGAGCAGTGGTTCTGCTGCACAGGAAAGATTGACGAAGGAAGCTTTTGGAAACACCTGTGCGGCAATGTTTTCAAAGAGATCTAACGGCATTGTAATATCAGAGAATTGCCTCTCCGCGCGGGAGCGCAGGCAGGTGATGCAGCGCAGCATGCACTTATCGTTAAGGTCCATGTACACACCGAGGTTGCGCTCTTTGCGGTTTTTACGCAATATGCTGCGGAAACGATTGAGGACTCGCAATCCCTGGTTTAGAATACGTGCCATTAATGCTCCATGCGGTAGGCGACGTTTTTGTCTGATATGGTTTTAGATGCTGCAGCTCGAAAAAAAGAATCATCGAGCTTTTGCGCTGGAGTGGCCGAAGAAGTAGGGGTCAGGTTTGAGAGAACCGCAGTTCGTGGAAATTAAAAAGTGATCGCGCCGATAATTACCGGACCGTTGCGCGTGTCCGCCCTAACTAGCTCGTGCGCTGAAGCGCTTCTCAAAGCGGAAACCGGTTCGCGCCAAGCCCGCCGCTTCATAAAACCTGTGAGCATCTTGGCGAGCATTGCCGGAGTCGAGTTTGAGCCTAAAGCAGCCTTGTTGTTTGGCGTAGTCAATGATCCAAAAAAGAAGCTCTCGGCCATAACCGCGGCGCTTAAAAGAAGGATGAGCAGAGAAATCCTCAATTTCGAGCTGCCGCTCACACTCTACATGAGGACGAACCGATATTCCAGCAACACAAACAACGACATCATCAACAATCATTCCAAGTAGAGAATAACCTCCAGCCAAACAATGTTCACGATTGTTTAAGAAGGCAGCTAGAGACATCTGCGGACGAAGTGAGGCAAAAGCAGGGAACGCACGCGTCCATTCTTCTGCGGTTGTAAAAAAAGCAACATGGCCCATGGATTTCTCCTTGTTGAATAGTCGAGGGTCGAGATCAAGGGGTAACGCGGGAATTTAGGTTAATGGTACAAGCGGGCTGGAAACTAGGCAACAAATTATTACATTTTGCCCGATGGCCTGGAAACTGTAACCTGTTCCTTGCCTTCACTAGTATTTGGTATTGTTTCTACCATTTAGCTATTGAATTTCTTGTTCGGGCGCATCGGCTTATTTGAGCTCTCCAGGATGGCCTTGCCCGCGATACGAGCAGAATCGTAGAATACTGGAATAAGCAGGAAGAGCGAGATGAAAGTGAATATTTCTAAGCAATGCCTCGAACAGGCCGTACGCCGTCATTGGATTGCATTTACCTGTGTGCTTGTTTTCGTCCTTTACGCGGTGCTCGGCATGTTTGCGGGACCGGTTGTCGTTAAAAAGCTGCTCGTGCACAGTTTGAGGAACATGGGCCTGGACGCGGTTTTGGAGCGAGCACGTGTAAATCCGTTCACGTTTGCGATCAGTGTTAACGGACTGAGTGCGCGGGACGCGGCAGCTAAACCGCTGGTGTCATTCACCGAAATGGTGATTAACTTTCGCGCAGCATCGCTGTGGCGCCAGGCGGTGCTGCTGGATGAAGTGACGATAGATGGTCCGGAGCTATTTCTTGAGGTCGATGCTGAAGGCAAGAATAACGTGAGCAAACTCTTCGGCGCGCAGCAGAAAAGCGAGAGGGGAAGTATGCGCTATGGAGTGGAGCGTTTGTCGATTAATGGGGGCCGTGTTTCATACAGCGCTAAGAGGAGAAGTGTCCCTTTTGCCGTTTCTTTGAACAACGTGGTAATCAGTTTAGCCGGCTTTGACAGCGCGGGTCAGAAATTCGCTGAGTTTTCAGTTAATGCAGAGACTCCGGACGAGGAGCGCCTAAAATGGTCTGGCAAAGTGGGTATTAATCCATTTCGCGCAGAGACGCGAATCGAGATGGAACAGATTCAACTGGCAGGGCTCTGGAAGTATTTTGGGCTGCATCCGGGATGGCGCATCGCCGCTGGAACAGGCAGTGCTGCCGGTTCAATTGTCGCGGATGCATCGAAAACGCCGGCAGAATGGACAGTTGATGCCGAGCAGCTTTCGTTGAGGGAGTTGGACATCCGGATGGAGGAAAGCGGAGAGCTGCTCGCGGTCGTGCCCGAGCTTATCATGGAAAAGGGAAAAGTCATCGCGGCGCAGAAGAGCGTATCTATTGCCGGGGCGACCGTCAACAACTGTGCTTTTTATCTGCGGCGAAAGACTGGCGAAGCAGGAGCCTTCTACGAATTTGCTGGCAAAGATAAAGAGAGTCCGCCGGTCGTGCGGCCAGAGGAAACTGCTGCAGGCGGCAATTTGAGCTGGAACGTCACTGCCCCGGTGATCGATGTGCGCAACTGCCGGGTTGTGCATGAAGATCGAACCTTGCCTAAAACAACAGTTGCGGAAGTGTCGGGGATTACGCTTATGCTTCGCCGGTTCGCCTTAAGTCCGGGGGCGCCGTTTGATATTTCCGGTGAAGCGCTAATCAATAGCAGCGGCCGGCTAAAGTTCTCAGGCGAAGGTGCGGTTCTTCCTTTGCGCGGGATGCTGAAAGCGGAAGCTGAAGGTGTTTTGCTTGCACCGTTTCAAAGCTATATCGAGCCGTTTGCCCGAATTTCACTGACTAACGGAACACTGGCCGGAGAAGTAAAAGCAGCTTTTGACGAAACCCAAGAGATGGCGCTTGCGCTTGAAGCTCAAGCTCAGATAAGTGATTTTGTCCTCCAAGCGGCAGAAGATCAGCGCAGGTTATTCAGCTTGAAGCACATTGTTTTAAAAGAGGCGAAACTCCAGTGGCCGAGCCGGCTGACTCTTGGCGAAATTGAGCTTGCCGAGCCGTGGCTTTTTGTCGAGCGAAACGAAAAGAGCGCATTGAACTTAGTTGATCTGATAAAAAAGAGCGCTGAGGTGCAGAAAGAAGAGCCAAAAAGAGCTGAAGCCGCGCCTGTCCAAGCTAAGTCCACTGTGTTTCAGTGGAATGCCGGTAAGACGAGGATTGAAAATGGCAGTATCCAGTTTGTCGATCGCGCAGTAAGACCGGCTGCGGAATTTGAGCTTAAGAACCTTGATGCGGAAACGGGGCCTATCTCTAAAAAAGACGGAAGTGCATCTTTTACGGCAAAAATTAGTGCGCGGCTTGTTCCGGACTCCGCTCTTCAGGCAACGGCTGCGCTCGATTTTAGGCAGAAAGCCTACTTTGAAAAGTTTGATTTTGAACTGAAGAATGCTTATTTCCCCGGTTTGAGTCCATACGTAGCGCAGTATGCCGGGAGGCTCGTTGATGACGGTGATCTCAGTGTGAAGCTGGATTACCGGGCAAAAGGCTCAGAGCTGCTGGGCGAAAATACAATTGTTGCGCGAGGGCTTAGATTTGGTGCCGGTGTGGACAGTCCAAACGCCGTATCGCTTCCACTGGAACTTGCCGCCTCGCTGCTCCGGGATCAATCCGGCGTCATTCATATTGATTTTCCAGTGCGCGGCAATTTGAATCAGCCCCAGTTCAGCTTTGGCTCATTATTCCTTCGTGCTTTGACTAATGTTCTGACCAGTGTTGTGACGGCGCCCTTTAATCTTTTTGCGGCGATCGCCGGTTCAAGCAGAAATCTGGACCGGTGTCATTTCGCTTTTGGCGAGGCGGAGCTCGGGGCCGAAGAGCAGCTGCGGCTCGGAGATTTGGCGAAGGCTCTCCTGGAGCGGCCCGCAGTGAGTCTGGCTATTGCGCCGCTTTATGATCCGGTGCACGATAAACTGGCGCTGGCGGAGAAATACCGCAAAAGCAGGAAAAAAGAGGATAACGGGGATGATGCCGCAAAGAACGGTGAGCGTGACGTGCTGCTGGAGGAAATTATTATTCCGGAATCAGAGTTGACTGCGCTTGCGAAAGAACGCGCCTTGAGCGTGCAGCGGTATCTGGAGTCAAAGGGTATTTCAGCATCCCGTCTGGCGATACGTGAGCCATCGGCCCAAAAGGTGGAGAGTGCGCAAATATTTGTTCCGTTAACTGTGAGTGGTCAATAATGGCGGAGGAAGGAAAACAACGCCGTGCATGGAATAGTAATAAAGAGCGGTGAGCGCGATAAGGTTAAAGAAGCGTTTCGCCAATCTGTCTTCGAGGTCAATGCTGGGGTAGTCCGGCAGACAGACAACTGGGATGCGGGCTCGCCATGGTGCAACTCGCATTTCGTGTGCCTTGTTTGCGGCAGGGCATGGGTCGTCTACTTGCCGGATCAGGCATGGCCAGGAGAGGTGAAAGTGTTATGCGAGGGTGAGGCTGAGAAACATGCACCAAAGCTTCTCGCCTAAGCGGTGTTTTGGCGGGAGTGGGCAACCTTTACGGAAGAGCGCAAGCAGCCGCGGATTTCAGGTTGCGAAGCGTCCGGGGCCGGAATACGCTGGCAGTTGTGCAATTGCTGAGCGGTCAGGAGGCGGAATGATCAAGTTTTTTATGCGTGCAATTAACTGGTGCGCGGATGCTGGAGAGTCTAAGGGCCCCAATGGCGAGCAGGGCGCCTATCCCGCGGGGCATTATCATTCCCCGGTTCCGTCCCGGGAAGATGTCTTGTGCGGATTATCCAGCAAGCGCGCAGCGCCGCCGATGCCCGATATTGATTTTCGCAGGGAGGAGCAGGGCCGACTGCTTGAAGAACTTGCCCGCTACTATAGCGAACTGCCCTTTAGCGCGGAGAAGAGCGATGCCTGCCGCTATTATTACGATCAAGATTGGTTTTCATATACCGACGCAATTTTGCTCTATGCCATGATCCGCCAATTCAATATCCGCCGGGTTATTGAAATCGGCTCGGGGTTTTCGTCGGCGGTGATGGTTGATACCCTGGAAAGATTCGGCAGCCGTGATTTTACGATTACTTTTATTGAGCCGCACGCGGAGCGTCTGCGGGGGCTTGTTAATGTGGATGCGGATCCACGCATCCAGTTGATCGAAATGCCGCTCGAGCAAGTTGATTGCGTCGTGTTCGATGGGCTGGAGGCTGGTGATTTGTTGTTTATCGACTCCAGTCATGTGCTCAAATACAGAAGTGACCTGCAGATAGCGTTGTTTGAAGTTTTGCCGAGGCTCAACCGGGGAGTATTTGTGCACTTTCATGATGTTTTCCGGAACTTTGAATATCCGGATGACTGGTTGAAGGAAGGACGGTACTGGAACGAATGTTACATGCTGCGCGCCTTTTTGTCGGGCAACCGGGGATGGGAAATGGTGCTGTTCGCCGACTATGTAAACTGCGAGTTTGCTTCATTCATCGAGGCGAAGATGCCCCTTTGCCGCAAAAATTGCGGCGGCAGCTTATATTTAAGAAAACATTAGGCGGCAAATAACAAGTAAAAACTCAAGCCGCGACTCGCTCTGCCGTGCGTTCGACGAGCCAGGCAAGATAATCGTTGGTTGAGCGCAGCAGTTCGGGGTGCGCCTCGTAGTCAATGCCAGGTCTCCTGCGCCAGCGCCGGTGCCACCACAACCATTGCTCGGGATACTGGCGGATCAAGGCTTCCAGGCGCTGATTGTAGCAGTTGAGGACGTACTCTAAAGCTTGCGGATCGCTGCCGTCGTACGGCACTCGCTCAATGACAATATGATGATGGAGCACGTCCTTGCGGATAATGAAGGAGGTTACCACCGGCAGCTTATGCGCGAGTGCAATGCGCAGTGGAACAACCGGGCTTGCCGCGCCTTCTCCAAAAAACGGGGCGAAGTGATTATCCAAGTTGACGTCTTGATCAAGCAGCGTGCAGATTATTCGCTGCTGTTTCAGGGCACGGTAGAGAGTTTTCACGGAATGCTCCTTGCCGCGCCAGAGCAGCTCGACGCCGTTATATGAGCGAAGGTCATTCACTGCCGCGGCAAGCCAGCCGTAATTCGGGCTGCGGGCAATCACTGTCGCGGGAATGCCGAGTCCGGCAAAATATGGGGGCTGCAGCTCAAAGCAGCCGAAATGACCGCTAAGCGCCAGCGCGCCCTGGCCGCTGTGCAGAATCTCTTCGACGATGTCCTGGCCGCTTACCGTGATATACGGTGCGTTGCTTGGCTGCTCGCCTAAAAGGCGGTCAATGAGCAGGCACTCCCCGGCAAAGCGGCCGATGTGCCTGAAAGAAGCCCGGGCGAGGGCACGGCATTGTTTGTCAGTGTGGAATGCGTTTTTGCATCCGGCGAAAGCAAAGGCGATTTGCGAGGCCGCAATCCTTGACTCGCGCTTAGACACCATGCCGGCGATGCTGCCGGCGGCTGCACACGCGCCGAGGAAGATACGAGGCGGCAACGTGCGTGCGAGAAGCCGGAGCAAGCGGATACCGAGCACGGCCGCCCGATTGTTCGTGGCATCTGCGCCAGAATCGCGCACCCGGCGATTCATTTGTTTGTTTCTAGAAATCTTGATCATTCATTACTGCGGCCCCAGGGAACTTGCATTACGGAATAAGGCTTCCTTGGAATGGAGCAGGCGTCAATAACGGGCTTTGTGCGAGCACGGCTACAGACACAACGAAGCATCATATTTAACTGTCCTTTATAGCAGCAACGGGAGAGATTCACAATTCAAACCTTGAATCCGCAGTTTAGCAGGGGACCTGATGAAACCGTAACATTGGCGAGATCTTCAGCGGAATTCGCGAAGATGCGCAGCTTCCTTTATGAGTTCATCTTCGAGCCCGGTAAGCTTGGCGTCAAATTCCGCAAGACTACGCGTGCCGAAAGGCAGGTAATGGACCGGATAGGCAAGGGCAATTTTTGACGTAGTAGCCGGGGTGTTATCAGAGAAGTTGCGAATCAAGTAAAAACACGTGAAGAAGACGGTCCAAACAGTAAACGAAACAAAGGCGACTCTGTGGGGTTTGCTGCCAGGCCAAATGATTAATCCCGCATGGCGGAAGTACAGCACAAGCGCAAGAAAAGCCGCTGCCGGGTAAAGCTTGTCGTGCAAGGAGACCCACGGCAGATGGCCCCAGAACGGAAAAAGACACAAAAGCAGGAGATAGGCTGCGTTTGGCACAATCATTGTCAGCGCATAGAGCGGGGAAAAGTTATAGCTGCGGCACTGAATCTTGGAAAACAAAGCGGCTAGTGAGGCAAGGAGCAACAGTGCGGCTGTAGAACTTGCTCCCATTACCATGACATTAGTCCAATCCGGCTGCAGGTAGCTGCTCGATGTTGTGGCGGCGAGGACGAGCACGGGCAGTGATGTACAAAAACCTAAGGCGGCAAGCAAAGTCCAAGCGGAGTCACGCGGTTTGCGTCCGAGCTGGCTGGTAAATAAAGGATCGATTTTGAGCGTTTGCTTGCGCTCTTGCTCGAGTTCGAAGGCAAGCTCGACACGTCCGCAGCGAAGTTTCAGTCCATGGTGCAGACGTACGCGCTCTGCACGTTCCCCGTCACTTAATATGCCGTTAGTACTTCCGGCGTCGATGAGAAAGAATTCGCCTTCGATACTTTCGATTCGCGCATGCGCTGCCGAAACCGTTGGATCGTCTAGGATTAGGTCAGAATTGAGCGAACGTCCGATGGTGAAGGGAAGCTGCTTTACCACAGCGCTGCACGGAGAGTCATCATCGATCAGGACTTTAATCCGCAGCATGTGCATTCTCCGGAGCTGTGGCTTCAAGCATGTGATGAACGATGCGTTTGATGTTTTCCATGGTGAAACCGGAGAAAGTGCCTTTGACGACTATTTCTTCCGGTGCGCCGCTGAGGGTCGTATAGCTGACTTGCGCATCGTAAATGCTCGGGTAAGTCAGGGACTGATGGGCGCAAACTGATATCTGAAATGAATTGCCGCGAGAATTGGCGATGCGGTCTTCCGCGCAGTGATAGTTGGTGTACAGGCGATTGTATTCGGACCTGTTTTCGTTTTCGCCCGTAATGTGCCCGCAAGCTGAGTAATGCGCAGTATAAAAGCGGCGACGAGGAAGCCCGCGGTTGCGCAAAAAAATGACTTCCAGTTCATAATTGCCGAAATACTCGCGATTGCTGATATAGGCGCGATCCTGGAGCGTGCACTTTTCGGCAAACCAATCGATGCGTTTTTGCCCTTTGACGAATTGTTCGTGCCAGCACGAGAAATAGTCCGGCATGGCGGGCGTCTGCCAGTGAGAATCCGCGCGGAGCACAGGGTTGCGCTGGAGCAAGTCCTGCGTCAGCACATCCTGCGCCAGGCGGAGCTGTTCTTCAATTTGCCGGTGGAGAGCCGATGCAACGGGCGGCGTATCAAGCAGACTGCGCGCAAACTGCTGAGGCACTGAAAAGGAGATATTTTGCGCATGCACGTAACGCGAGACGTTGGTGCCGATGACCTCTCCTTTGGCGTTTACGGTGGGTCCGCCGCTCATCCCGGAGTTGATCGGTGCGGAAAGGTGAATCACTTCATACGGTCCGCGCCGCAAAATGCCGTTGTATGTGCCTTTGACCAGAGAAAAGTTAAGGTCTTCAGGAAGGCCCAGGGCGAATATTTCTTCACCTTGGGCGGGCATTTCCTTGGCGAAACGCACAGCGGTGGGAAATGGATGGTCAATGCGCAGCAGAGCAAGGTCATGCACGACATCCACAGCGGCAATAGCGGCGGGCAGGCTTTGATTCTGGTATTGTGCGACGATCCGGTAATGCCGTGGCTGCTGAATTGCTTCGGCAACAACATGATAGTTCGTGATCACCATGCCGCCGGCGGCGACAACATACCCGGAGCCGTAAGATTGTTTCGATGACTCATCTTGAGCTACAGTTTTGATCTGCAGCATAGCCCCTTCAATAGCGCCAAAAATACTCGAGCCATGAAGCAGCTCTTGGGCCGGGGCACAAGTGGCGGTCCAGGGCATAGACAGCGCCATACCAATAATGAAGACCCAGTTCGTTTTCCTTGGTCGGGGCATCTCTCTCCAAGCCGCGCATAGGTGCAGCTCTTTAGTTAGCGAATGTGCTGAGTTTGCTCTAGTTATTTTTGTGCCGTAGGTGCGTAATAATAATACATAGATATTGTCGCGAATATGAGATGGGCAAGAGTTTTTAGGTTGCGTGTCGATACGCGCCATTGAATACAGCAATCTTAAATTCTTTATATTCCGGCCTGCATCCTAGAAAATGGATATGTGCTGCAATAGCGGCGACCTTTTCGCTTTTTTAACGGATGATTTTGATGGAGCGCACGGTGAGAGTTTGTTGGGAGGAAGTCTGGCAAGTTGACGGGTATTTAGACCACTTAGCTCTAAGTCTACGAGAGCAGGGCGTGGAGGTGCTCCATCCTCACCATCCGGAGTACGGAAGTGCTTACGCAATTTTCCATTATCATGTTCCGCACTTCCACTGGCCGGGTTCTGGTTTTTACCGAGTGAGCTTTGTCGCCTTTCTGCGTTTTGTCCTTCGCTTTTTTAAAAGAAAGCTGCTGGGGAAGAAAGCCGTCTGGACCGCGCATGACCCGTTTGACAACCGTGCAGACCGGCTGTTGAGCAAGATCTGCAATGCCATGTTAGCCCGGTATTGTGATGCCATCATTTGTCACGGCTATGCGACCAAGGAGATGGTTGTTCATTTAGGGGCTAAGCGCGAGCGGATTAGCGTAATTGCACATCCTTCCTTTGTTAACTCTTGGCCAAATACCGTCTGTCGCGCAGAGGCAAGAGAGCTCTTGGCCCTGCCGGAAGATAAGCGAATCTTTTTATTCCTGGGCAATGTGCGGCGCGAGAAAGGAATAGAAGAATTAGTCTCCTTGTTCAAGCGTGTGCAGGACGGATCGGCAATGCTCGTTATCGCCGGCGAGGCCGCGGACGGTGCTCTTGCGCACGATCTAAAACGGGAGTGCTGGGGTTGTGAGTATATCCGGACGTATTTTGGTTACGTGCCGGTTCCGCTGCTCCAAGTATTTTTCAACGCTGCGGATGTGGCCGTCTTCCCCTATCTGCGCATCGGAACCTCTGGGGCGGTGATTTTAGCGATGGGCTTTGGCAAGCCGGTGATTGCGGCTGATATCAATTGTTTAGGGGAGGTTGTGGCCGAGACCACGGGGTGGAAATACCCGGCGGGTGAACGTGATGTCCTGGAGAAGTGCCTGCGCCAAGCGATGAAGGTAAGTGATGGCGAGCTGCGTGAGATGGGAGCAAACGCTTTTTCGCGGGTCAAGGACGCGACTTGGGACAAAATCGCGGCGAAATATGTTGCAGTCTACCAGTCAGTCCTGGCGGCTGACCAAGCGCAGGCATCGGACACGGGGCAGTGAGCAATTACAGCTAGGAGAGACAAAGAAAGAGCCGTCGTATGCTCTGAGAAATTGTCCCTCGCAAGTTGAGCATTGGCGATCATGCTAATGCGAAGGGTTATTAATCAGTCCAACCGTTCTTGAGCACTGCATGCAAGATGGCCAAGACGCTTCCGGGCTCAACTGGAGAATCAGGCACTTCGTAGTTGCGCCAGTGCCCCTCAATCCTCCAGAGGAAGCGAATGTCTTTTGCCATACTCAATGCCAAGCGGATGTCATGGTTGACTTCCTGCAAGCCCTCAGCATTTGCACGCTCGGATGCGGCGTCGAGCAGCCGATCCACATGACTCAGCAGCGCAAAAAACAAAACCTCTCCATTCACCATAACCAGCCTCCTTTAGACTACTGAGGTGAGACGACAAATCCGCCAACCGCCTGTGCGCGGGCGGATAGCGGATTTGTCGTCTGGGGCTGGATGAGGAGAAACGGACTAACCTTCGGCTTTTCTCTGTCTCAGGCCGCCCTTTAAGCCGCCGGAGACAGACGAACTACGTTTTTCAGTCCCTATTTTGTCGTGTTTTGTCCGTTCCGGCAAGCGGCTCGGGGGGCAAAAGTGCTACACGTCCCCGGTTTAAGGACGGTAATTGAGCATTTCACCCATACCGAAAGCGGTGTAAATACCCTTAGTCAGCGCATCAGCCGCAGCGTTGTATTTTTCCACGTGTTCGCCCATGCCCAGGCCGTCAACGACCGTCCGCAAAGGGCGAGTCCCGGCTGGAAGTTCAACTAAGCGCACAACAGCATCAGCCACCCATTGCGCCTTCGGGGCATTTGGTCCGCTTAAGTGTTCGCCGAGTGCCGCCATCTGCTGTGCCGGCCCTTGTGCCATGCTGCCGTAATCTGCGGAGCGTTTTGCATCGCTTGGTTCAGCCATGCGGGTCTTAAAGTCAGTGGCAAATGCGCCCGGCTCGACGATTACAGACTCAATACCGAAGCCCGAAAGTTCGACACGATAAGATTCCGCCAGAGCTTCAAGTGCGTACTTTGATGCATTATAAGGTCCCATAAAAGGCATGACGAAGCGGCCAAGCAAACTGGAGATATGGATCAACAGTCCGGAACGCTGCTTGCGCATTGCCGGAAGTACCGCCCGATTAACTCGTTGGACGCCAAAGACATTAATCTCAAAGAGTTTTCGCCAGTCATCCGGGCTAAATGTCTCCTGCAAGCCGAGCACGCCGACGCCGGCATTGTTGACAACTGTGTCAATGCCGCCTGAGATATCCAAGGCCTGGGCAACCCCGCGCTCAACACTTGCGTCACTGCCAACATCGAGCTCGATGACCTGAATACCGAGATTCTTAAGTTCGCTCGCTACGCTGCGATTTCGTGCGTCGGGCTCGCGCATCGAGGCGAGAACGATGTGTCCTTTTTTATGCAATGCAAGCGCGGTTAGATAACCGAACCCGCTGCTTGAGCCAGTAATGAGTATTCGCTGCTGCATACGTATCCCCCTGAATTATGAGTGTGTTTATTTATACCGTAGTACATGGGGGCTCAACAAATGTGTCGGGAAAACAAGTCTCCAGAGAACCTCAGCGGCGGGGGACCGGGAGCAATTCCCGGTCCCCGCGCCCTTTGCGCATTCAGTTCTCCCAGCGATCGATAAAGGGCTTGATAATCGCGAGGAGCTTGTCATGCACTGCCGGACGCGCCGCAAGCAGCGAAAGCGGGTCCGAAATGCGGAACTTGCTCCAGTCCGCACCGCGGCAGTCGGTCACTCTCCAACCGCAGCCGAGACAGACCGGGATCGCCGCCGCAACCTCTTTGAGCGTGAGGACAGAATCGCTGTCACCGCGTTCGTTTTTCTGGAACATACGGAAGTCGATGACCGCGTCAGTCAGACGCAGCACCGCCATATGGACCAAATCCACCATGCTCGAGTGCGAGCCGGGAGAGACGTAAAATCCCTCGTTCCACAGCTTCTGTTCGACTTCGGCGCGCTGCGTCACGGAGGCGTTGTTGTAGTTGGTGATCAGCACCCGGACGCTTTCTCCGTCCCAGCCTTCGGGGATCGCGCTGGGCACGAGACGCTTGTCGCCGACATGCGCTTCGAAACAGTCGTCGCTTACGCGAACCGCGTCAAAGCTCATGTCTTGCGCGATATCATAAACAGCCCCGCCGACAAGGTCCGCGAAATCAGAGGTCTCGCAAAGAGCGAGACCGACCGCGGCAGCCGGGCGAAACTGAACGCCGCAGACCTTCGAGCGGAACAGCGCCACGCCGCCCGAAGACTCATGGGCGAGTACTACGCCGCTCTGCGTTGAGGCAACCCCTGTAGGCTGGACCATTACGGGGCGAAGCACCGTAAGCAGGCGGCCGTTGAACTCGGCGCCAAGTCTCCGGAAGAAATGGTGGTCCAAGACGTTCCGGGCGTGGTCGTTAACCGTGCTCACCTGATGTCCCTCGATGAGCGTGCGGCGCTGCGCCTCGGGATCGCTGAAGGAGAGAATTTCCTGTCCGACAAGGCGGGCGATGTCGCCGAGCTTGAGCACGAGGTCGCGGTTGCGGTGGAAATGGTACGACTGCATGACGGGTCTCCTGGATGGGAGTAAGTTGACAAGAAAAAAAACGTTGAGAGACTTGTTCTCAAATCAAGCAGCAGCGCATGGTTTGAGAACAAGAGCGAGTTTATCTGCCGTGACGGGATAGGAAAGAGCGGAGCAGCTCAGCCATGGCGCGAAATGTTACTCCTGGGCCGGATAGCGGTCAAATCTCCAGGGTGCGGTTTGTTCCTTCCGTGACGTTTTTGTCTTATATGAGACGTGGGTTTCAGCATTTGTTTATTTTGCGGCGATGGCGGAAAAGTAGTACGCAGAAGCGATAAAACGGCTGTTTCAAATCCCGGCAAGGGTAGCCTCATTTTTGCTCCGCCTTTGGAGAGAAACATTTTTTTTCTGAAGGCAGGAGCTGCCCAGACAGGTTCTGTCTTTGCATTTCGTGATTGTTTCCCACCTCAGATTTTTCCCGTCTTGTTAGCGGAGGCCGTTAATATGTCTGCAAAAAAGAGAAAAGCGAGAGCGTCCACGCTGCCGCGGGAGGCTACACGCGACCCGTGCACGATTGTTATCTTCGGCGGAGACGGAGATCTTGCCCTGCGCATGCTTTACCCGGCTTTGTTTAAGCTTCACGTAGAGGGGGAGCTTCATCCGGAGACGCGCATCATCGCCGTTGATATCTCGGATATGCGCAAAGGTATGCTTTGGGATAAGGCATACGCCCGTTTGGGGCAGCTTAAGCACATTGCCCCGGCGGATCACGAATGGTTTCCGTTTGCCTACCGGATTACCTACGTCACGCTTGATGTCAGCTCGCCGCGCGCTGATGATTGGCAGCGGCTGCAGCGCGAGATCAGCGAGAACAGTGAGCGGACCGGCGGCAACGTGCTGTTTAACATCAGCCTTCCTCCGCACCTCTATCGCAAAGCCGTTCAGGGAATAGGTCGGCACTTGCTTTCGCGGCGCCAGCAGCGCGGTTGGAAACGAGTGATGATCGAGAAGCCTTTCGGCGAGAACAAGAGAAGCGCGGAGAAGCTGAACAGCCTGCTCAAGCAATTCTTTGACGAGAGTGAGATCTACCGTATTGATCACTACCTCGGCAAAGAAACCGTGCAGAGCATTCTTGCTTTGCGTTTTGCTAACACGGTTTTCGAACAGCTGTGGGATCCGCGCATCATCGACTATGTGCAGATCACGGCAGCGGAGGCGATCGGCGTGGAAGGCCGTAACTGGTTCTACGACAAAGCCGGTGCGCTGCGCGACATGGTCCCCAGCCACTTGTTCCAGATCCTTGCACTGTGCGCCATGTCCACCCCGGACTCGCGCGATGCGCAGGATATCTGGCGCAAGCAGGTTGAGGTGCTCAACGCCATCCAGCGCATTAAACCGGGGGATGTCGTTCGCGGTCAATACCATGCGGGCAACGGGATGCGGACGTATGGTGAGGATCTCGGACAAGAGTCACAAACTGAAACCTATGTGGCCTTCCGGCTGTTCGTGACCGAGGGACCGTTTGCCAACCGTCCGATCTACCTGCGCACCGGCAAGCGCCTGCCGCGCAAGCTTACGCAGGTGCTTATTGCTTTTCAGAGGCCCCAGAATGTGCTGATGAGCGGATTGATTACCGCACCCAACCGCCTGGTGATCAACATTCAGCCGGAGGAGGGTCTGGCAATCCGCATCGAGGAAAAGGCGCCGGGGCGCGCACTGGCCCTGCAGCCGGTAGATATGCAGTTCGACTTTACGCAGCAGTACCCGGAAGGGATGCCCGAGTCGTACGAGGCGATTCTGCTTGCTGCGTTGGAAGGGAATCTTGGGTTTTTCAGCGGCGGCGAGCAGGTTGTCCGCTGCTGGGCGCTGATTGATCCCATCGTGACGCGTTTTCGCCGGGCGAACGGTCAAGGGAAGGGACCAGAGCCTTATGCGGCAGGTACTTGGGGACCGCCGTCGCCGCCGGCCTGGCCGGAGTGGCACAATCCGTCAGTGGAGGTGAACTCGCGCGCGGGCACGAACCGGCCCGCTCTGAGCCGGTGAGTATGTTTTCCCCCACGGCGCGCCGCCGAAAGCACTGCGGTGCAAGTAGGCGGCGCGCGGGGAGGGAATCAGTATGTGGTTTATTCTCGGAAGGTCACCCTGGGCAGTTCCTTCAACAATTCCAGGTATTGCGCAGACCTGCACAATGTAAAAAGTTTATTGCCGAAAGCTCCCGCAGTTTTACGCTGCCGAGTCTTAACTCCCTGCTCCTTCGTGGTTAGAATTGGTTTGTTAACCACAGCTCAGCGTATGCACTGAGATTTAATAAGGACAGGGCTATGAGAAAAGAGTCTATCGGGATAATGCTGCTTAGCGCCAGTGCTACTTGTGCGGTCATGCTTGGGTTATTGGTTCCTCTGGGGGTTACCGCAGAGTCTGAGGGGGGGGAGATTGGTGAACCCGCGATCGAGATAAACGGATGCCGGCTTTCGGTGCGCGTAGTCGATTACGCAGTCGGCAAGCCTGTGCGATTGCGGGTGACGAGCAGCACCCACACGGAGTCTGTGAAGAGCGTACCGGTCCATCTTGAAATGGAAGTTGAAGATCTGGAAAGCAGGATGTCGCGCGTATTAACGCCGAGAGAAGCATCGGTCAACTGGCGTTATGATGGGGAAATAAAATGCAGCGAGGAGAAAAACACGCTTGAGCTTGCGGCGGATGGGAAGCTGGGAGAGGGAAGCATGTTTAAGATTAAACTGAGCGTCCGCGAATCGCCGGAGGTCGCGGCAAAAGGCACAGCCGCAGCGCTTGTGCCGCGAGGTGCGGAAAAAATGATCATGACAAGTCCTGTAACTGTTGGATTTGGGGAGGCTTACGCAGCAGCCGCTGTGCAATAATCTGGGGACAAATGCTGTAAGCTTCCGGATGAATCGGCGCACTCGGCGGGGCAAGAAATGAAAAAGAGTTGGGAGATAATTGCCGGGATTTTACTTGGATTAGGTGTTTCTTTCGCGGTGCTTGTTGGCGTGTCGGAGAAGCCGGTGGTGCATGCGCTCAAAGCCGGGCCGCTGATGTCTGAAACCGAGGGCACTCTCGAGGAGCTGGTTGTCCAATATGTTCAGTCGGCCCATGATGCGGCTGCTCCCGTACTGAAGCAGTTCCTCCCGCAGCTTAGTAATCATGTCCGCGTTTATGTTGTTGTGCCGGATATTGCTGAATTCGAGAAGCTTCGGGCTTACCTGGGGCCGGTAAGATGCCGGCTTATACCGGTTGCAGTTGGACATCCGCTTACGGCGTGGTCGCGAGACCGCTGGCTTGCCTTTGAGCCGAATAATGCGCTTGAGCCGGCAGTCGTGCTCGCACCGGGTGATGAGAAAATGAGCGCCGGCTGGGCCGAGAGAGCGGGGGATAAGGAGGTTGCCGCGGACCTGGCGAAGAGCCTGATTAATGTCTCCGCGGAACGGAGTGAGCTGCTTTTTGAGGCTGGTGATTTTGTTGCCGACAGCGAAGCAGTTTTTGTGACTCCGGAAGTTCTGCGGAGAAATGTGCAGCACACAGTTCGTGATGAAGCAGCGCTGCAAAGTGCGCTGGAGCAGCTTTTTAAGCGCCGGGTTGTGATTCTGCGAGAGGCTCCTGAGCACCATGCGGCAATGTTTATGATGCTTGCCGGAGACAAACGGGCTGTTGTGGGCGATCCGTCGCTGGCCGAGGCGCTTAGCCGGCGAAAGCAGAGCAATGCGCACTGGAACGGGATTGTCGCCGGGGGCGGTGATTTCAGCGAGCAAACACAACGCATGTATGATGCTGTAGCAGCACAGTGCGCCGAGGCTGGTTATCAGGTCGTCAGAGTGCCGCAAGTGCACAGCAGCATAAGCAAGGGTTACGTGACCTACGTGAATGTGTTGATTGATTCGGTTGGGAATACTGGCATTGTCTATTTGCCGGTATATGACGGTCTGGCACGGCTTAATGAAGCGGCGGCCGATACCTGGCGTGCGCTAGGCTATGAAGTGCGGCCGGTCAATGTAAGCAGTGTCTATCGCTTGGGCGGGACATTGCACTGCCTGGTCAATGTGCTGCGGCGAGTCAGCGAGCAAGGTTAAGCGGCTGGCGGATTGGGCAATTAGAGACCGGATGTGGTTCATGCGGCAGCGCATTTGCGCGGCGGCGCAGGTTCGCTACAGTAAAAGGGGCCTGGGTTGAGATGATGCGCGGTTTGCCATAAGATAACATTCACCTTGCGGTGGGACTCTATGCGGTCAGTCCGCGCTTTATCTCCCCCCGTTTTACTAATCCGGGTAGATGTTGAGTATTCTTTCTGTCCGCGGGGGATGCGGCGTTTGCGCCGCGTCTTCGGGGGCAGAAACCGGTTTTGTCCATTACCTTCGTCCTAGTCGTGAAAGGAGCCGCGCCATGGGCGGGCGAAAGGCTAGTGCTTCGACAAGCACGTCTCAGCGACTGCTTTTTGAAGTTGATCCTGTGCAGCCTGTGCAGGCAGAGCTGCCTGCGGCGGCTGGCGTACCGCATAAGGAGCGCGCCGACCACTGTGTGCTTTTTGCGGTGTTTGCGCCGGAGAAGCGTTCGGTGCACTGCATTGCTCTTTGGACGCTGGGCCGGGTGCGTGATGTGTATATCCAGGTAATCCGCGTGGAAGATGTACAGGCCTTAAGGCAGAAGATCTGCTTGCTGCAAGGCCAATATGCGGATTTTACGGTCTATCCGCTGCTCGATTTTGACCATGTTGACTCGTGGCCGGAGGCCGAGGCGCGTGCTTTTTGCGAAGGCCACATCTGGTATGGGTTTGGTTCGAGCAGGGAGAGCTTCGCGCTGTTCAAGCGATTCATGGCTGGGCTCGCTGGCGGGCGGTATATGACGAAACCAAAGCCGGGGAGGCGTAGTACTATCGGGCGGACCCTGGTCGAGCTTTGCCGGACCAGGGGACGGCGTCAATGAGCATCGGAAGAACGAAAGCGCGGGGCGGAGAAAGAGTTTTTTGCGGTTCTATCTCTGCCCCGCGCGCTATAGCTGCTGCTTAAGCAGCCTGAAGCTTAAAGGATACTCAGCTTGTTCGCGGCGCCCGGCCTGCTGTGACATTCTATAGGCCATGAATGCGGCATAGAGCATGAGCAAGTACTGGATTACCTTATACTGGCGGTAGAAAAGAAAGCGTGCCGCGTACTTGCAGGCTTCGATAGTAAGCTGAAAATTCAGCGATTCCAAACCGTGGTGGTCGATAAAGCGGGATTCCTTGCGCTTGAGCCGCCAGAGTATGGCGGGAAAGATAAGATTTCCCCATGGGACGATGAAGCCAATCAGGGAACTGAGATGGCAGAGGCCGGCCCAGACCGGGACTTGACGATCGCTCAGTCGGGCCTGAGGGGAAAAACCGGCGATCACTGCGTCCAAATATGTTGCTGCTTCGGGGCGGTTTCGCAGCGTATTGTCCAGGATCCGCCGGATTTCTGCAGGCGCTGGATAGGGTACCGGTGCGGAGCGCGCTTCGGTTGGTCCGTGAGTAACGTAATCCGTGTGAGCTTGGCTGGGAGCAAGTGCCGCTGATGGCCGCAGCGCGGGACGATTAGGCTGTGGCGTGCTGCCGGTCTGGGCCGACCAAGAAGAGCGCATGCGTCCGAAACGCTTCTGTGCGGCGAACCGTTCGGGCCGCGGACGGAAGCGATACGGGTCGGGCGTGAATCGATCGGTCATCGAGCAATACCTGTTTGCGGCTGCTAACGCTCAAACAGCGGGATGCGGCGCGGGTTTCGCCTCGGCTGGCGGCTCTGTACGGAGCATCCCGCGGGCCAGGGTGATCATTGCGCCGATATCGGCGACGTTTGCGGGAAGCACCATGGTTGTCCCTTCTTTTGCCATCCGTCCGAACTCCGTGATGTATTGCTCGGCGATACGCAGCTCCATTGCACGCTCTCCGCCTTCGGCGCGCAGCGACTGCGCGACTTTGCGGATTCCTTCGGCCGTGGCGTCAGCGACGGCGAGGATCGCCGCGGCGCGGCCTTCTGCTTCATTAATCTGCTGCTGCTTTTTGGCTTCACTCTCCTTGACGACGCGCTGCTTTTGTCCTTCGGCCTTGTTGATTTCGGAGTCGCGCAATCCTTCGGATTCCAGCACAGCGGCACGTTTTTCGCGCTCGGCGCGCATCTGCTTTTCCATGGCGTTAAGGACATCCTGCGGGGGATTGATGTCCTTAATTTCGTAGCGCAGGACTTTGACGCCCCAGGGCGCCGCGGCCTTGTCAATTTCGTGCACCACACAGGCGTTGATCGCGGCGCGCTCTTCAAAGGTGCGGTCGAGGTCGATCTTGCCGATTTCACTGCGCAGCGTGGTCTGGGCAAGCTGGCTGATGGCAAATTCATAATCGGCAATGCCGTATGAAGCGCGTTCGGGATTGAGCACTTGCAGGTAAAGTATGCCGTCAATCTGCACCTGCACGTTGTCTTTAGTGATGCAGATTTGCTGCTGAATATCCATTGCCCGTTCTTTGAGCGAGTGGCGGTAAGCGATTACGTCAATAAAGGGAACGAGGATATGAAAGCCAGCTTCAAGTGTGGCATGATAGCGCCCCAGGCGTTGAATAACGTAAGCGTATTGCTGGGGAACGACAACCGCGGTCTTGGCAATGACGATGACCACCGCGATAAAAAGAATGATGCCGACAACTACCGCTCCTTGAATCATGGGTATGTCTCCTGGTACTGAGGATTGCTATTCAACAATAAGTGTAAGCCCATCGCGGCGCGCGACTTTGCAGCGCGAGGAAGCAGAGAGCACATTGGCGGTATTGTTGCGTACCGTCCAGGAAGTGCCCCTTGCTTCGCCGCGACCTTCCGCGCCAGGCGCAATGTCTTCAAACGGGATAACTTCATCCTGTTCTATTCCGCCCGGCACAGCAGGCTGATTCTTGAGGAAGTGACCGCGCACGCGGGGGCGGATACCAAAGACAAAAAGCAGAGATAAAAGAGCGGCAAGCAGCCATTGCAGCGCTGCGCTGTCCAGCCCCAATGCTTGCGCCACACCCGTAATACAGCAGGCAAGGCCGATAAAAAGAAGAAAAAAATCGAGGGGGATAAAAGCTTCACTGATAAACAGGGCGAGGCCGGCAATGATCCAGATTTCCCACGTCATATAAGGCTCCGTTGGGGATGGCTTGTTTACACTACGGCGGTGATTACGTCTTTTCTGTTGTAGCAGAAAGATTGGGGGGCGACGAGATAGATATTTTGGCGGAGGCGGGGTCAATCCCTGAATAAAGTTTACACTTAACGATAATCATAATAGCGAGGCGGAGGCGGAGGCGGAGAATAAAGCCATGGCGAAGATATCGGCAAAGGCTTTTAACTCGGACCGCAGCGGCAATTCGTCAGCCGCTGTCTCGTTTTCACATTCTTCTTGGGGCGGAGCGAGGAAAGTGGGTGTAAGGACTGAAAAACTATAATATGCTTTTTAAGATGGCTAGAGAACGAGTAATGATAGCGGTTAAGACCTACCCGACTATTTCCAGCAGATACAAGGAACTGGTTTGCAGCGCGGGTGTGCGGGAAGATGGTTCGCTTGTCTGGATCTATCCGCTGCCGTTTGGGCGTTCCCCTTACAGTGAGCAGTTCAAGAAGTTCCAGTGGGTCGAGCTGGAGATGAAGAAAATCGAGCATGATTTTAGAAAGGAGAGCTTCCGCCCTGCGGGTCGGGTTGTCGCTAAAGGTTTTGTGCCGGCTAAGGACAATTGGGGCGCGCGGAAAAAACTGCTATTGGGCAAGGTCTACAATAATCTGGATACACTGCTTGCCGAGGCAAAAGATAAAGATGTCCAGCGGCGCACGTCTTTGGCGGTTTTTCGTCCCACACAGATTCTCGGTTTTACATACCGCAGGTGCGAACGTGAGTGGGGCAATGATCGTGTCAGCGCGCTGCGGCAAGGAAATCTATTTGAAGAGCATGACGGCAAGTATGAAGTGATTAAGAAGCTTCCTTATCAGTTTTCTTACCGTTTTTCCGACTGCCGCGGGCGCAAAAGCAAGCTCATGATTCAAGATTGGGAGCTTGGTCATTATTTCTGGCAGGTGTTGGAAAAAAGTGGTGGAGACGAGCGCCGCGCTTGCGAGGCGGTCAAACATCATTATTTCGATAAACTCACGACAGAAAACGATCTCTATTTTGTTTTAGGGACGATGCTGGAGTTTCAAGCGAAGAATGCCCCGAATCCATTTATTATTGCTGGAGTTTTTGCTCCACCCAAAGAACGCCAGTTGCGATTTGCGAATTTCTAGTGCACGTTTCCCGGCCGGCGGCAGAGTAACAAATAAAATGATTAAACAATAGCCCGGCCAAGGTTAACGATAGTACTATTATTTAGAACCCCCCTTTTTTTGCGCCAAAGGCAATTTTACCTCAATCCGCGGCGGGCAACCGCCGATTAATGAAATGTCATCAGAGGACACTCAGCTTTAAACAAGTAGATTCGGACAAGAGGGATTATGACTCAGCAAGAGCGTTTTGATCTGCTCTTAGCAGTTGAAGATTCCGGACGGCGGGGAAGGCTGAAACAGGCAGCATTAGCGTTGACGCAATTCCGCAAGGTGCACACCGCGCCCGATTTCGATGAAGCATATTCGAAATTATGCTCGGTTGAACCTGTTGATGTGATGTTCATTGGCTTTGAATTCGGTTGGGAAGCCATCAGCGCATTCATTACAAAAGCAAAGGAATTACCGGATGGCGATGGCATGACTTTTGTGCTGGTGATGAAGAGCCGGGAAGAAAACAGCGAGAATATGGCTAGTGGTATTTTCAGCGGAATCCATGGCATCATATATGAGCCATACGCTGCCGATCATCTCCAGGTGGTAGCCAAGGTTGCGACAAAGGTCAAACTCCAGGCTGCGGCAAAACGGGAGCGCGCAGCAGTGCAGCTTCTCTTGCTTGATGCCATAAAGCACTTGGATGCTTTGGCGTATTGTGCAAAGCGCGGCAAGAAGCTTGACCCGGTCTATCGCAAACTGAACGCAACATGTGAGTCGCTGAAAAGGCTTGGTGCTGAAGCGATTCGCATTTATTATGACCTGGGCTTGGAGCTGTTCGAGGCGGCCAAGCCGTTGAATCAAGATGCGTACAGCGGAGTGTCGGCAAGAGTGCGCCGGATTGTCGAAGATAAGTTTTTTCAGACGCTCGAATCCGAGTACTCCGAGGAAACGCACGAAGTTCTTGGCTGATTCAGCGGGCAGTGTTCTCTTATTATTCCGCGATACCAGCAGCAATCGCCTCCAGCAGCCCAAGATCAAGAATCGCCACTTCCCGTGCTTCACCGATGTCTATGGCATGCAAGTCGGCAAGACGGCGCAGCGTGCGCGAGAGTGTTTCGCTTGTTAGATTGAGATGGCTGGCAAAGTCCTTTTTTAGTACAGGTCCCAGCGTAACTTTGTTTGACGCGGTGTCGCGGGCGCGTAGGAGGCTGGCAGCGACACGGCTTAGCGCATCCCTGAGTACGATGTCTTCCAGAAGTCCGACGAGGTGATGAACCCAGCGCGACATGGCGCCAAGCAGACTGAGGCACAGAGCATGGTTTTCGTCGAGCATGCGGCGAAATGGGACACTGGCGATCAGCACCGTGCTGGTATCTTCCGCGGCCTGGGCATGGGCGGGGCAAGGGAAATTGCCGAGCACGGCAATTTCGGCAAATGTCATGCCGGGCGAGGCAAAGTGGAGGATGTGCTCCTTGCCGTTGGGTGCGGTCTTAAACACGCGGACCAAGCCTTCGCTCACGCAATAAATGCCAGGGCATTCGCTGCCTTCGAGAAATACCATTTCACCTTTGGCGAAGTTTACTTCACGCGCACAGGACGCAAGCATCCGCAAGAGCTCGGGGGGTAAGGTACAAAAAAGATTAGTTTTGGCCAGGGTGGCGATTACGGCGGAACTCATTACTCAAACGGCAGATTCCTATAAATTGACATAAATCAACGACGGGCGGCTTGGATTGTGTCAGACTCAGTGCGCTTCGGCAATGGTAAGATACGGCAAAAGGGCTTTATGCTTCGCGAAATAGTGCATATCGACGAGCAGTTGTGCGACGGGTGTGGTTTGTGCGTGCCTTCTTGCGCAGAGGGGGCGCTGCAAATTGTCAACGGGAAAGCAAGACTAATAGCCGACAAGCTATGTGACGGAATGGGTGCCTGTTTGGGCCATTGTCCACGGGGGGCGATTAGAATTGAGAGCCGGGAAGCTCCTGCTTTTGATGAGGCCGCTGTAGCGCAGCATTTGCGCTCAGATGCCGGAGCCGGAGGAAACAAACCTTTTTTTCAGGTTATCTCCGGGACGCATCCCGGAGCGGGACATGCCGCGTCCGGATGTCCGGGCAGCAGTTTTATGGCGCTTGCCTCAAGCACACATGGTGCAAAGAGGGATGACCGCGGTGGACGCGTGACTGAAGAATCTGAACTCGGCCATTGGCCGGTGCAGCTCAGGCTGCTTTCGCCGCACGCTCCTGTGCTTAAGAATGCGAGGCTGCTTGTTTGTGCGGATTGCGTGCCGGTGGCTTATCCGAATTTTCATCAAAATCTGCTTTGCGGCCGTGCGGTGGTTATCGGCTGTCCTAAGTTTGACGACAATAAGGAGGCGGTAGAACGCTTGGCGCAAATAATTGCGCTGAACGAGCTTGAGGAAGTTGCCGTTGCGCGCATGACAGTTCCGTGCTGCATGGGCATTATGCAGGCGGTGCTCGAAGCGCGTCGTCTTGCTGGCAGCTTAGTGCCCGTTAGGGAAATGATCGTCGACCAGCGCGGGGAACTGACGGAACGACTGATTGGCTAAGGCCTTTCGGCGCATCGCCAGCGCAATTGTCGCTTCCGATTAAGGCAGTTGAAAATGCTTGGCGCGGCGCTCAGCAAGTCTATTCGATTTCTATAAATTCCTTTCGTGCGTCACCGCTGACCGGGCACTTATCTAGTTTTAGGTTCGTCGTAAGATAGCCGCACTTGGGGCAGATGATAAATGTTTTCTTGGTGAGCTTCCATTGCTCGGGATTAGCCAAAGGTGAGATAAGCAGGTTTGCCTGCTCCGCGGCGGCCTTCTGCGCGTATTGAAACGCCAACGCTGCTGCTGCGTCTTTTTCTTCTTGAGCTTTCTTCACGTATGCCGGATAGAGGGAATCACGCAAGCGCGAGCGTTGTTTTATACTCTCATGGATATTGTCCAGCGTGGACTTCAGTTCCGGCTTAAACGGAGCGGGTTGCGGCTTTTGCCCCGCATGCTCGAGCAGGGCGG
>JAKPSH010000223.1 GCA_029555385.1 Pseudomonadota bacterium
CTGCCAGTTGGCATGTTCGGTAGTCGTGCCGGGAAGATTTGCTTGTTCCTTTTCCGCAATCAGGTCCTCTAACTGCACCACCTGCATCACCGAAGCGGTCCGTGCAAGAAAACAATGAAGGTGCTGTACCATCTCCGGACGAATAGCGCGCGTGAGCAGGAGTGGATTAGCTGCATCGTCAGCAGCAATGTACCCCTCGTCCGCCATTAAGCGCAGCAGAGCTTCGCGATCTTGCGCACGCTCTGCCGCAAGCTCATCCAAAATCGCTTTATCATGCAGACGCAGCGCGCGGCGTACAGCCAGGTCGTGACCAGCCCAATAGCCTTTCAGAGTTGGAAGGTCGTGAGTAGAAGTCACAACAAGCGCAAGCGGCGGATAATCCACAGCCCGGAAAAACTCCCCGCGCTGGTAATCCTTCATAAAATAAAGCACCTTATAGGACAAGATCCCGCGCTGCGCCATCGCATCACGTACTTCGTTAGGTACGGTACCGAGATCTTCGCCGATGACAATGCACTGGTGGCGCTGACTTTCAATGGCAAGAATCGCAACAAGCTCTTCCAAGTTGTAACGGACATAAGCTCCGTTTTTCGCTTCTCCCGGACCGGGCACCCAATACAAGCGCATCAACGACATCACGTGATCGATGCGCAGCGCACCTGCATACTGCATACTGGCCCGCAGCATCGCGATAAACGGCGCGTAACGCGCTTCGCGCAGCCGGTGCGGGACAAGCGGCGGCAAGCCCCAATCCTGTCCTTGGGGCGCGAGCCGGTCAGGCGGCGCACCCATACTTACACCAAACGCGTACAAGTCTTTATTGACCCAAACATCCGCACCGCCTCCAGCAGCACCGAGCGCAACATCAAGGTAGAGTCCGACAGCAAGCCCGCAACGGCGGCAGTGTTCACGCACCGCAGCAAGCTGACCATGAGCTAGCCACTGTACAAACTTGTAAAACACTATGCGATGCGGCTCGTTGGTGCAGGTAGCAAACACCGCAGGCAACCGGCAGTCATGATATTCAACCGGCCACTTGCTCCAGTCCTCAACCGGCGGACCCGGTTTGGCAAACCGTTCATGAAGCACACAGTATGAGGCAAACCTTTCTAGCTCCTCGCCGCGGCTGGTGACAAATTCCGCAAAATCCGCGGCAAACGCAGTATTCTGGGCCAAGTGACGCGCCTCGAAATCAGCGAATAGTTCCTCCAAAAAGCCGAACTTAAGCGCAGCTATCTCTGCGTAAGTCACCGTCTTCTTATTTCTAAGCTTGCTCGCAAGCTCCGTAAACTGCGGCTGCTCCGCTTTCACCTGTAGTTCTTGCGCACCAAGCATGCGGGCCGCTTCAGCCAGATCTATATACAAGTGATTAATCGCAAGACGGCTGACCGGCGAGTAAGGGCTGATGCCGGCATCGCCCCGCACAGACACCGCATGCAGCGGATTAAGACCGACGAAATCAAGCTCCCGCTCCTTGGCCCAATCAATCAATAATCGCAGACTGGTAAAGTCGCCGATGCCCCAGTCATGTTCAGCGCACAACCCATACAGTTGAGCGCTCAGCCCCAAAAGACCACGCTCCATCTGCAAATCAGCCGGAATAAAACACCTTGGCGGCGGCACAATCAGCAGGGCGCACGCGGACACATCCTCTCCCGCCGGCGCGCCGGCTGCTTGCGACGCAAAAAACTCAAGACGCAGATCGTAATAGCCAAACGCCGGACAAGCTGGAATCTCGACATCGATGACCAACCGCAGGTCTGACCCTGCTGCTTCTTGCGCCTGCAAAGTAAAAGATGAAAGAACCAATTCCCCGCGAAGTGTTTTCTGGCCCTGCCCACTAAGCGACCAGCGGCAGAGCCGGTTCAGCCAGCAATCGAGAATGCGAATGGCAAATCTTACCGGTTGACCTTCCTCGGCCACGACAACCGGCTCCAGCACTCTAGCCCTGCGCGCGCGGCGGCACTCTTCTAGACTCCGGCGTGCAGAATCTTCATCCGCGCAAGACACGCCCATTGCGCTAAGCAGTTTAACGCGCGTCTCATCGGTGGCCAAAATCTGCCGGCCGTGGATGTCCCAATACCAGGGAAGTATGCCATACGCTTCGGCAAGACCGAGGAGCAAAGTGCTATAGGAGGGTTTTTCAACGCTCATCCGCGAGATAACCGGAAAAATACAGCCGCAAGCGGACCAAGGGTAAGATTTAAAGAGCAAGGCTGCCCAAACGCTGGAACCGGTTCGGCAAAAAGTCCACCCATGTTCCCCAAACCGCTTCCGCCGTAAATAGCCGCATCACTATTAAACAACTCTTCCCAATACCCGCCCTGCGGAACGCCAACGCGATAATTATTGCGCGGCACTGGAGTGAAATTGTAGACACAAACTATCGTATCGTCGAGCTGAAAACCCCGGCGCAGAAAGCTCAATACACTGTTTGAATGGTCGTGGCAATCAATCCAGCAAAACCCCTCATTGCTGAAATCCATCTCGTACATCGCCGGCTCCGAGCAGAGCAGCAAATTCAAATCCTTGACCATCTGCTGAACTCCCTGGTGCGGTCTGTACTGCAGCAGATGCCAATCGAGACTGCGCGACCACTCCCACTCGTCCCATTGGGCAAACTCTCCGCCCATGAACACCAGTTTCTTACCCGGATGACCATACTGATAGCTGAGCAGCAGCCGCAAATTTGCAAACTTCTGCCAATCATCACCCGACATCCGCCGAAGCAGTGAACACTTGCCGCGCGCCACTTCACCGTGAGGCAGCGGCAGAATGTAATTCTCCTGGAAAGCATAGGTCAAGCTGAACGTCAGGCTGTTATGATGGTAAGAACGGTAAATTGGATCTCTTGCCAAATAAGCAAGCACATCGGCCATCCATCCCACGTTCCACTTGTAGCCAAAACCCAAGCCCCCAACATAAGTGGGCCGGGAAACCATCGGCCATGCTGTTGATTCTTCAGCAATAGTAAAGGCCTCGGGCTGTTTTTCATAAACCACTTCGTTAAACCGCTGCAGGAACCGAACGGCTTCTAAGTCTTCCCTGGACCCTTGATGGTGCGCGGTGCTGTCGTGCTCATCAAAAGGACGCTCCCGGTAAAGCAGCGACTCGACCTCATTAATGCGCAGTCCATCAAAATGATATTGTTCCAGCCAAAAAGACGCACTCGAAAGAAGAAAGTTCACCACCTCCTTGCGCCCGAAATTGAACGAAGCCTCCGTTTGCGGCTCTGGTTCCCCCGCCTTGCTCTGCCGTTCATAAAGACACGTCCCATCGAACAGGGCAAGACCATGGGCGTCGAGCGGGAAGCGCCCCACAACAAAATCACCAATCACCCCGATGCCCGTTTGATGCAAGCGGTCAACAAGATACATAAAATCTTGCGGCTTGCCGAAGCGGCTTGTCGGAGCGAAAAATCCAAGGGGCTGATATCCGTATGTTGCATCACAAGGATGCTCCATAATTGGCAGCAGCTGCACATGGGTAAAGCCCATATATTTCACGTATTCCGGAAGTTCGTGAGCAAGCTGGCGATAAGACAAATATGTTCCGCCTTCTTCAGGCTTGCGCCGCCACGAGCCAAGATGCACCTGGTAAATTGACACTGGGCGATCCATCTTCTGATGCTCGGCACGCTGCGCCATCCATTGCGCATCCCCCCATTTATAATCGGTGATGCCCCACACCAAAGAACCAAAACAAGGAGAAACTTCAGCGCAAAATGCAAACGGATCGGCCTTCAAAATATGAGCGTCACCGGCGCTTGAGTGAATAAAATACTTGTATGCTTGGCCGGCGATGACCCCCGGGACAAACCCCTCCCAAATTCCACCACCCAGGTTACTTAACGGCGCGGCAAGCTCATCCCAGTTGTTGAAGTCTCCGACTACTGAAACACGCCGCGCATTCGGCGCCCAAACAGCGAAGTGAACACCGCGTTCACCATTATCTGAAACGAAATGCGCACCGAACTTGTCATAACACCGGCAGTGCACTCCCTCAGAAAAAAGATGCATATCTTGTTCGGTGAACCAGGGAATATTGCTCATGAGTCAATCTAATTCTTTGCCCGTTTTAGCGCCTGCTGGATTGAGACTGCCGGAATCAAGCGCTGCGAAGTCTCACGCTTATACTAGATATACCGCAAGCCAGCAATATCAGACACTTACAGCGCAGGTAATGTAAGTCAAGCCAAAAGCGCTGAAGATAGAATCACAGCTTATAACTTGCTGCCTTTCAGTCTTAAACCCAACACAGTGAGGGAGCTGGCTGCCAGCTCATAAAACACACCGCTATGTGCTGCTTTTCCTTCGACGAATGCTGGTTTTAGCGATGTATCTACAATTAAATTCCAGACTCCAGAAATACCTTTAGGAAGGCGAAATTTGACAGCTTTAGACGCGGCATTCATGAGAATAAGAAGCGGCATCACGTCTGCGCTTTTTCCGTCAGCTTCCGCCTTCTCGCCGGAGAGCATCACGCCCAGCGTCTGCGCTTCAAAATCATTCCAGTCCTTATCCGAAAACTCCACACCTTCCGGCGTAAACCACGAAATGTCGCGCAAGCCTGTTCTTGCACTAACTTTTCCCGTGAAAAAATCAGTATTCTCAAAGGCCGGATGAGAACGGCGCAGTTTGAGTATCTGCTGGAGAAAATGTAAAAAATCCTTTTCGCCTTCCTTGAGCTCCCAGTTATACCAATTAAGTTCGTTGTCTTGGCAGTAAGCATTGTTATTGCCGAGCTGTGTTCTAGATAGTTCATCACCACCCGACAACATCGGAGTGCCGGCAGAAAGGAGCAGTGATGCGATCAGGTTGCGCCGCTGCTGCTGGCGCAGCGCATTAACCTTAGCGCTTTTAGTTGGACCTTCCACACCGCAGTTCCAGCTTAAGTTGTTATTCTCGCCGTCCCTGTTTTCCTCACCGTTTGCTTCATTATGTTTTGCAGCGTAGCTGACGAGATCGCACAGAGTAAAACCATCATGACAGGTTACAAAATTGATGCTTGCTTGCGGGGCTCTGCCGCTTAAAGCAAACAAGTCGCTGCTTCCCGCGATGCGTGAGGCAAGCCGGCCAACGCCGCCTTCGTCGCCCCGCCAAAAACTGCGCAGCGTGGCCCGGTACTTGTCGTTCCATTCCGCCCAATTAACAGGAAAGTTTGCCAGTTGATACCCTCCTTCGGCGACATCCCAAGGTTCAGCAATCAGCTTGACCTGCGACACTACCGGGTCCTGACCGATCACATCCAGGAACCCCGCACCAGCATCAAACGCATGTTCCTCGCGGGCAAGCGCCGATGCCAAATCGAAGCGAAATCCGTCTACATGCATTTCCAACACCCAGTAGCGTAGGCTGTCCATAATTAGCTGGAGCACTGCTGGATGCTCAGTATTGAGCGTATTGCCGCAACCCGAATAATCGCGATAAAAGCGGGGATTCTCCGGACGAAGCCGGTAATATGAAGCGTTGTCAGCTCCACGATAACAGAGAGTGGGGCCGCTTTGACTGCCCTCGCAGGTATGGTTGTATACGACATCAAGAATCACCTCGATACCGGCGGCATGAAGCGCTTGCACCATCGACCTGAACTCCGTCTCCGGCAGCGCTCCGGGAGTCTTACTGCAAAAGCGCATATCCGGAGCAAAGTACGACAGCGTATTGTAGCCCCAATAGTTGGAAAGTCCCTTGCGCCGCAGATGATCCTCCTCGCTCCCTTGAAATACCGGCAAAAGTTCGACAGCCGTCACACCAAGCGCAAGCAAATGTTCGATAAATGGCTCACTGGCCAAGCCCAAATATGTGCCACGGTGTTGGGCAGGAACTTTAGGATGCAAATAGGTGCTGCCTTTGACGTGTGTTTCGTAAATAACTGTTTTTGACCACGGCACAGCAGGGGGACGATCATTTGCCCATGTGAAATCGGGATGGATGACTCGCGAAAGCGGGGCATAAGCTGCAGAATCGCTTGCACTCAGCGACAGATCGTCGTCTTCTTTATGCGAAAGGCGAAAGCCAAGCAACGACTCATGCCAGCGCGGTGCTCGCCCGAAGCCCTTGGCATAAGGGTCGGCGAGCAGCTTCAGCGGGTTGAACCTGTGCCCATGAATCGGCGCATAGCGCCCGTGGACACGAAAACCGTAAAGCTGTCCCGGACGCAGCCCAGGGACATATCCATGCCAAACATGACCGGTGCGCGCGGGCAGCTCGGTGCGGCTTGATTCACGCGAGCTTGACGGAGATTCGAACAAGCATAATTCTACGCCCGAGGCATGCTGGGAAAACAAGGCAAAATTAACGCCGTCTTCATCAGCGTTTGCACCTAACGGATACGGTTTGCCCGGTAAAATATTTTGTTCGAAAGCTTGACTCATACTTGTCATCACTTGCGGTGTTTCTTCTGCCCGCAGCCCCCCAGCGCATATTAGCCAACTAAAAACACCGCCAGCAAGCGGAATCCCCGCACTGGACATCAAGATTCCACTGCATTATCTCTTCCTCTATGCTTCCACGCTTAGTGCAATATTTGGTCAGCTCACTGCTCTATCCTCAGGCAAGGAAATTAGGCTTCCTCGACATGGGCATGGGCATTGAAATGCGTTCGCACAAGTTGCGCCGTTTTTGGCAACCGCACTTCGAACTCTGTAGGGAATTCCAGCGCAAATGGCTCGGACATGCAACAGATGCCTCACGTGTGAGCGCAAATGACGCCGCATTGATGGTTCTCGGCGCAGGACATCTCTATGATGCAGATCTGGACTTTCTTGCTCAGAGGTTTCCGAATATCGCGCTTGTCGACGCGAATCCGGTGGTGCGGAGCATTTGGCGCCGGGCACAAAGAAACAGCCAACGCAGCACCTCGATTAGTATGCACACTGGCGACGTCTCCGGGCTGCTGGAGCACTGGAACAACAGATTGACAGCTCAGCTTGCCGCCGCCGGCACTCAACATGAAAGATGGGAAAACGCGCTGCGGGACGTACGCGATGCCGCAGTGATTCCGGCGGAGTCAAAAAACATACTGGGCAGATTTGCCGAAGGACGCCCGCTCAGCGTCCTCTCGCTTAATTTGTTAAGCCAGATTCCGCTGGTGTGGCAGCACAACATCGAAAAAAAGCTGGAAAAGCGTTTTGGCAAACAATGGCTTTGCGCACATGAACAGGAATGGCTTGAAGCGTTCTTCCCCGGAGCACGCCTGCTTGTGGATCAGCACTTTGCCGATCTGGCCGCACTGAATCCGGAGAGCATACTGCTGCTGACAGATGTGCAATACGCATATTACAAGTGGCCGCAGAAAGTGTGGCCCAGCGGCAGCATTGAAGCACCGTTTAAGTGGGATGCACGAAGCGGGTGGACGATCGGTTCCGAACCTGCGCCAATAACTAGAACTCAGGCTCCGTCCTGTGAAGTGCTAAGTGCTCTTTACGGGCTTGACCTGGAAAACGCGGAAGTTCGCAAAGAGCTGCTGCCTGATTACTCAACGAAAGCAGCCGAAACCTGGCTCTGGCATATTCTGCCTTTTGGCGCAGAAGGCCAAACACGCGGCATTATCCACCGCGTCTGCGCTTTTTTGTTTACGCGCAATGCAGTATGAACCAGGCCTTCGCGGGCGCACTAATCAGCTCAGCAACACATCCGCCGGAAGACAACTGCGTAATGAAGGAAGCTGTTCTTCACAAGTGCGGTCCCACTTCTCTAACGCCTTATCAATCGTAGAACAAAGCAGCTTTTCCGCCCACTCCCGGGCTTCACGCTTAAGTGTCCGCTCGACTTGAAGTTCAAAGGAGCTAGCAAGGTCATCCGCGCCGCATGGGCAGGCATCGCATGATTCAGCGAGAGCCTCGCACAGAAACTTAACAAGCTTCTCCGTATCGCCTAGCCTAAGGCGCAGCCGATTATTTTCGCGCTCATGATGGACCACCATTGAGAGAACAACGTAACCTGCGGCCTGAAGCAGGGCCGTAAACTGCTGTCCGCATTCATCGGATGAGCTTTTGCCGCCCGTATTTGCCTGGCATCGTTCATAAAAGGCAGACATCATTGGCGACTCCTCGAAGCTCTCATCCGGCAGCTCCAGCTCGTCAAGGATCATCGTATCGCTCATCGCCGAGTTGCGTTTTTCCGCTGCCATAATGTTGCCCCCCATTTTTCAGAATTAACAGTTTGATTCTAAGTGAGCTGCGCTCCCTGCACGAAAGACGCAAGCGAAAACCGAAAACAGTTATGAGAGACTAAACGAACCAGATCTAAACAGAAGCTTAAGAAGCGCTTAAGACTGCGCCATGCCTGGCTGATGCGCCAGCAGCGATAAACCAACGCCGGCAGGAGCAGTTCCCAAAAACTAAGGTTTTCAAACCTATAGCCAAGGAAACGCTCCCGCCGGACGCCCCCGCAAAACACCCCTGCCCGAACCCCCTCCTCAGCACTAACTACACTTCGAGCTTAAGCAGCGTGTGGGCCGCCTGCATCAGGGCCGCGACCTCGGAATAGCGGGTTCGGCCCTGCCAAAGGTGCTGCACCAACTCCGTGACATCGGGATCGGACGCAAACACCTCGGCGCCAGTGATCACGAGCAGCAAACCGAAGGCCACGCTGCGCATGTTGCGCGACTTCAGCGCTTTGAGCACCAAGCCTTTCATCGACGACGCGGCCGCAGGAGTCATCAGCATGCCGCTTGCTTGAAACGCAAGCGCGGTCTGCACGCAAAAATCACCCGCTTCGCTTCCCGGAAGGACAGGAGTGGGATCGATCTCATGAAGCAGCGCAAGCACCGCCGCCGCTGCGGTCTGGTCCTTCGCCGCACATCGCAGCACCGTCTGGTCGAAGGCTTCAACGGCATCTTCGGGCAGCGCATCACGAAGCCGCTGCAGGAGGTCGTCGCGTCTGCTGCTTGCCTGATAGCCGCGCACGCGTTTTTCGTAGAACCAGCGGCCGAGGTCTGCGGCCAGTGCTTTTCGTTTAGCCGCACCGCGGTGCCGCGCAATGACTCGCTTAAGCTCCGCACCCGTCGCCTCTGCTGTGCCGGAGTTGTCCAGCGCGGCAAACAACACATCGAGCGTATCGCCGCGTGTGCCTGATTTGTTCACTGCGCGTGCGACGTAAGTATTGATTTCCTGTTGGTCCGGAAGCGCACCATTACCGTGGAGCTGCGCAAGCAGCTTATGCCGTTGTTGCATACCTGGGGATCCTTTCCCTAATCGAAACCCATGAAAGAAAACTGTAGGAAACGCTCCTACCCGGTACTCATCGCGGTCGACCAGCACCAGATAGAGCAAGACATCTACCCGGACAACTATGATTCGTGGAAATCAGCTAAGGCGATAAAGAACGCTGGGAACCTGGTCCCGGCGAACGCCGGCAGTCTACGCCCAGTCTCAGAAAAAATCCAGATCTAGGTGCGAGATCTCACAAGGCTATATCGCTGCCCTGCCAGCCCATATATTAAGGAAAAATAATTAACGCCGGGACGGAACAATTAAGCGAGTGGAAGGAGGGGGCGACGTAGAGCCATAGTCGCCGATACTTTGGAACATTAACCTTTTAGTCCGAAAAACCCAAACCCCTTTTTGCTAACTGATTCAACGCACAATTTGCTGCGGAAGGTGTATCCGTGCCGGACAGCAATCCCTTCCGTGCAATCGCCGTGTTATCAGCATATTCAGCGCCACTACTCAGAACTCAGCATCGAACCCAACAAATGATTGCTGACAAAACCAAATGAAACTATTGATGCCTTTTTTCTGAGTTGTTGAACTGAACTGTGCAAACGGCGCGAGTCTCCAGCAGAGTATGTCCAAGGAAGACATTCTGAGAAATCTCGCTGCTGCGCGCTGATTTAAACCCGTAATACATCAACATTGTGCGGGTTTTTCGTCTTGATTCCGGGTCCGGTCAAGCAGCCGCGAACTTAGCGTTCACAAGCGCTGAACCTTATAGAACCTGATTCCGCCGCGACTTGCTCCGTAAAACGCAAATCAAAAATCGACGGTATTATTTCTGAAACCTGTATTCCAAAGCACCGTTCGAAACCTTCCAAGAGAACAATGCGACAAAACATTCCTCTAACCGTTGAACGTGCTCTACGTGCCCCTTTCCGTGCGCGCTGCGCATACGCAGACCGGACGGAAAGGACGCATACTCTCTTCTGCTCACGCCTCGTTTTTAATCAACCGCCGCATCTCGCAGCGTGTATAATCAACGTAACAAGAAAACAGTTCGAATTCAACAAAAAGATTAATTATTTCACGTGGTTAGAAAGACTAGTCATTCTAGTTCCGGCTTATTTGACCGGAAATTCCGCAAATGCCTGACGACGTTATGCCGGGAGAATAGTTGAAAGCGGCGGGTGGTGTTTATCAAGTCGATTTGATAGCACTAATGACCGGACTAACTTTTGATCTGGAAAGCCAGGGTTTTGGCGATCTTGCCGGCCTAGGTTGTCAGAATCAGGTACGTAGCGCAGTTTTTCACATGCAGCTTTCCCGCATCATTGTTCCTGGCGAAACTTCGAGCAGACTACTGGTAAGCGGCAACGAAGCCGTTGCCCTAGCTGCGCTTCACGCCGGGGTCGCCCTCGGCACAGGATATCCCGGGACCCCGTCGACAGAGATTCTTGAACATTTCGGACGTCTTGGCGGCAAAGCGCAATGGTCACCGAACGAAAAGGTCGCGCTTGAGGTTGGCATCGGTGCTGCTTTCGCACAAACCCGCACCCTTGTTACAATGAAGCATGTCGGGGTCAATGTCGCCGCCGATCCGCTTTTCATCGCTGCTTACAGCGGCGTAGACGGCGGACTTGTTGTGGTATCGGCGGATGATCCAGGCATGTTCTCCAGTCAGAACGAGCAGGACAACCGCCGCTATGCTTTGCATGCCGGCGTGCCGATGTTTGAACCCGCCGACAGTCAAGAGGCTTATGACCTGACGCGTACGGCGTTTGAACTTTCTGAACAATTTCAACTTCCCGTAATGCTGCGCCTGACCACTCGCGTCTGTCACTCGAAAGGAATAGTTGTTCCGGCAGCACCCAGGGACTTCCGTGCCGACACGCCGCATCGCTGTCCGCAGTTTCGCCGGGCAATCCCCGAGCGCGTAATGATTCCGGCGCACGCGCGCCCTGCGCATCGCCGATTGCGAAAAAAGCTCGCTGATGTCAAGCAGTGGAACGAAGTGTTCCCAGGAAACATCGCCAGCGGCGGCGAGGGAGACTTCGGCATCATTACCTCCGGCGTATCTTACTTGCATGTGCGCGAGGCTGCTCCCTCCGCACCGGTGCTTAAGCTGTCTTGCACTTATCCGCTGCCCATCGAACGCATCCGGGCCTTTGTCTCCCGCTGCTCCCGCTGCTTGGTTGTAGAAGAAGGAGACCCTTTTCTTTATGAGGCGTTCCGGGCAGAAGGGATCGGCGTTGAAGGCAAAACAGAACAATACCGCTTTGGCGAGCTTAATGTTCAGCGGGTGCGCGCAATCATTGCCGGCGAGCCCGCCGCTGAACCAGCGCCAGCCAAAGGCAAACCGCCTGAGCTTTGCCAAGGATGCCCGCACCGCAAGACTTTTGACGTTTTGCGAGACATCAACTGCATCGTATCTGGTGATATCGGCTGCTATACTCTAGGCGCGTTGGAGCCGTTCTCGGCGATGGATATCCAGCTCTGCATGGGCGCGAGCATCGGCGTCGGCGCCGGGCTGCGCCACGTTCTGCCCGAGGCTGAGGCGCGCCGGGTAGTCAGCGTGATCGGCGACAGCACGTTTTTGCATAGCGGGCTTACCGGCCTTGCCGAGATTATCTACAACCGGCCGGACACCGGACATGTACTGTTGATTCTCGACAACAGCACCACGGCGATGACGGGGCTGCAAGATCATGCCGGAACCGGACGAACGCTTGCCGGGAAAAAAGCTAAAAAAATCGTATTGGAACAAGTCGCGGCTGCCATGGGCGCAGACAGCGTCGATGTTGTCGATCCCGTGTCTCAACCGGAAAAACTGCGTGCGCTTCTGCTTGCAGCAATGAGCAAAAACGAAATCAGTGTGATCATTGTCCGGCGCGCTTGCCTTCTTGCTCTTCGTAAAGAGTCGCGCCGTGCGCGTGAACAGAACAAATGCATCGAGCAAACCCAGCAAAGATGACAGATCAAGTTTACAATATCGTCATTGCCGGTCTGGGCGGTCAGGGAGTGCTCACCTCTGCTTCAGTTCTGGCCGCAGCAGCTTTTCTTGCGGGATTTGATGTCAAGCAGTCAGAAATTCATGGCATGAGCCAGAGAGGCGGCTCGGTGACAAGCGATGTCCGGTTTGGCAAGCGCGTGTGGAGTCCAATGGTGACTGTTGGCGAGGCCGATGCGGTGGTCGTACTCACACCGAATCAGGAACTGCTGGTTAAAAATTATTTAAAGCCAGACGGATGGCTGCTGGTGGCAAACGATGCGATGGCAGGACAGCTTGATAACAAGCGCTCGCTTAACGTAGCCCTGCTCGGCGGATTGAGCCTAATATTGCCCATCGCGGAGCGCTATTGGGAAGCCGCAATCGAACAGGCGTTTGCACCGCCGCTGCGGGAAGCAAATAACTCAGCATTTGCGTGCGGACGCCGTTTTTTCATGGGGGATAAGGTTGAATGAAAGCCGCATTGAGAAGCTCAACGGAACCTGAGGCAGGACGCTTAAGCTCCCCAGACTATCTTTCCGTGCCGGAACTCAAGACTGTGCAGCTTGAAC
Organism: Pseudomonadota bacterium; assembly: GCA_029555385.1. Classification (GTDB taxonomy): domain Bacteria; phylum Bdellovibrionota_C; class UBA2361; order SZUA-149; family SZUA-149; genus JAKPSH01. Next base: position 12,716 of record JAKPSH010000223.1, read on the forward strand.
GGCTGAAGAGGGCTGTATATCGGGCTTATGACCATGTTGCGCTCTTCCGGAGCCGGATGACTGAACGCGGCGTCAAACCAGGAGATGTACAAGCACTCGCCGACATTTCGCGACTGCCTTTTACCGTTAAAGACGATCTTCGCGCCAATTACCCGTTTGGCTTGTTCGCGAGC
>JAKPSH010000109.1 GCA_029555385.1 Pseudomonadota bacterium
AGCCTTGATGCTCCACTTACATCAGAGCTTGTTCTTTACAAGGCATTAGATTAAGTTCAGAATTTTTGCAATTACTTCTAAAAAACCTATTGACATAGGGAGGAGAGGTTTGGTAATATAAGCGAGTCGCCCAGTGGGGGTAGTTAAACCGCTGGGCGATGTCCTTGGCTGGGGCAGGAAAATCGTTGGTAACAGTTCAGTCTCCAAAGTTTTTGTAGATTTTTTGGAATAAGGGGAGGTACGTCTGAGCTGACTGTCTAAGTAGACAGTATGAGTGGTTTGGATGACCTGACAAAAGAAGAGTTAAAGGCGCTTGTGCTGAATCTTCATGAGACTGTGACTAAGCAACAAGAAACGATAAAGTTTCTTGAGGCAAGGGTTGCAGAACTTGAGGCTGAAGTCGCCGAGCTTAGGGCGAAGCTTGGCGGAGGCAATGGCAGTGGTACGCCGGATTGGGTCAAACCGAACCGGAAAGAGCGGCGAGCAGCTGAGCGAAAAGAGCGAAAGAAGCGAAAGCATTCTTTTGCCCGCAAACGAGAGACACCCACAGAGATCATTGAACACACAGTAGATACTTGCCCGGACTGTGGTCGGAGGCTCTCAGGTGGCTGGGTGGCAAAGACCCGCCACGTCATAGAGATGCCTGAAGTTCGTGTTCGGATTATAGAGCACCGCTTGATAGCCAGGAAGTGCGGTGTATGCGGAAAGACGCATACAGCCAAGATCGACTTATCAGGTCAGGTGATTGGAAAGAAGCGCTTTGGAATTAAGTTAATGAGCTTTGTGGCGGAACTTCGGGCAGTATGCCGGATGCCGCTAAAACAGATACAAGGGCTCTTGAAAGTGCTTTGCGGGGTGCACATTTCGGTTGGAGAAGTTTCGGAGATGCTACATGCTGTGGCAAAAGCGGGAGAGGAACAATATTTAAAGCTTCGAGATGAGATACGAGGGAGTCCGGTTGTAAATGCTGACGAGACAGGATGGCGACAGGACGGAGTAAACGGTTATATCTGGAGTTTTTCAACGCCTAAGACACGCTATTTCGTCTACAACAAAAGCCGGGCATCGGACATACCCAGGGAAGTTCTCGGTAGTGGATGGTCTGGAAGGCTTGTGTGCGACTTCTATTCGGCTTATGGAGTGCTCGATGTCATCTGTCAGAGATGTTGGGTTCATCTACTTCGGGATTTGAAAAAGCTGAAAGAAAAGCATGAGAACAGGGCTGATGTAGCAGCATGGGTTGAAGCCGTTAGGGACGTATATGAGCGAGCTAAAGACTTCCGAAATGAGATTCCTAAGTTTCGCCTTGAGGCAAAGATGGCGTTCGAGCGGGAACTGATGGCACTGGCGGTTCCATTTCTTGGAAAGAAGAAGCCTCAGAGCGTGCTTGCAGGAAGGATAGAAAAGTTTCTGGCGGAGTTGTTCGTATTTGTGGAGGAACCCAATGTTCCATCCGACAACAATGCAGCGGAACGGTCTGTAAGACCAAGCGTGATCGCCAGAAAGATAAGCGGCGGCACACGCTCCGAGAAGGGATCGAAAACCAGAATGATTCTGATGAGTCTATTTGGCACTTGGAAACTGCGTGGTCTGGACACGATATCAGAATGCAGAAACCTTCTGGCTGCACATAAACCAATTCAGTCTACCTAAGACTGAACTCTTACGTTGGATTTGACAAGATCAAGAGAGGTTATAAGATCACTTGTAAAGGCAACTGGGACACTATAAACAGCAACGTATTTAATGCCGCCATTTTCATTGGAGGGATGGCCACT
>JAKPSH010000112.1 GCA_029555385.1 Pseudomonadota bacterium
ATCAATCGCCGAATTGCTGAGGTTGCCGCAGGGTGTGAGGATCCAGGCCCACTCCACGGACAAGCCTGGTTCAATCACATCCGCCAGCACGCATCCCTCGACATCTTCGGCTCCGATCGTGCTGGCGGCGACAATTTCGCAGCCGCGATCGAGCAGTTCGTTCAGAAGTTTGGCCACCGCCAGAACTTGACTAGATACGTACATCGAACACCTCTTCTCTCAGGGTTCTTGTCTGTGTCCCTCCGTGGTGCAACTAGGAAGGCCATCCCAGTGATGGTCTTCGCGATTGCACCGCGGGAGAAAAGGCGGCAAAAAACCTTTCCCGTCCACTCATTCCTCCTTGCTGAAGCGCGGAATTTGCGCTGCAAGAAAGAGGAATCATCAAGCGGGCCGTCAGCAGGCAGCTTGGTTTATGAATCGTGCGGGTCAGTTCCATCACAACCGCATCCGACGAGTGATTTGTCCGGGAAAAGAAAAAGGGGCAGTGGGTCCGTACCACTCGCCCCGGTGAAACACGTTCAAACCAGCAGTTCCACCGCGGTGAGGCCGGCGATCCTCTGAACGCATATGCTAATGACGGCTAGGCCGTCTTGAGTCCCTCGAATGCTGCACGAAGCAGCATCAAGAGGAGAAAGACAACGAACCAGATCCTGAAGTACACGATGTACTTCACCAGGGCATCGAGACCGCCGCTCACTTGCAGCGGTGCAAAGCCGACTGGCACGGGCTGGTTGGCCGAACCGCAGATCCAGTTGCACACGATGCAAAGGATCAACACCAAGGCGAGTTTCCGCATGTTCAGCCAGAATGCAGAGTTAGCCTTTTTCACGTTTTGCCACTCCATCTGTTCAAACCCTCAAAGGGAAAAATGTGCAGCTCCGACAATCGGAGCCGGCCCAAAAAGAAGCGGATTTGACCTCCTTTCCGGCGCCTGCAAGTGAGGGGATTAGCTTGCAGAAACCTATCTCTAATTTTTAGGGGTTAAAACTCTTGTCTGTTCCGCACGACACCTAAGCCAAGCAGTGCCGAGACGCCCGATAGCGCATCCCAATCAAACGCAGCAAAGAGCATGGAATATGTAGGATTTTGGGTGCGGCGCACCACTGCGAAGAACTAAATAGGCCTTCTGAAATCCCCGAATTCCAGAGAAAAGCAATGTAGCAAATAAATTCCGACCAGTCCAGTAGGGCTATTATCCGGGCGGTTATTGCGGAATCATGAGGAATTACGGAGAACTACAAAACAGGCTGACACATTTTCCAGAGACTGACACATTTTCCAGAGACACATTTTCCAGAGATAGAGCACGTTTTTTCTTGAGCTAACCTAAAATCCTACAGGAGCCTATTTGGCGGCAGGCTCCTTACTTCCCGGAAGGTTCAGGCGGTAGAAACGCTGAAAGTAATCCACGATAAAAGGCTGGAGATCATCAAGATTGCCGGCACGTTGAATGGCGTCCCGATCAGCAGGCAAAGTATGTGCAAGCTGTTCCCGCACCTGCTTAAAAAACGAAGGTGCAATGTTGTTCCTCTGCGGTGCGTCCGGCGCCGCGAAATAGTGGTAGAGCGCGTAATCAAGTCCCCCGAGATAGTTATCGGAGAAAAAAATACGCGCCGCTTCGCCCTTTGCCAGAGCATTTCTGTTCATAAATTCCGTTACGGCAGCGTCAAACGTGTCGCTGCCTTTCTTTACATCAGCTTCCCATTTCTCGCGTGCTTGCTCGAACGAGGGGCCATAATAAAGCCTCGGGGCAACTTGCGGCTTTTGCGCCCATGAATCGAGGATGCACAAACCGCGTCCGGTTTTGTCATAGATGCCTAACGCAAAATGCGTCGGATCTTCGTTGTATACAAGGCGCGCCTCCAAGTCCTTTGGCAGAATACCTTGCTCCTGCAGATGGCCAAAAACGCGTTTCAGCAGGTAAGCACGGAATCCACAAGTAAGCTGCGGCGCCCGATTGGGGTCGATGCACATTGACAGAATGTTGCCCTCCCAGCCGGGAACATCGTCTTTAAGGAAGGAAAGCTCATTTTGCACAAAGGCAAGGGAGTTTTGGATGCGCCGCCGGAGGAGGGCATCTTCTAGCTCTGCGCCTCGATGACCGTTTGTCTGCTCAGCTTGTCTAACGAAATCCGAGCTGAGCGCAAGTATCTCCCCAAGGCGCTTGATGTCTATTTGTTTAAGTTCACTGAGGAGCTGATGATTAAACGCACTGTGCCTGGCAAGAAACTCGGTTAGGGCCGTGTAGTCTTTTTCCTTCACTGGTGCAGTGCCGGCGGCACAGAGCACAATTGACGCGCCGCTTCCTGTGCTGCGGCGTTCCGGTGCCGGAGTCAGCACTTTCATCGTTTGATGTTCCTGCGGCTGCGCCGGGCAGGACATGCGAAACGCGGTGCCGGCGGGTATGACAGGCTCAATATTTCGATTACGCCGATCGAACATCCAATTTCTCGTTATGCGATTGCCCTCTATTGTTATGGTATCGCAACGTGAGATGTCTCGATAAATCTGGCCGATCCGGCTGGAACCATGCGGAATAAGTAAAAATAACGCAAAAAACGCGTGGGCAGCGAAGCAAAGGCTGTCCGCCGGCGTCAAATTCAAGCCGTATATCCGCCGCGTGTATGTATAGTAGATATGCTGCTGGGAGTATGAGCTGATAGTTGTGTTAACCCGAGGAGGACAAAAATATGCGAAGGTCTTGCCGCGCACTGTTTTTTCTTGCTGCTCTGTTCTGTCTGTTCCCGTCCTGGAATCTCAAGGGTGAGAACGAGCCGTCTGATCAAGCCGTGAAGGATGCTTTTGCCAAAGAGTCTCTTGCGCTTACTGCGGCACAAATAACGCTTATTCGCGAAAACGTTAGGCTTGCCCACGATGCGCACTGTAAGAATTCGCCAACCGGAGGAAACAGCAAAATTGGCTTTGCGGCAGTCGAGATCGCCTCGCTGCTTGATATCAATACAAAGGTTGACAGCTCAGTGGTCGGGCGGATCGTCAAGGCTGTTAAACACATTCCTTGCACGCCGCCGCCGCGTTGCTTGGCGGCGGAATGCAGGATTCCTCCTCCGCCCGCGTCGCCTGCCTGGGACGATTATTTTCGCAAGACCATTAATCTCACTTCGAACCAAGAGTTTTTGAAGCTGCTGCAAGAGCGTTCGTTTTTCCCCGTCAAAATCTCCTGGGAGGATATCGGCCGCTACGAAAACTCAGTGTGGGGCGACCGCATCAGCGATGTCGGCATTTGGGTGCGGCGAATAGAGAGCGATCCGCAGTCCGCGGAACTTGCCCTGTCTGTGCGCCGGGACACCAACTTCCGCGATAAGGTGCTGATGGTTCCCGCAGATAAGATCAAGATCCACCTCAAGCGGGGAGGAGAGACGAAGGAAGTCTCCCTTCCCGGGCGTCTTAGCGAACTGGGTTTGCGCTCTGACCATCGCGATAAGAATGTTATTGTGTCCAATCAGTTTGCCATTGTGCCGGTGCCGGCAAAGGATATGAGCGCCGGGGGGCCCGGCAATGAACCGCCGCGCGCAGCCTTTAACTTCAGCATCTATCCGTACGGCTCGACCAACTTCGTCATTACTGACGTGATCGAGGGAAGCTCCGATGCGATAGTCGGTCCCGGCAATCATCAGCTCCTTTATGCCGACATTGACGGAAAAAAGGCGCCTTTTACAGCGAGCCGTGCCGAAGAGCGCCAAGACCTGCTGAAACTGGAATCCGACCTTAAGGCGAAGGGCATGGATGTCGATGTGCAGCGCTATTACTTGATTCAAATTCCGCTGCGCCGGGACGCAAAGAACATTGCGCTCTCCAATATGGGAACTCCGCCGTTTCAACGCCCCTGGGGTCCGCCGGCGGCGGTATACGAGGGCGAAACATCGCTCCTCGGCAGCGTGTTTGACGGAGTTTTTGGCGGCGCGGCGAAGCAAGAAACTTTCAACAAGCCCGCGGCGGCGGCGATGGAAAGGCAGGGTCTGAGCAAAGTGGCCATAGGTCATGGCGAGCTTGAAGGTGAATACAATACCGGCAGCGGCTTTCAAAACCAGCGCGCCGAAGAGCCGATTCGTGTTACGGTTGTCTACTTCGTGACGCCGGTCGGCGATGTGACAAGAAGGGACATGGACGCCTTTACCGAAGCTTTCAGCCGTTGGGATGAGCAGGCCCTGTGGGGCGGTTCGTTTGTCGTGAAGGAATAAGCGCTGGAGGACTGCGCCGCAGCGCCAATAAACAAGCAAGCCTGGCGGCGCCAAGAAGCCAGGCTTGCTTGTCATTGTTAGAACCCAGCGTGAAACTGCTTAATAGTATCCGGAGAGCCGTGCAAGGAGGGGGGCCGGGCTGCTACTCGCAGTTGCTGATGCACCTTTGCTCGAAGCCGAAGGACCCGCCGCAACGGTTGCAGCACCACGCATATTGGTCGTCGCAGGTGGAACTGTCAAACGCGCAGCGCCTCTGTACGCAGGCCCAAGAGGGCGCGTTCTTTCCTGTTTGTGACAGGTACATGCTTTCGCACAGCTTACGGTCCAGGTTCGCACCGAACTGGCACTGCTCGAGTTCTCGCTCGGCTGTCTTCAGGCAATGCTCTTGCATGCCGTCGCACGCCCTGACGCACTCATGGCCTGCATCGGAGGGCGGGGCCGAGCAAAGAGCGTAATTGCGGTAAATCGGATAACAGGCGGATATGCCGAGCAGCAAGAGGGACAGCGAAAAAGCGGCTTGTCTAGTTCCGGCCATCGTCTTTTTTCTCTGCTAAGCGGTGTGAGGCAATAATATCTAGTCGCACCAAAGCAGCCGCGGCGCAAGAAACGAAAATGCGGCGAAGATAGGAATATAGAAAACCCGGTACGGTGTACCGGGTTTTGGTATTCAGAACCTGCATCATGCACTAGAGCTGTTTACGATTCCTCGTATCTGCCGATTCGAGATCCTCCTTCGCTAACGCTACGGAGGATAGAGCTTTTTCTAGAACTTGCAGCGCCAAAAAGCGCTACAAGGTTCTGAAAAATGCTCTAGGTCTTCAGGGCGCCGCCCGGAAGTCCGCCGTCCGGCGGCATGCGGTCGATGCGCGCCATGTACGGCCGCACGTGGACGGAGCGTTCGGCGCCCGGGTCATGCCCCAATCCCGGC
>JAKPSH010000250.1 GCA_029555385.1 Pseudomonadota bacterium
TGCAGATGGAAGGCCTCACGATCAGCGCAGTCCCGGCTTATAACACCAACAAGAAATTCCACCCACGAGAGAACGCCTGGCTTGGCTTCTTGCTGGAAATTGACGGCGTCACCGTTTATCATGCGGGGGACACTGATTTCATCGAGGAGATGAACTCGATTAAAGCCGACATCGCGCTGCTTCCGGTTTCAGGCACTTATGTGATGACTGCGGCTGAAGCCGCGCAAGCAGCGCTTGCCGTACGCGCCGAAGTTGTTATTCCGATGCATTACGGCAGCATCGTCGGAAGCTCCGACGATGCCGCAGCCCTTCGCGATGCCCTGCAAGGCCGTGCTGCCGTGCGGATTCTCCCGCAGCAGTAGAGCGCGCCCCGGCGCATAGGGTTAAGCCTTCAGCGTCTTCCTCTGCACCGGCGACAAACCAGAGCAGGCACGCTGCTGCCTCTCTTTGGTTGTCTTTTATATGTCTGAGTTCTCCGCTGCTTTAGTTTCAGGTAGAAAGTGCTGAGAATGCTTCCCAGCAAGCTGAATATCTTACATTGAAGAATAAAAGTTATCGGAGCTGCTGAGTATGGCGTGATAACGCCCAGAGCGATGATGCCGGGGGCTCAGGGAAGATAAACACCCGACAAATCGAAGCTCGTTCTTGCGTCATCATCCAAAACGAGCGCTCTCCGGACCACAATCACGTCCGTCAATAGGCGCTCTTCGTCTTTTACTGCATCCGTCCAATACTCTTTGAGCAGCTTCCATGAACCGGTGACGCGCCGCAGATTGACAAGCGGCGAGGCCACAACGGCAAGAGACTCATCTTGCGCGGCCTCTCTCGCGAGTTCCGCCGCAGGAAGAAGAATGATTTGCACCTCGCCCAGACGAAGCGCCCGCAAGGCGTTTTGCGGGAACTGATAACGCCGCAGTTCAACGCGCGGGGAAACCGGCCTGCCGGGGCGAAAATACTGACTTGTCCGCTCCAGAACTATCCGTTCTTTCCCGGCATTTTCCGCGATAACGTAAGGAGCGGCGCAAGCAATCTTTGTCCCCATGCCGAACGAAGCTGCGCCGAAGCCCAGGGACACATCAGCATCACAGACCGGAAACAGCGTCAGGAGCAGAGGAAATTTCTTAGAGGGAACACGAAGCGAATACACAACTTGTGCGCCGCTCTGCGCTGCGGCGGAACCCGGCGCAGCATCCAGCACTGATATCTCTTCGATATTCTGCAGCTCAACAAGCCAGTCGTCGCCCGGCAACGCCTTTTTGCCTGCGCAATCTCCGTTGCACATCAAAACCAACGATGCCCGCAAGTCCCGCAGCGCAGCAAGCCTTTCGCCGGGAAAACGCAGGTTCGGCCTTAGCTGCACTGCCCAGTGCAGCTCGTCAGATGTGCGCGCTATTTGCTGCGCAAGGTGCGCTTCGACAGCACCAGCCGCGCTGAGCACCGCAAGGCCCGGGGCGGTGTTGGCCAGTATGACGCGGGTCACCGGTTCATTATGCTGACGCAAGTCGAGCCGGACAGGCAAATAAGGCACCGCGACGACAACTGCGTCAACACCATGGGCACGTCCGTTGCTAAAGATGCACAAACAAATCAATACTGCGCAGCATTGTTTGACACGCGCCATCATGGGGCACCATAAACTTGGATCAGATCCACCGAACGGTTGGCAATGGAAGGCCGCCGCTTTGCTCCCCGGTAGTGAATCTTAAGGTAAGGGGGCACATCGCCATCGAGCTCGACCAACATAATTTCTTTACCATCGGCCGCGACCAACGATATTTTCGCTGCTAAATCGTAGGGCGAAAAAGCGAGATTATCCTTGCTCTGCAAGAATTGGATTGACGCAGTTTCAAACTTTGCCGCACTGTCTGCGCCTTCGAGAATCAACAGCTCCGGCTTCGCGGTACTGGGGAAGAAAACACCAAGCGACACACCCTGCATGTCGAGAGCGGTATGGCGCGTGTCGATATCGCCAGCCCAATTATACACCATCACCTCAACCGGCCGCCGGTCATCGCGCACTTTCCCTTTCAGCACCCGGATTCGCTGCAATTCGCTTCTCCGGCGCAGCACCGCGGCCCACGACATATTCCCTTCCGCGGCATATGCCTCCGCCAGCCGGCGATCAAAACGCTGACGCAACTCATCGCTTGCAGCAAGCAAATCAGTCTTGCTCAAAGTCTTCAGAAAGTGATGGTAACTTGGGGCATCCAGATTTTGCGCACTGCGGCGCTGTTCTAATTCACTTAAGGCAAGCGCAACAGCCTCAACGAAGGCGCTGCGCCATGCGGCAAATTCGCCTTCGCGAAAACGTGAGAAGTGATAGATCCATTGCAGGACTTCCGGGTAGCGCGCCGGCATTGCGCTGCGCAGTTCATGCTCACTGCCCACCAAACTGTAAACATACTCTCGCTGGGCCCGAGTAAACCGCGGGTTTATTTCCTGCACCCGGCGGAATAAAGCAAGAGCTTCACTCTTTTGCTCAAGACTTAAATAGACGAGTCCCGCAAGATAGAGTTCGCTCGTATTAAACGGCCCGAGTTTTTCCGCCCAGCGGAGCCTCTCCAAGGGGGACATGCCGGGTTGGGCAATGGGAAGCGGCGCCCCTGCCGCTTGGCAAAGCTCCTCCGGCGAGCGCAGGCGAGCATCAAGCTCCGCCCAGGCGATTTGATACCCCGGCACAGCCGGACTGAGCTGCGCGGCGGCGCGGTAATTGGCAAGCGCAGTGCAGAGCAGTGAAATTTTATCACTGGCCGATGCCCGGTACATCGATAAAACCGCTGCCGAACGGCCGAGCAAGAACCGGATGTGCGGCGCGGACTTTGTGCGCTGCGCCAGCGCCCTCGCGCGACGATAGAGTGTTTCTGCGGCTGCGCTGTCCGTATCTGCCAGTACCTGCGCACCCTTATTCACCAGCAGGCTGCCTTGCGTTTCGATGGAACTGGCCGAGGCGCTTGCAGCATAATCCCACACCGCAAAAGCAAGGCCAAACAGCGCAACAAGCGCCGCGATTAATAGCGAAATTCTCATCGCACTCCAGAACAAATGCTGCTAATTTGTATACTATGCAAGTACGCAAGGGGTAAAGGACATACCGTGGACGATTCTGTGCAAACTGTCTTTGGGGAAGAAATCCGGGAAATCATCGATATCGAAGCGCCCGGTGAAAAGCACCATCGCACGGTGGCGTTTCTCCTGCGAGCAGCTGCGTTCACCGCAGTCCTGCTTCCGCTTTTTTTCGGCGGAAAAAGCCTCCGCGCAGTGCTTGCCGTCCAAGTAATCTTTTGTGCGCTTGCAGCGCTTTTCGCGTTCGTCGCCGCCATCAACACCGGCATCCTCAAGTCTGGTTTCCGGCTCAGCATTACGGGCAAGCTGCTGTGCATACTTTGGCTGAGTTTTGTTTTCCTGGCTCTCCTTCAGCTTGTTTCATTTCCCGTTGGGGTGATTGAGTTATTGTCTCCGCACGCCGCAGAACTATACCGCATGGCTGGAGCACGGACAGGCACGCTCTCCCTTGATGCGTCGCGTACCATGACCGCAGCTTCGTGGCTGATCATGCTGGGCGCGTTGGCGTTTTTTCTGCTTGCACTCCCGCGGGAAGAAGGTCGGGTTTATCTATCAGGCCGCCGCCGCATGCGTACTCAGGATCCTATCCCGCACCAGGCAAGACGCATCGAAGGAACAGCTTATTTTCTGCAACGGGCCGTCTGCTGCTCCGCTGCACTTTGCGCCGTTCTGTCAATACTGCACTGGACATTCGGCGCCGAACTCCTTTTCGGATATTTCATGCCGGCAGTTGGGCCGATCGGCAGTTCGCGGACTCATTGGCCGTTTGTCAATCCTAATCACTTATCCGTACTGCTCACCGCGTGCAGCACTATGTTGTGGGGCCGGATTTTGCATCTGTCACAGTTGCGCATCTTGCACGATGCCGTTGACCACAGAAGAACTTCAATGATTGAGTTTCTGCTGCATCCGATCAGTCTGCGCCGCTATATACCCTTGACTTTTGCCTTGATTGTCGTGGTACTCGGCAACATTCTCACGTTATCCCGGGCCGGAAACTTCTTCATGCTCGTTAGCCTCCTCTCGCTGTGGCTTGTTTTTCTGCATGCGCCCGGAAAGCAAAGCGAGCACGTCCGGAAGCCTGGGCGCGAGGAACGGCGTTGGCTTTATACGGCCGGGGGAGCTGCTCGCCATGCGCTGGGCGTTGCCGCAGTCGTGTTCTTTGTGCTCTTTTTCCTGGGACAATCAACACGCGATCAAGCCGCTGAACGCATTGAATACGGGCTTGCCTCCGGTTACGACGAGGGACGCCGGCTGCTTGCGCACACGAGTGTAGATATCCTGCGGGCCTACCCGCTCACGGGTTCCGGTCTGGGAACTTGGAGCTATGCCGCAGAACACAATATCCCGCGCGAGCTCGCTGCGTGGAAGATGGACTACGCGCATAATGATTACCTCCAGGCTGCTGCGGAAACTGGAGTAATTGGCAGTGCTGTAATTATCGTGGCCTGGGGCATTGTGCTGATTGCGACGCTGAAAACGTGGCGTCTGCCATTAATTCCGACGGAACGAGTGATCCTTTGGACATCGTTTGCGGTTCTGGTTTGTATGTCTTTGCACGCTTTTGTGGATTTCCCTTTCCATATACCTAGTCTTTCGTTTATTTGGACTTTGCTGTTCGCATCGCATTTACGCATTCTTGGATTTTTAAGCAGCCATTACGGAGCGGCCTGAGCATCCAGTGTCAAAAACGTTTATCCTCGGTATTTCGGCTTTTTACCACGATTCAGCCGCAGCTTTGGTTTGCGATGGGCGGATTATCGCCGCAGCGCAGGAAGAGCGTTTTTCGCGTAAGAAGCACGACCACCGGTTTCCGGCAAACGCATGCCGCTACTGCCTGAAAGAGGCGGGAATCGGCCCCAGCGGACTGACTGCCATCGCATTTTATGACAAGCCGTGGATTAAGTTTGAACGGCTGCTTGAAACTTATTTGGCGTTTGCGCCTCAAGGCTTAAGCTCGTTTTTGAAATCCATGCCGCTCTGGCTCAAGCAAAAGCTGTGGATGGAGGAAGAAATTCGTAAGCAGGTAGGCTTCGAAGGCGCCGTGTTTTATCCGGAGCACCATCAATCACACGCTGCCTCGGCTTTCTTTCCTTCGCCTTTCGCGCGTGCGGCGATTATCACCGTTGACGGCGTCGGTGAATGGGCGACAGCTTCTTGGGGAGTGGGGCAAGGGAACAAAGTTGACCTGCGCTGTGAGCTGCGCTTTCCGCACAGTTTGGGACTGCTCTACAGCGCGTTTACTTATTACACCGGTTTTAAGGTCAACTCCGGTGAATATAAAGTAATGGGGCTCGCCCCGTACGGTGAGCCAAAATACGTCCAGCTCATTCTCGACCGCCTGCTTGATTTGCGCGAGGATGGGTCATTCAAACTCGACATGCAGTATTTTAATTATTGCCAGGGCCTGACGATGACCTCTCGCCGCTTCGACGAGTTGTTCGGCGGCCCGCCGCGCAAACCTGAATCTCTCGTGACTCAGCGGGAAATGGACTTGGCGCGTTCGATTCAAGACGTAACCGAATTGATTATGCTGCGTATGGCGCGCCATGTCCGCCGTGAAACGGGAGAGAATAAGCTATGCCTGGCCGGCGGCGTTGCGCTCAACTGCGTGGCTAACGGGAAAATTCTCCAAGAAAAGATATTTGATGAAATGTGGATCCAGCCTGCGGCGGGAGATGCAGGTGGCGCTGTCGGCGCAGCGCTCTTTGCCTGGCATCAAATATATGGGAACCCGCGCATCCCAGAGCCGGACGGCAAAGATATGCAGTACGGTTCTTATCTAGGACCGGAGTTTGACAGCGACGAGATTGAAGCATGGCTCAAAAAGGAAGCCCTACCGTATCACCGCCAGGAAAAGCAAGAAACGCTGCGGCTTGCGGCCGCAGCCATGGCCGAAGGAAAAGTCGTCGGGTGGCTTGCCGGGCGGATGGAATTTGGCCCGCGCGCCTTAGGCTCGCGCAGCATTATCGGCGATGCGCGGAGCACAACGATGCAGGCGACCATGAATCTTAAGATTAAATATCGCGAATCTTTCCGACCGTTTGCGCCCACTGTGCTCGTCGAAGATGCCAGCAGTTATTTCGAATTTCAGGGAGAATCACCGTACATGCTTCTCGTTGCCCCGGTGCGCAGTGAACGGCGCGTGGCGATGACTAAGGAGCAGGAAGAACTCTTTGGTATCGCGAAACTCAATGTCCCGCGCAGTGATATACCGGCCGTGACTCATGTTGACTACTCAGCGCGCCTGCAAACCGTGGCGACTGGAGTCCATCCGCGCTACTACGACCTGCTGCAGGAATTCAAGCGCCAGACAGGATGTCCCGTAATTATCAACACTTCTTTTAATGTGCGCGGCGAACCTATCGTCTGCACACCTCAGGATGCTTACCGTTGTTTTATGCGCACCGAAATGGATGTGCTCGTGCTGGAAGACTGCATCATGTACAAAACTGAACAGCCGGCGTTTGGCGACGACCAGGACTGGAGAAAGGAGTATGAACTTGATTGAACCAGGGCCGCTTGCACCGGAGCGCCAGAGACAGATTCGCAGTTTTGCCCTGGTCATGACCTTCGCTGCTGTAGCTGTCGGCGGCTTCTTGCTCTGGCGGGAACGTCCAGCTTGTTTGGTTTTCTTTGCCTTGGCTGGTTTTGTCCTCCCCGGTGGATTTTTCTTTCCTCGCGTGCTGGGACCGCTTGAACGGGCCTGGATGAAATTTGCCGAAAAACTCTCGATAGTCATGACCTTTATTTTCCTGGTGATCTTCTACTATTTAGCGATCACGCCGATGGCGCTGCTGCTGCGTATTATGGGCAAGGACATTCTGAATCTTAAACTCGAACCGGAAAAGACGACTTACTGGGTGCAAGTCGATCCCGGTCCTGCCGGGCGCCATGACAAACCGTTTTAGAAGCTACGGGTGTCATCGCTTACAGGTGCCGAGGACACCAGGGGCAAGCTTATTGAAATGTTATTCGGTCAATTTTGCATCAACTCGCGGCGACTCTTAGACAGCACCACTCTTTTCCTGACTTAAGCGGCAAAGCCGCCGGGCGGAATCTATGAATAAGACCAGCGCGAGAAGCAGGAGGAATACGGCGATGCCCCCAATGAGGGAAAGGCCGTAGCCGACAACTAACTGCGCAAGAGCCCAGAGCGTCATCACGGCCATGAAGGCGAGAGGCAGCGCGCTAATCCAAAAGTTCTTTCCGGCTTTAGCGAGCCAAACGGTAATCACAAGGAGTGCCAGTGCGGCGAGGAGCTGATTGGTTGCACCGAAGACCGGCCAAATAGCTTTCCACGCGGGAATTGCCTGGCCGGATGCGTCTTTGAATTCAAGGAACACAACCACGGCTGGAAGCGCTAGCGAAGCTGCTGTAGATAAATATCGCATTGCCGTGCCGCGCAGACTGAAAAACTCCTCAAACACGTAACGGGCAAGCCTTGTCGCCGTGTCTAATGTAGTTAAAATAAATGTCGAAAGCGCAAGCAGGCCGAAGGAATAACCAATATGCTGAGGCACGCCGACGACCCCAGCAAAAGCACCCATACCCGAGGCATAGACAGCAAGCGGCTGTTCCCTGGTCAACGGGTCTCCGGCACCGAGCATCGCCACGGAGGCGATGGCGATCACGGCGACAACACCTTCGAGCAGCATCCCGCCGTAGCCGATAAAACGCGCATCAGTTTCTTTGTTGAGCTGTTTAGAAGTCGTACCCGAAGCCACGAGCGAGTGAAAGCCGGAGCAAGCACCGCAGGCCACTGTAATAAACAGGAGCGGCACAAGCGGCCCCAGGGCTGCTGCGTGCCAAACTTGAAAAGCCGGGTACTGGACCGGATGACTGCCGAACACAATGCCGATAAATCCAACAAGCACCGCTACGTAGAGCAGGTATGATGACAGGTAATCCCGGGGTTGAAGCAGAATCCACACCGGGGTCGTTGATGCGATAAAGCAATAAACAATCAACACGACGAGCCAAGTATTTTTCGCATCGCCGAGAAAATGCCAGGGCAGATACTCAGCGCGAAGCGGGAGTTCCTGTCCGAGCCAAATACCAGCGAAAACCAGCGGCACGATTACCAGCGAAGCGTTGCGCACACTGTATTTGAAACGGTAGACAGACACGCCGAAAGCGAGAGCAAGCACGATGTAAAGCAAACTTGAAGTAGTAACGGCGCCGTCCATAGTAAAAGTTGCCGCGGTTAAGTCGGCGAACACGACCAACACGTAAACGAGGGAGAGCCAGATAAAGAGCAAAAACAACCGGTAGGAAAGGGGGGAGATGAATTCCTTGGCAAGTTCCGCCACGGACCGGGCTTTGTGCCTGATGGAGGCGATTAAGCAGAGATAATCATGCACACCGCCGATAAATACAGAGCCAAGGATCACCCAGACGAGCGCGGGAAGCCAGCCGAAGGCGAGCACAGCGATAACCGGACCGACTACGGGACCAGCCCCAGCTATTGAGGAAAAATGATGTCCGAGCAGGACTTCCCGCTGAGCCGGGACACGGTCGACTCCGTCGTAGTCGCTGTGCGCCGGGGTAGGCCGATTGCTGTCGACATCAAGCAGGCATTCCAGCCAGCGCCCGTAAGAGACATACGCAGCGAAAAAAATAGCGCAAGCAACGAGTAATATTGCCGTAAGCATAGGAAACGATCCCGAGAAGGATTGTGCCACAGCATTATGCTCCATCTTCAGCGGCTTTAACAAGGAATCTAGTCTTCTCCCTGAGAACTCTTCTCTTTCTTCTTTGGAACCTATCTGGAACCCGGCTCCTACCTGGAACCTCCTCCCTGGAACCGGCTTACTTCTTACTTCTCTCCCTCCCTGGAACCTCCATCCCTGGAACCGGCTTACTTTCCCGGCAGAACCAGCCCAGCAGGCGACAAACAAGCACTCATTGACTGAAGAAACATCTGCACGCAAACAGCGATAATTGATGGGAGTCTGTAAATAGTTCCCGCTCCACACACTGCGAGG
>JAKPSH010000252.1 GCA_029555385.1 Pseudomonadota bacterium
CCTCGCAGTGTGTGGAGCGGGAACTATTTACAGACTCCCATCAATTATCGCTGTTTGCGTGCAGATGTTTCTTCAGTCAATGAGTGCTTGTTTGTCGCCTGCTGGGCTGGTTCTGCCGGGAAAGTAAGCCGGTTCCAGGGAGAAGGAGAGAAAGTAAGCCGGTTCCAGGGAGAAGGAGAGCCGGTTCCAAAAGAGGGAGAACCGGTTCCAAAAGAGGGAGAAGAAGCCGGTGTTCCATTCCTTAGGCTTAAATGGTGCTGCTCCTTTGCCTTAAGAACCTCTGAGATATTCATCCCGCCGCCTCGCTGCTCCATACAGAAGAGCGAGGCGGCGGGGGCTCGCCCGTTGGGAGGACGGCGGTGCTCAGTTCCAGCCATGTTGTTGGCGGATCTCAACCATCACGCCGAGGATGCTGTTCCACGTTTCGGGATTCATTAGCACCTCGTTCGGAAACATGCAGCCGTCCCAGCACACATGCGCGAAGCGCTTCGTCAACTGGTTTTCGGAGTCGCGCAGCCACCAGCCGGCCAGCTTGACGATATCGAGCTTGCCGTTCGGGTCACCGGGCAGGCAGTGGCGGCCAGTGTCGTCATGCGAGCCGGTGCCATGGACCGTCCCATCGTTCTGAGCGACGTGGAAGTCTATAGTCCACGGCTGGAGCGCTGCGACGAGCTGGCGGTATGCGGAATCGAACGTGTCGCTGTCCGACCAAATAAAGTCTTGCGGCAGCAGCCGATCATCCGGTCCACCGTTTGTCCCGAGCATGTACATCAACGTGTGTGCCATGTCGGCCTGAAAGCCCAGCGTCTGCGGCCGGTCGACAGCCTCGAGCAGGCGAACCATCAGCTTCAGCGTGTGCATTCCGCCCCAGCAGACCTCGCCTTCCGCGGCGAGCCGCTCGCCATTGTCTTCGGCGATAATGCAGGCTTCACGGAAGGTCCTGGCGATGCGTCCTAGATTGCCATCGGGGTCAGCGAGGAACGCTTTGATGTTGGAGGCGGAATCGATACGCACCACGCCGTGCGGCCGCACCTTTACTTCGCGCAGGCGCTTCGCCACATAGCATCCTTTGCGCACTTGAGCGAGAAACTTCGCACACTCAGCGTCATCGCCCATGGCGGCGCCGCCCCCGGTCGGAGGCCAAATCGGCGCGACGACGCTGCCGATCGTGAGTCCGCGGGCCGTCGCCTTATCGGCCAGCGCATACAGCACGCCGTCATCACGCATCGCCGCATCGATGTCGATGTGCGGGCTATACAAGAACAAGTCGAACCCGTCGAACTTCACTCCTCCACAGTCTGCTGCGGCGGTCAGGTCGAGCATCTCGTCCAGACCGATCGGCGGTTGGTTGCCGTCGCCTCCCTTGCCGACGACGCCAGGCCACGCTGCGTTATGCAGCTTCGGGAACTTAAAACAATGTTGCGTCATGGGACACTCCTCATCGGACAGCGGACAGCACAATCAGCGCTGTCCTGAATCCTAGGAAAAAACGCTCACAAAGGAGCACTACCGTTTATGCAGTAGTTTTTTTCTCGCTTCTACCCGCGGCCTTGGCCGGTGCTTTTTGGCGATGCTAATAGCTCAATTCGCAGTAGCAGCAGGTTGTGTCGTGATCAATTGATGGGGCTGTTAATTTTCGCCAGAGAAAGAACAGATCTTCCTGCTGAAGATAGCTATAGTGGCATCGGGAACTGCGCTAAAGAACGTGTCCTCAAATTGCTTTTTAGCAGAATGCGGGTGGGGAGACAATGGTTCAAGGTCAATACTTCGGATAGTATATGTTCATCCTAATGCATTATTATGCGTCTAGGCGTACGATTGTTTACTGGCTTTTTTGAAGGTGCTGCAGCTATGCTTTGGCAATGCCCAAAATGTTTCGGCTTCGTACTTGAACCGGAGAACAAGTGCACGACCTGCGGATTTGTGCGGATGGGAGAAGAGAAAGACGAAACAAAATCATCCGCTGAGGCTCCGGCTGAGCAAAGTGCACCGACTGCGCCGGAACAAGCGCCGCCGGATTCCGGTTTGCATAAATTAAAGCCGCCTAAGCCGATGCTTGCAGGAGTCACGCAGGCGGCGAGAGAAATCCGCCAATCCTGGCGCTGCGCTGGGTGCGGTGAGCTTATGGAAGAGCAGTTTGATGCCTGCTGGAAGTGTGGTAAGTGCAGGGAGGAAGAAGGGCCAGGCGGAACGGATCATGCGGCGGAGATAGCGCAGAAAACAGCATGCAGCGTGTGCTCAAGCTGCGGGGCAGAAGTGGAGAATGGTTTTATCGCAACAAACTTAGGCTATGTTTTTCAGTGGATTCCTGGCATCCCCGAAGAAGGCCTGCAGGGTGATGAAACCGAGAACATCAATATTACCGCCCGGCGCTGTTCGAGATGCGGTTTGCTTGCGCTCTATGCCGCCGGCTAAATCAACGGCTCCTCGAATTCGACTTCTTCTGCCGGGAAAACAGTGACCGGCTTGCCGGACTGATTTTTCTGCTCCGTGCTAATCTTGCCTTCCTCCCAGGCGCGAAGGATTTCTTCGACTTCTTCGACGGGGCGGGCGTAGTGCTGGCGCGAAAAATCGACACATTCCTTGGCGAAAGGCTTCTCCAAGGTCTTCATGCCGATAGTTCTGCCAGAGAATGAATCCTGCACTTCGCCGTCGATCGACATTTTTACAATAAACTCGCGCACGGCAAGGTTGATAATGTCCGATTCGGCAAAACGCGGCTTAAATTCCTGGGCGAGAATTGAAGCGTCTTCTCCGCCGACACGAAAGGACAAAATTGTGCCGACGTTTCCGAAAACAGTCTTGCGGATGCTCTGTGAGAGCTGTCCCAGGAATTGATTGGCGAGCACCAAGTTCAAGCGGTACTTGCGCGCTTCACTCAATATTTCGTCGAAGGAATCAGTGGCAAAGTTATGGAACTCATCAACATAGAGGTAGAAATCTACACGTTGATCTTCCGGGGTGTCGGCGCGGGCCATTGCGGATTGATAAATCTTGGTCACGGCAATCGCGCCAAGCAGTGCCGCGTTTTCCTCGCCAAGGATGCCCTTGGAGATCTTCATCAACAGAATTTTTTTAGTATCCATTATGGAGCGGAAATCAATCTTGTTTTGCGGCTGGCCGACGATATTGCGAATCATATTCGTTGCCACAAATTGGCCGACTTTATTGAGCAGAGGAGTGATCGCTTCATTGTCGAACTTCTCGGACCAGCTTGCGAATTCATTGACCCAGAAGTTCTTGACGACATTGTCGTGAATATTGCGGACAATCATTTGGCGGTAGTTTTTATCCGTCAGCATTTTGAGAATGGAAAGCACGGTGGTGTTCGGAGTATCAAGGAGGGCGAGTGTGACGTAGCGCAGCACGTGTTCCAAACGGGGCGACCAATTGGTGCCAAACAGTTTCTTGAAGATCTCAATGAATCCGATGGTTACCCGCATTTTCAGTTCTTCGGGGACTTGTTCCAGCGGGTTGAAGCTTGGCGGAAACTTAAGGTCGGAAGGATCGAAAATTACTACGTCTTTGATGCGCTGCTGCGGAATCATTTTCAGCACGTTGTCCACCAAATCGCCATGCGGGTCCAGCACGCCGATGCCTTTCCCGGCAAAGATGTCGTTGCGGATGAGCAATTCAAGCAGTTTGGACTTGCCGGTGCCAGACTTGCCGACAGTGTACATATGCCGGCGGCGATCTGATCGCTTTATGCCAAAGGGAACGCGCTGATTGCGGAAGTTGGTGATGCCGAAGAACGAAATATCAGGGTCGTTTTGCTTGGTCGGCAGTGCCACCGGCGGTGCTGCCCGTTTTGAAAGAACAAGAATCAGATTGGGAACTTCTTCTTCGTTCGGCAGATGAAAAAGGGTCGCCACTTCCCGCGAGGAAAGCAAAAATCCTTTCTTGAGCTGCCGCTCTTGAAAGGCTTTCAGCGCATTGAAGGTATTAGATATGCGGCCGATTCTCAACTGATTGAGATCGAGCGTATTAAATGCTGAAATTGCACCAATTACCGAGCGGAGGCGCTCCACGGGATCGATATTGGGCACGCTGGAGACAGCGGCAATCCGCAAATTGCAGCGGAACAGCCGCGTTGAAGTCTTTTCTTGAATGCGTTCAATAAACTGATCGGAGACACCTTTTTTGAACCAATATTTCACGCGAAATATCTGCCGTAAACGATCGAGCTTTTTGCGCACATTAAGGCGCAGGTGATGATGCCACGAATCTACTGCCGGCTGGATTACGAGCTGAATGAAGACTTTCTCGCCAGGGCTGACTTTTGAAAGAACACTGAGCAATCCGGAGAGAGAGTCACCTTGAAAGTCCCGGTAATCACGCAGCGGAAAAAGATCATTGCGGACAAGAGAAAGCTCTGCGCAGGCCACGCGGGTTGTCTCGCTGAGCTTTTCTGAAAAATCAGGAATCGAGACAATGTCGGCATCAGGAGCTACGCCGTATATCTGACTGGCCACGACTTCACTTACGGCAAAGTCAGCGGCAAAACAGAAGCCAATGTTTTGGGCAGATGCCATCAGTTCGCAAGCGACTTTATCCCCACGCAGCGTTTCATGAAGCTGGACAAAAACCTGCTCGAACATAGCGGCAGTCTTGGCGTTGTCCCTGGGAATTTTAATTAAGAAACTCTTCATGTGCTGTATGCGTTTTGTGCCGCGCAAGTGCTGCTTGGCGCCGGCATTAATCTCCTGTCCACCAAAAGGCGAGCATGCCGCCGAGGAAATAATCGGCTAAAATCGTGATATGATTTATCAAAATATTAACTCCGTCAATCCGCCTAGCCCAGCAGCCCAGCATTAACCATTAGGAACGAGTTTTTGTGCCTTGAGCTGGTTTATCTAAGCGCTTAAAATAGTTATCGATTTCAACTATCGCAGCTTTGCGGTTCTGGCGGATTTGGCGAATTGCGGCGGGCGGGTCTCCTATGGGTATCTCAGCGGGAGGCACGGGAGCGGTATCCAGCATCTTTGCACCGCGCTTGATCTCAAGCTCAGATGCTTCAACCAGAGCTTTGCCGCGCCACGGATTATAAAGAGGGTCACCAATGAGCACCATGCGCCAGCTCACGTGCGGTACGGACATATAATAAGCCTCAACCAGCGAATAGCGTCCGGTCATGAGCAAACCAATGAAATCCTGCGGCAGCGGAAAGGCCTCGAGATAGGGCTCGGCTACTGCTCCCAAGGTTGCTGTAATCCCTCGCAGCAGCAAATTCCGGCACCAGCCTTTTTCTTCGCTGTTATGAATGCTCACTGCTTCTTCAGAGGCAATGTGATAACCGATAGCTCCGGGGACAAAAGAAAAGTCGCCGCTGAAATTTCGCAGACTGTACCACCCGGTATAAACTGCCGCGTCCGCAGCTTCAGCAAGGAGGGGAGGATACTTATCGATCTCGACGGAGTAGGGGCTATGCTTGCGCATAAACCAGCCGAAGTCGACCAATTTTTGATCCCAGCGAGCAGGTTCGTCCCCGGCGCCGCTTGCAGCCAGTCCGCGCGCATCGACGTAGACCTTGCCGTCTAAGCCGTTTTTTTCCGCGGCAATTGACTGTTCGACAATCTTCTTCGCCAGATCCAGCGAAGGTGCGTCGATACGGCCGACCATCAACAACGGCATCATCGTCAATGACGGTGCCTCTGCCGTCATGCCGTAATAAAGCGGATTCGGCAGCATGCCGCTTTGACGGTACATGTCCTGGTCCCACCACAGCATGCTCAGTTCACTATCTACGCTTGCATCTGCGTTTTTAAAGTGCCGGGATTCGATATCACGCTGCGCAAGCGCAAGAACGCCGGCTGCGCCATGCATGCGCTCGGCCAGCCGGTAAGCGCGATCTTGGTTTTCGTTTGCGGAAGTCTGTTCAATCAACTGCATCATGCGCAAGTGCAGCTGAAACTCTCGCTCCAAGCGCGCTATTTGCTCTGCCGTCTGCGCGTCTTTGGCTGCGGACGCGCGTTTCAGTTCGGGAATCAACCCGGCTAATCCGCGAAGCTGCAGCAGCAAATCGCCGAATTCGCGTGCTTTAGCTTGCTTTTCGGCGCCGGCTTCCAGGTGTCCCAGCCGTTCCGCGGTGCTCCGGAACGCGCTCTCTGCTGCGCGAAGAAGCTCCTGGTTTCCGGCAGGTTTGTCGGGCAGCGCTGGTTCTTTCTGCGCCAGGCGCTGGACTGCTGCGATCAATTGAATAATACTCTCTTGTGCCTGCGCCATTTTTTTCGCAGCCCGCGCGGCGAATTCCCGGTCAGCCTCCTGTGCCAGCGGTGCTTCAACACGCAGCGGCATGCCGTAAGTCAGCACGAGGACGCGAATCTTCTCAGAGAGTCTCCGTTCGGTAAGCTGCTTTTTTACAGCCATGACCAGCGAAGTGTCGTAACTTTGCCGGTCAATTTCATCGTTAGGTGCGACGAATACCTTCAGCACGTGCTCCCGCGGAATGCCGCGAGCGGCGGCATACATCGTCGCCAGCTCCACACTTTCATGACTCGCAGTGTTGGCCAGAACGGCAGTCTGCTCGGGACGAACCTCTGCATAAGCGCAGTCGTTCAACAAAACTATCGCGAGAACGGCACTATACAAAAACCCGTAAGGTTTGTTCACGTTCTATACCAGCTTAACTAAGCGATAGTTTTTCTTGCCGCTTCTGAGCAGCAGCACCGAGCCTTCGATAAAATCGTCGACGATCATTTTACGGCGAGGATCGGCGGATTTTTCATTATTGACATAAATGCCGCCCCCTTCAATCAATCGCCGCGCGGCGCCGTTGGATTCAGCAAGGCCGCTGGCGACCACCAGTTCTTGCAGTGTGCGTCCGGTTTCTGCTTCTGATTTCGCCAGGGCTACCGACGGCACATCGCTGAATATCTCATACAGCGTGCGGCTGGAGATGCCGGTAAGTCTCTCGCCAAAAAGCACCCGGCTTGCGTTTTCCGCCCGGAGGGTTTCTGCTGAGCCGTGGACTAAGGAAGTTATTTCCTGCGCTAGACGCTTTTGCGCACCTCGCTGTTCCGGATGCGCGGCTGTTGCTTCGCGTAAGGAATCCAATTCTTCTTTGTTTACTTCGGTAAACAGCGACAAATAATGAATGACATCCTGATCGGTGGTGTTTAGCCAATATTGATAGAACTCGTAAGGTGATGTCTTCTCCGCATCAAGCCAGACTGCTCCTTTTTCGGTCTTGCCGAATTTTGCGCCGGATGCAGTGGTAATCAACGGGAAGGTGAGCGCATAAGCTGGCGCATAGTCCCCCGCGTTGCGGCGCCGGATCAGCTCGAGTCCAGCGGTAATATTACCCCACTGATCCGATCCTCCCACCTGAAGCCGGCAGCCGAGATTCTTGTAAAGCCAATAAAAATCATACGCCTGAAACAACATGTAGCTGAATTCGGTATAACTGATGCCCTGTTCACGGCTTTCGAGACGCGAACGCACGGAGTCTTTTGTCAGCATGCCATTGACGGAAAAGTGCTTGCCTACATCACGCAAAAACTCAATGCAGCTCAACGGACGAAGCCATTCGTCATTTCGCACCAAAACAAACGCATTATCCCCTTCGCGGGAGAGAAAGCGGCTGATTTGTTTTTCGAGCGCCTGTGCGTTTGCGGTGATTTCTTCTTCCGAGAGTAAATTACGTTCTTCCGACTTGCCGGAAGGGTCGCCAATCATTCCCGTAGCTGTGCCGACAAGGGCAATCGGCTTGTGGCCGGCTTTTTGAATGCGCCGCATCAGGACAAGTGGAAGAAGATGTCCCACATGCAGACTTGCGCCGGTGGGGTCGAACCCGCAATAGAAAGTGATTCTTTCTTTTTGCAGCAGCAGATCGAGTTCTGCGAAATCTGAAGCGCTATGAATGCAGCCGCGTTCATTCAATAAGCGAAGTATTGCCGTCATGGTTAACCTTTATTGTCTTGCGCACTGCCGGTCAAAAACTGGATGTCGTCGATGATTGCGCCGAATCCAGCGTTATGTAGTTTGTTGAGCAGATCCGCTTTCTGCATGGAAAGTTCCTGTGCCCAGGCAGCATCAAGAACGCGTACCGCAAGAACCTTGCGGCGCACAATGCGTTCCGGCGCGGCGACGCGAGCGATTTCATCGCCGACGATCTCTCTCCAATACGGGAACGCGGAGTATTCTTCTATTTTTGCGTTCAGATGATACTTGCCGAGGGTGGACTTAATTAAGGAAGAAACTGAAGAAACGGGTCTGGAGCGGGGAATTATATTTGCATTCAAACGTGGGGGGGACTGCTTTTTCACGACTTTATTAATTAGCCTGCGTCTCTAATTGCCATCAGCGGCAGCCGGAAGAGCTTGGGTCACTGCTTGTCCGGCGCGGCCTGTTCCGATTGCGGGAAAATGTAGACAATTTCACCTGGTTTTGAAAGACCGAGCTGCTCACGAGAAGCCTTTTCTAACGCAAAGTCGCTATGACGAATCGCGTAGATTTTGTTCTTGGTCTCCACGATTTCCGACTCCAGCTCGTTGTTTTGGCCGCGAAGCGTGAGCAGCGAATGTTGAATATTAACCAGCCGTAACAAGCCGTGATTGCCGAAGACGGTAAAAAACGCGATCACTGAGGCAATGCCAAGGATAAATATAGTTGAAAGCTTATTCATTTTTAATCGAGCTCGCCGATCGGAGCCATTGACGCTCCATCATGGTTGATTGTGCAGCTTGCTTTCGCTTGCATAAATCAACTATATACATAACCGGTCAATTTAGACAGATATTTCTGCGCAGGCGAAGTTAATCAAAAGAAGCTGAGGGGACTTATGAAAACAGCGATTAAGAAAGTTAGTGCGATTCAGATTCTCGATTCCAGAGGCAATCCAACTGTCTCGGTGCAGGTCGAGCTTGCCGACGGCAGTGTCGGGTGCGCCAGTGTCCCCTCGGGTGCGTCGACGGGTGAATTCGAAGCAGTGGAGCTGCGCGACGGTGACAACCGCATATATCGAGGAAAAGGAGTGCTCAAGGCGGTGGCCAATGTTAACGGCCAAATTGCTGAGGCCTTAAATGGTGTTGATGCGGCGAACCAGGCTAATGTGGATAAGATACTTCTTCAGCTCGATGGAACTCCGAACAAGCAAAAGCTTGGTGCTAACGCGATTCTGGGAGCGAGTTTGGGAGCTGCGCGGGCGGCGGCAACGAGCGCCAAGCTTGAGCTTTTTGAATTCCTTGGAGGAAAGAACGCAACATTGCTTCCTGTTCCTCTGGTTAACGTGATCAACGGCGGTGCTCACGCGGACAACAGCTTGGATGTTCAGGAATTTATGATTGTACCGCACGGCGCCCCGACTTTTTCCGAAGCAATTCGCATGGCCGCAGAGACATTTCACGCATTGGGCAAGCTGCTCAAAGACGACGGCTACAGCACAGGTGTGGGCGATGAAGGCGGGTATGCGCCGCGGCTTGAATCAATGGATTTGGCGCTTGATTTCCTGCTGCGCGCTATTGAGCGAGCTGGCTATAAGCCTGGTGCGGACATCGCGCTGGCACTGGATGTGGCGGCAAGCGAACTGGTGAGCGAAAAAGGCTCGAGCGGCCAAGTCAACTACGTGTTTACCAAGTCTGGCGGCCCGACGCGCTCAGCATCGCAAATGGTGGACATGTATGAAGACTGGGTCGGACGCTATCCGATCGTAAGCATTGAGGATGGTCTTGGCGAAAACGATTGGGAAGGCTGGAAGGAGCTGACAAAAAGATTGGGTTCGAAGGTTCAACTCGTCGGCGATGATCTGTTCGTGACCAATACTGAGCGAATCAACAAGGGTATTGCTCAGAGCATTTCGAATTCGGTGCTGATTAAGCTCAACCAGATCGGGACGCTGACGGAAACACTTGCGGCGATCGAGACTGCGCGCGGTGCCGGCTGGACAAATGTGATTTCCCACCGTTCCGGCGAGACCGATGACGCGACGATTGCCGATTTGGCCGTCGCGACCAATGCGGGACAGATTAAGACCGGCTCGATGTGCCGTGGCGAGCGTGTTGCTAAATACAACAGGCTGCTTTGGATCGAAAGCATCCTGGGGAGCGAAGCACAGTACCGCAGCCCATTTCGTGCCTAAGATGGGTGATTGGACTGGCGGTTGATGCCGAGTATTCTCTTTGCCGCATCATCTCTGCTGTCGCGGGCATAATCTTGTGCTGTTTTGCCATCGCGGTCGGTGAGATGCGGGGGGACTGCCTGGGCTAGCTGTTTGAGCAGTTCTTCGTGGTCCAGTGAATTTTTGTTTCTGCCGATTGCTGCCATCAGCGCCGTTCTGCCTGCCGCATCCTGCAGTGAAGGATCCGCTCCATATTCAAGAAGCTGCGTTATCGCCTTGGCGTTTCCGCTTTCGGCAGCCAGATGCAGCGGATAGCGTCCATCGTCGGCGATGGGGAGGTTTGGGTTTGCGCGATGGATAAGGAGAGTCGTGACGCACCGCAAGTCTGTGCTTTGAATAGCGAAGCCTAACGGTGTCCAGCCTGCCCGGTCAATCGTATCGGGTTTTGCCCCGGCTTTAAGCAGAGCCTGAAGACAGTTGCATGCGGAAAGTCTTGCTGCTTCATGAGCCGGTGTCTGGCCTGTAAAATTCGGCAGATTAGGATCGGCGCCGAACTGGAAGAGTAAGCGTATTATTTTCCTCACATTGGAGGGGTTGTCGATGGAGGGATCTCTAACGGCCAGATGCAGCAGCGTGTCTCCTGTTCGCGGATCCGTGGTATTGGGATCGAACCCTATTCGCACCAGCAGAAGAATTTCATTAAAGGCAAGGGCATATGCGTCTGGACCGCTGCGATAGCGCCGCTCAAGCGGAATATTGAGCATTTGTTTCAGCGGTCTTAGTTCAAGGCCCGTATTCTTCTCGAGCAGCATAAAGGTAAGAGACAAGTGATCGGCAACCTTCGTGTTCGTATGGCAAAGCAATATCAGCAGCGAGAAAAGCACGGCGAGTGTCAGGGTGCCGAAGATATTAGTTGCTGCGCGGCGAAACGCCGAGATAAATCTGTATTCCAGAGCCGTTTCGTGAGCGGATTTCGTCATAACTTCCCCGGCGATTGCGGCCGGGCGTTTGATGCCCTGAATTTCAAGAAATTCGAAGATGGCTGCTGCAGATCCAGGGCGTTCAAACGGATCTTTTGCTGCGCATTGACCCAGTAATTCGCCAAACCACGATGGATAAGGGCCTCGATCCTGCGGGAGAGGCGGCAGATCCTCAGCTATATGTTTCTCAGCGATCCCAATAAATGTTTCTCCCTGAAATGGCACGGTGCCGCACGCGAGCTCATAGAGCATGATGCCCAATGAATAGATATCCGAAGTGGGACCAAGCTGCTCTCCGCGGATTTGCTCGGGCGACATATAAAAGGGCGTTCCGACAAGGGCGCCGGTTTTCGTGATATTTGTTTCCTGCCGGATAAACTGCGCCAGTCCGAAATCTGCGGCTTTGATTGAGCCGCTTTCGGCAAGCAGGATGTTCTCGGGTTTGAGGTCCCTGTGAATGATTCCTTTTGTATGTGCATAGCGCAAAACTTCAAGTAGCTGCAGCATGATCGCTTGCAGCCTGGATAAAGGCAGTCCCCGAGGTGAGAGGCTGAGTTCTTCGCCGAGAGAACGGCCGCTGACATACTCCATAGTGAGGTAAACAAATCCCTGGCTGGTGCGGCCATAGTCAAAGGTTTGTACAATAAGCGGATGTGAAAGACGCCGTGTGATTGACACTTCGTGGCGGAAACGCGCGAATGCGCTCTCGGTATTGAGTAAGTGCGGGTAAAGAAGCTTAAGGGCAAGGTGCTGCCGGTTAAGCTTTTCGTCGGCAACAAGCAGTACCCATCCGGTGGCTCCTGCGCCAAGCAGGCGCTCAACGCGGTAGCGATGATCGATTATCGAACCAGGTTTAGTTGCATCTTCTATTATTTTCATTTCGTGCTTTCTGTATCTGGCAGCCGTTGTTTTGTCAGCGGCTGCGCATGCATGGCCGGATCGATTTTCGCCAGCAGATCTTGCGCCGGAGAATCAACTGCGTATTCGGCTGTGCTTCGGCCATTGCTGTCGTAAGCAGCAAGTATAGCGCCGGACGATACGAGCAATGAGACTATTGCCTTTTGGTTGTCTTTTGTTTCGCTCAATGCGATCATCAGTGCTGTGCGGCCAAATGCGTCACGGCAATTGGGATCGACGCCCAACGAAAGCAGAGTTTTTAGTGTTTCTAAGTCTTCGTTTTTCACCGCGATGTGCAGGGGAGTATCTCCGTTCTCATTGGTTATCCAATAAGTAAGCGATTGCTGCAGCGTAATGATGTGCGTAACCATCTGGGGGCTTCGCAATAACGCGGCAAGATGAAGAGCTGTGTTGCCATTGCTGTCCTTGATTGATGCATCAACGATCCGCTCTTGATGTAACAGGAATCCCACGGTGCGAGCCTGACCTTTTTTTACCGCCATATGCAGGGCTGTCTCGCTGTTTCTGTTTACGGTATTCAGCAGATTGGGGAAATGTCTGGCTATTCCCGCGACAAGATCGATATCTTCGGAGATTACCGCAAGATGCAGCAGCGTGTTGCCATCTGCATCTCGCGTCTCCGGGCTTTGGCCGGCGGCAACAATAGCTTCTGCTAATTTCGTTTGTCGTTGTCTTACTGCTTCAAGCAAGTAATCTGGACCAACGGCGGCGTAAGGGGGATAGCCCAACGCCGTTTTCAATTCGCTGAGATCTATTTTGATCCCTTGTTCTACCATGAGCATATTCGTTAGAAACCGCATATTAGCCTGAGTATCCCGGGCGGTGAAAAAGAAACCGAGCGTAATGCCAATAAACCACGCTGTGCGGGCGATTCTCCACAGTCCCGCATGGACATAGCGCCGGCGCGACGCGATAAGTACAGTTCTCTTCAGCTTAAGCCTAGGATTCTCCAGGGTGAGCCGATCGTGCTGGCGGATGTATTCTCTAAGCTCAGTGCAGCTGCGAAACCGTGCCGTCTTATCCTTATCCGTGCAGCGCTTGATTAAACTGATAAACCATTGCGGCACGTGAGCTTCTTCGAGCGGAGTTTCTGGAAGCGGCTCCAGCAGGTGCTTCTTGGCGAGCGTATAATAGGCTTCATCTTCAAACGGAGGGCGTCCGGTGGCCATTTCATAAGCGGTGATGCCCAAAGAATAGATGTCCGAACGGTGATCCATGCCCTCAGCGTTGAAATGTTCCGGTGACATGTATAGTGGCGTGCCCAGCGATTCGCCCGTTGCTGTTAGTCCATGAGACGAACGAAGGCTTTGTGCAACACCAAAGTCCGTTAATTTGGCATTGCCATCGGTGTCGAGCATAATATTGGACGGCTTTACATCGCGATGAATCACTCCTTTGCGGTGTGCGAATTCAAGACCGGCCGTTACTTGGTGTAAGATCCTCACGACATCGGGAAACGCAAGTTTTTTTCCCTTATGCACGTCCATGTATTCGCGCAAGTTGGGGCCGTCGATGCATTCCATCGAAATGTAGTGCAGTTTCTCGACAAGAAGTTCATGAAAGTCAAATACGCGCACGATATTCGGGTGGGACAACTGGCGGGATATGGATACCTCGTTTCGGAACCGCGCAAAGGCGGTCTGGTCCAACACTAGATGAGGATGAAGAATCTTCAGTGCAACTATGTCGCGGTCGAGTTCGCAGTCGTTTGCGCGCAGAACCGTGCCGACGGCACCGGCGCCGATGACTTCAATGATCTGGTAGCGGCTTCCAATCTTTGCTCCTGGCTGGAAGCGTGACTCTGGCGTTTTTTTCAACGCGGCTCCATGTCGTGTCTTTCGTTTTATGGTTCCGCAGTTGTTATCGACGGGGTCCGAAAACGACTAAACAAGCACCGCTATGGTCGGAAATGAGCAGCAGCAGACTAGTGCCGTGCGGCGCGCTTGATGTTGTCGAGGCTCCGGCAGCTTTTCTTCTGTTCCCGGAGCTTGCCGGTAGCTAAAAAGAGAGTATGGATTCTGCCAAGTCGCTGAATGAAAAACTCGCTCTCGTTTATCCATATGCAGCACTCGTTTTGACGGTGCTTTGGCTTGTCTGGCTGCTTGTTCCCGATGCGGTGCTGCTCCGCCTGACTGAGGTTGCACCCAATAACTTCACAGCATGGGCGGTAAGACTGACAGGTTTTACGGTACTGAATGCCTTCTTCTTATTTCTTGGTGTGTTTGGCTTATTGCTTTGCTGGAAAGGATTCGTCTGGTACGACCTGGCGATATCCGTATTCTTTGCGCCGTTCATCCAGGCGGCGGGAATCATGGCTGAGAAACCGTACAACGTAGCCGTCCATATTGTTTCGCTGGCTTTTGTCGTGTTTTTTGCCGGCCTCGCCATTTGGCGCTTCAGGTCGTTGTAGAAGCTGCCGCAGAGTTAACCTTCGCTCACAACCTCATCATAGAATGCCACAAGATTTTCCGCGCTGCCGCTTTCAATGAATTCGATAGCATCTCGCGGATGCAGATTGAGCTGTCCGGTGATGTTGTACGGTACTAGCGGTCCCCACGACATCTGCTTTTTCAACGGCAGGATATGATCCTGCAAAAGCTGGATTACTGGGCGCAGCTTGAATTTCGGGTTGCGCAAAAAGCCCAAGAGCAGCTCCATCGGGCAGTTTCCCGCGCCGCGACCGAGGCCGCCCATTGTCGCATCAACGCGGTTTGAGCCCAGGATGATCGTTTCAATGGTGTTGGCGAAGGCAAGCTGCAGGTTGTTGTGCGCATGAATGCCGACTTCTTTGTGATCATTCTTAAAAGCATCGGCATACTTGTGGTAGAGCATATCGACTTGCTCGCGGTAAAGATGGCCGAAGCTGTCAACAATTACCATAACGGCAGCCGGTGTGGCAGCGATCGCTTCGAGGACAGTGTCGATTTCGGTTTCAGTGATATTGGAGACCGCCATCAGGTTCGCCGTTGTTTCATAACCGAGATCATGGGCGAACTTGATCATTTCCGCGGCTTCTGAAACCTGATGCGCATAAAAAGCGACACGCACCATGTCGAGCACGCTTTTTTCACGCGGGACGAGCTGTTCGCGCCAGTCGCTTTTTCCGGCATCGGCCATGACCGCGAGCTTGAGACCCGTTTTTTCTGCGTCGTGGCCGACAAAAATCCGGTTCAAGTCAGCCTCGTCGCTGTGACGCCAGGGTCCGAACTTCTCCTTGGGAAAAAGGCGCGGAGAGTTCTTATAACCGACTTCCATATAGTCAATGCCGGCAGCAACGCATGTCTCATACACGGCGCGGACAAATTGGTCGGAAAATTTATGGCTGTTCATCAGCCCGCCGTCCCGCACAGTGCAGTCGAGAACCTTAAGCTGCGGGCGGTAGGTAATCCAAGGTGCTTTGTTGGTCATCTGTGGCAGTCTCCTCAATTAAGGTAGGCATTTTGACTTTTGTTTCGATGAAAGGCAAGCGTTCCGGCAATCCGGGGGTCAATGTCCAGCCGATCTTGCGGCAAGGAGGATGAGCAAAGCTGTATTTGCTTTTTGTTCCCGCGATAAAGTTTTCTGATGTGTCCCGGGTGCACCGGCTAATTGTCCCGTGGCGGGTATCTGTCTGCGATCATGGCGGGTTTGAGTAATATCCTTCACCGGTTTCGCGGTGAGCTCTGGAGGCGCAGGTTCCGCTGCCGGCAAACCGCTCTTCGCCGGTGCCCGAATTTCACTGGAGAGGTCGGCCTTTTCGTCAAGCGTTCCTGGTATCCCGAGCCAAATTATCAGTGCTGTCAGTGCCGCGGCGATGATCCAGGTGATTCTCCTTTCTGGTGCGGCGTGTATGACTTCTTCCCGGGCTGGACTATCGTCCTTCACCGCACGGACGATCAGCGGCAGCTCGCATTCGAAATCATTTTCGTTTTCCCAGACTTCCCGCCAGGCAGGCGGTAACTGCGCATGGTCCCCATCCGTGTGCGGCGGATAAATCACCGGAGGAAGGCCTCCAGCGGACGCGGTGCCGAACTCTTCTGCGGGCAGGCCCATCGCTAGTACCTCGTGGCAGTAAGAACACAACAATATAATTTTAGCATCCGCGGAAAACCGACAACAAGCTTGTCCAGCATGCATTTTTTCACGCCGGCAGAGTGTGAAAAATTGCGGCGAGCGAACAAGTATTCGCTTTGTGCGCCAAACAACTTATTGGCCATAATAGCAGTTGGTAACTCAGAGTATTGCCAGAATGACGCGGCTAGCGAACCGCTTGATGCCGCTGCGCGTTCTTTACAAAAGAGAGCAGTTCCCGCTCAATGGTGACGAGCAGTGTTTCCAATGCCGGCTGCCACTGACTTGGCGGCAAGAGGACGGGCTGTCCGCGGAGCACGGTATTAATGCTGTCTCGACCAATAGTCAGATCTTGGTTAAACATGCTGATGGCCCGTGAATAGTCCGTCTCGCCGGGTGCGGCAAGGATCTCATGAACAGTTTGCAGCCGTTTCTCCAGAGCTGATATTATTTCCTGTGCCTGCATCTTGCAGGTAACGATGCGTTGGTTAATGGAATATTTCTGCTGCGCAATGAGTGTGTCAGCTCGCTGCAGCCGTTCACGGGCGCTGTTGATCTGACTGACAATTGTCGTTTCCTGGGTCTCCAGTGTTTCGCTGGTTGCGGACTTCCCGCTGGGTAACCTTGGCGCAATGTCAGCACGGCAGGAAACGGCAGCTTTCGCGGTTAAATGCTTTTGAGTGTGTTCATCGCGGCGGCGTCGAACTTCGTATGCCATCGCTTCTAATTCAGCCGCAGCCTGCCACATTGCGGCAGCAGGGTCGCGGCTGGATATGCCGGCAGTCGTTCTTGCTGCCGCCTTTATTTCTTTGCTCGGACGTATGGAGCATCTTCCTGGAGGAACACGGCCAAAAAGGCCCACCAACAAATCAAGAAACCAGCTCAACGCCAAACCTGCAAACAATCTAAGTGGGTAAAGAGCGGTAAATCGATCATTCTTTTCAGACCGAAAACGGGCAGTAACCAAGAGAGAAGAGCGGAAAGCGCCAGTTAGAGCGGACCACCGAGTGGAGAGATATGCAAAACTCGATCCACAAAATTTAGGACAAAAATACGCCGCGGGTCTGCCTTTCGTCCCCGAATTCCGTGCAATGGAAAAACGAGAGTTTAAAAGGACGCGCTTGTTTGCAAATCAGCTAACCGCACGGTGCAGGCCGCATAATCGCAGTACCGGCTACAGCTCAATCTGAAAGCCAATTTCGACAACTTGCGCCGACGGAATGCCGTAGAATACCATGGCGCGCTGAGCATTCTGGGAGAGCATGCGGAAAAGATCTTCGCGCCAGCGCATCATGCCGGAAGATCCCGCTGCAACGACGCTTTCCCGCCCGAAGAAGAAAGTCGTATCGCTCAGATCGATTTCGAAGCCCATACGCTCAGGATCGCCCAAGAGCCCCGGGATATTCGGGGATTCCATGAAGCCGTAATGAAAAACGACTCGATGAATACCCTGACCTAGTTCACTCACTGAAATTCTTTCGTCTTCACTGACATGGGCCTGCTCGTCAATGCTGACCATAAGCAGCAAGACGCGCTCGTGCAGCACCTTATTGTGCTTGAGGTTGTGAATCAGCGCCGGCGGCGTGAGATCGATATTCCTCGTCATGAATATCGCTGTTCCCGGCACGCGGATGGGCTTACGATCTTGCATCTCTTCGATAAACCGGGCAAAGGGGGGCGTTAACGTTTGGACGCGTTCACCAAGAATTTGGCGTCCACGCCACCAAGTAAGCATGACAGCGACAATGGCAAACCCCAACAGCAGAGATACCCAGCCGCCGAAAAGAAGCTTGCTAACATTGGCGCTGAAAAACATCAGATCAATGCAAACCAGCGGGAGGATTACGGGAAGAGCTATCCGCAGCTTCCATTTCCAGCGCTCGCGGACGACAAAATACATCAGCACGGTTGTTAGTATCATGGTTGTAGACACAGCGACGCCGTAGGCTGCGGCAAGGCCGCTGGATGAACGAAAGGCAAGAACCAAAGATACGGTGCCGAGGAGCAGCATGAAATTTACGGAAGGGATGTAGATCTGTCCGATTTTTCTGGAAGAAGTATGCATTATCTTCATTCGCGGCAAATATCCTAGCTGGACGGCCTGCCGCGTGAGTGAAAATGCACCGGAAATTAAAGCTTGCGAAGCAATTACTGTTGCTGCTGTTGCCAGTAGAACCACTGGATAAAGCGCCCACTGCGGGGCTAGGTGGAAAAACGGATTGATCGCCGCTTCCGGATGCGCCAGCAGCAGAGCACCCTGTCCGAGATAATTAAGCAATAGAGCCGGAAGAGCTGCATAAAACCACCCGATGCGAATCGGTTGTTTGCCGAAGTGTCCCATATCAGCATAGAGCGCTTCAGTTCCTGTAACGACCAAAAATACAGCGCCGAGAACCATAAACGCTTGACTGTCTGCGGAAAACAGAAAAGAGAGCGCATAAAGCGGATTAAGCGCCGCGAGCACCGCGGGGTGCTTCACGATAGCATACAACCCAAGCAGCCCCATTACCGCGAACCAAGCCAAAACTATCGGGCCGAAAGTAAAGCCGATCCGTCCTGTTCCTTGACGTTGGAAGAGAAAGAGCAGGAGTAAAATGATAAGCGAGATTGGAACGACGAATGGTTCGAAGATATTTGTTGCGACGGTAAGTCCTTCAACTGCGCTCAGCACGGAAATCGCGGGAGTAATAATTCCGTCCCCATAAAGCAGCGATGCGCCGAATATTCCGAGGAAAATCGGCAAACGGCCAAGGCCTGAGCGAACAGATCGGCGCTTGCGCTGTACGAGCGCCATCAAAGCCAGCACTCCTCCTTCCCCGCGGTTATCAGCCTCCAATACGAAGAGCAGGTACTTGACCGAGACGACTGTTACTAAACAACACCAGATAATAAGTGAGAGTACACCCAAGATGTTTTCGGCATTCGGGTCGATTCGGTGCGGACCATGAAAACATTCGCGTACGGCATAAAGCGGGCTCGTGCCAATGTCGCCGTAAACAACACCAAGCGCGCCTAGGGCGAGCAGGCGCAGCGCTTTCTTGTTTTCGGAGCTCGACTTTTCATTTGGCTGATTGCTCATTGCAGACCTAGTTTATGATTAAATCGTGCGGAAGGGCCACCTTAGCGCTCTGTGGCTCCAAGCTCCAGCGGAGCTTCAGAAAAAAATTAAGCGCGGCAACTCCTCACCCGTGGGTAATTTGCATAAAATAACGAAAGAACGCAAAACTTAGTTTTCTAAGTTTATGGCAAGTGCGGGAATTCAATGAGAGCATGGGCGGCGCATATGAAATCAAATTTGGGCAGCAGATTTTTTGGAGTTGTTGTTTCTCTGACTTTCTTAGCGGCGCTTGGTGTTGTGCCGGCTGAAGCTGCCGACAAAGATTCGCTGCGGCGGCAGTGCCAGAGGGGAGAGGCGAAGGCATGCGCTGATCTTGCACTTATCGAGCGTGACGCAGGCAATAACGCTGAGGCGCGACATTTGTTAGAATCTGCTTGCAGCAAAGATTATGCTCCTGCTTGCTTCAGGCTCGGTTCGTTGGAGCTTGCTGCGGGCAATGCCACAGCAGGTAGAAAATGGCTGAATACAGCTTGTTCAAAAAAAGTTGCCGCAGCATGCTCGCGATTGGCAGCGCTCGCGCATGATGCGAATCATCCCGATGAAGCAAAAAAGTATTATGAGCTTGCCTGCGGTGTCCCTGTTGATGCTGCCAAGTCCGAGCGCGGCATCGCCGCAGTCGCTTGTTTTAACCTGCGCGATATCGAACGGCAGGCAGGGAATGAAGCTCGTGCTGCTGAGTTCTTCGAGAAAGGCGTGAAGCATTTTGAAAAAAATTGCGCCGGCGGCGATCAAATGTCCTGCAATGCGCTTAGCGCGGAGAAAGTGGCCGAGCAGCGGCGCAAGACCGGGCGGTAAGTGGTGGCTGGGCAGGTACCAATAGTTTTTATACGGACTTTTTCGTTGACAAATGTTCAGGCTTAAAATTCTGGAACGGCAAGAGTTTTCCTGCTAGTATCACAAATCGATCGCGCCCCTCCAGGGAAGATTCTTAAGCTTAATGCTCGGCTGAGGACGTTCTTTTCGTTGACTTTTCCTTTTATCCGGCAGATGCAAATTCCCCCTCCAATATCTGATACTGCGAACAGTTCTGCATGGCGGCAACGGCAGCAGCAAATTTTCACCGCAGGCTATCAGGCACTGGAGGGCAGACAAGCAGGTCTAAGGGCCTTTGGCGCCGTTGCCAAAGGTTATGGTTTTGTCCATTGACCTCAAGCCCTCACGGATTTGCATAAAGGAGTCCTTGCCATGGCGTACAACTTCAATCTCTTGGATAGACTTCCGGCCGAACTGCGGGACGGTGGCATCGTTCGATTGCCGCAGTTTCCGGCGGGCTGCCGGATGCGCACGGGATGGAATGTGCTGGTGACCGGAGCTGGTCAAGCGATTGGCATCGGCTGCGGTGCGGCTCGGGGCTTCGCCGAGTACTTCGGTGCGAACAAGATCGTCCTGGGATATGGGCGTGAGCTGCAGCCGGAGGCGGCAGAGTCGGTCCGCGAACGCGGAGCTGCTGTTATCCCGGTAAAGATGGATCTCACCGACCCGGCGAATATCCCCGGCATTTTGCGGGAGATCGAGCGCGGTTTGGCCGGCGACAAGCTGGATGTGGTCGTTCACGTCTCCGGCGTAACCAAGCTCAAAGCTCTTGCCGAGGTTGCCGCAGCTGACCTGCACGCGGCGGCGGATGTGAACGCGATCGTTCCGCTGCTTCTTGCGCGGGATCTGAGGCCGCTCTTGGCCGAGTTCGGAAGCCAAACCTTCGTCGGCACGAACCACCAGCGCGCAACGGGCGCGCAATTCTTGCTCTATGCTGCGTTGAAGTGCATGGAGGAGGGTGGGATGCGTTCGTTGGCCTCGGAGTTCGCCCCGAACGTGCTGGTAAACATGCTCGTCGTCAACTGGGCGCTCAGCCAGCGCCAAGTCGATGGGCATGCCGCCGGCAAGTTCAATCTGGTGGAGGAAGCGCGCAAGAACCCCACCGGGCGGATCAACACCGGCGAAGAGGTCGCAGTGCGCGCCGTTGGATTCCATGTGACCAACAGCACCGGCGCGGTGGACATCATGGATGGAGGACTCGGCGCCGTGCTTCGCGTCACGGCATGACCCCAGTAAAACAAGTCAGGCGCACGCGTCATTGTTCGATGACGCGTGCGGCGACGGAACTGGTTTTTCGGTCTGCCCCCGGTTATCTCAGCATGCGATAACTTGCTCTATGGCTCTCCTTACACCGTGGCTTTCGTCGCCCCTGTTGTAATCCCGCCGTCAACCAGCAAGACTTGCCCCGTGATGTACTCGCAGGCATCGGAAGCAAGAAAGACCACTGCGCCGTCGAGGTCATTCGGCTGGCCCGGGCGCTTAAGCGGAATACGGTCGCAAATGTATTGCAGCCACGCCTCGTTCTGATAAAGCACTTCGTTCTGCTTTGTCTTGAACCACCCTGGAGCAAGGCAGTTGACATTGATGCCGTGCGCGCCCCAGTCGTCGGCAAGAGCTTTGGTGAGCTGCATAACGCCGCCGCGGCTAGCCGAGTAGGGGACAAGACCGGCATAGCCGAAGACGCAGGTAAC
The DNA here is from genome assembly GCA_029555385.1 of Pseudomonadota bacterium. Lineage (GTDB taxonomy): Bacteria > Bdellovibrionota_C > UBA2361 > SZUA-149 > SZUA-149 > JAKPSH01. Next base: position 21,625 of record JAKPSH010000252.1, read on the forward strand.
CGAGCCGATGTTGATGATTTTCCCGTAGCGCCGCGCGATCATTGACGGACCGAAAGCTTTGCAGACGAAGAATGTGCCGCGCAGGTTTGTCTCGAGGATTGTGTTCCAATCATCCCAGGAGACATCCAGTGCCGGCTTTCTCCGGTTGCACCCAGCGTTGTTGACCAGGATGTCAATGCTTCCGAAATCTTCGAGCACGGCCTTGGCGAAGCTGTTGATGCTGTCCTCTGAGCGAACATCGAGATCGTAAGCGGTGCACTCACGTCCGAGGCCTTGTACTTCCTTGATAAATTCCCGGCAGTCTTCCTTCTTCCGTGCGCTGACAATCAAATCAGCGCCAGCTTTGGCCAGTGCGCGCCCAAAATACTGCCCCAGTCCGCGGCTTGCGCCGGTAACAACTGCCCGTTTCCCAGTAAGATCAAAAAAATTATGCGCCATAATGTTCTTCTCCGTTATATTCTGATTTCTTACGGCTCCAAGACCACTTTGAGCAGGGGCTCTTTTGCGTCATGCAGTTTCTTAAACCACATTGCGCCATCGTCAAGCGGCACAACTTTGCTGACCATCGCGCCGGCATTGATTTTTCCAGCGGCCATCATATCAATGCACGCTTGATACTCTCCCGCTGAGGCGCACGAGCCAAGCAGCGTCAACTCACCCGTCACCACTTTTTGCAGCGGCATGGCCACCTCCGGCGACACATTGCCTACGAGCACCACTTTGCCGCCTTTTTTTACCGAGTTCAGGGCGAGATTTACTGTGGCGTTGGCGCCTACTGCCTCCAGGCAGACATCAACTCCCTGACCCTTGGTCATGCCGAGAATCACGCCGGATACGTCAGAATCCTTCGGATTGATTAGCTGATCGGCGCCGAACTCCTCGGCTTTAGCAAGTTTAAATGGATCCAAGTCAACAGCAATGAGCTTTCCGCAGCCGGCAAGCTTCGCCGCCTGCACAATGAAAAGCCCGATGATGCCGCAGCCGATAACGGCTACGCTGTCATTGAGCTGAATCTGCGCGCGCCTTACGGCATGGAAAGCAATCGATACCGGCTCGACCACGGCGGCATCAATCAAGCTCAGCTCGTCCGGGACGTGATATAAAATGTGCTCCGGCACGGCGACAAATTCGGCCATCGCTCCATGGCAGCGGTATTCGCCGGGGGAAACGCCGAGCACTTTGCGGTTCAGACACAAGTTGACTTGTCCTTGGAGGCAGCGCGGGCAGGTGTTGCAGTAAATTGTTGAATCGAAGGTGACGCGTTCTCCCTCTTTGAATCTTTTTACTGCACTTCCGGTCTTTTCAATGATTCCTGATGCTTCGTGGCCCATGATGATCGGCGGGATCCGGCGGCCTGTTTTGCCAGTCATGCCATGCACGTCGCTTCCGCAGATGCCCACGGCTTTGACCCGGACAAGGACCTCGTCCGGTGCAATAGCCGGTGTGTCCCAGTCTTGCAGTTCAAATTCAAAAGGTTTGGTGTGCACCAAGGCTTTCATAGATGCCTCCGAATCTAGGGGGGTCATTCCAAATATTACCGGCGCATGGTAGCACAATCAGAGATGCATTTCTAAAGCGGCGTGATGAAGTATAGAGAAGAAAATTTGCAGCATAATCAGTGTGATAGTCGATGGAGTTAAGTTATGTCATTTATTGATCCGCAGCTTGAAACAGCAGAGGAAGAGATCCTCCCGGGATTTAAGGTCCGGTTTATTCATTCCGGCAGTATGACGTTGGCTTACTGGGACATCGCCGCGGGAGGGCTGCTGCCCGAACACGCGCATCCGCATGAGCAAGTTGCCAACATTATCGAAGGGGAGTTTGAACTGACAATTAATGGTGAGAGCTGTGCAATGAAGGCTGGGACACTGGCGATTATTTCGCCTAACGCGGTTCATTCGGGGAAGGCATTGACTGCATGCCGCATCATTGACGTTTTTTATCCAATTCGAGAAGATTACCGCCGGTCAAAAAATTAACAGTTAATTCGGAGAACATATGAGTACCAAGGAAAATTTGAAGGAAGCCTTTGCGGGAGAAAGTCAAGCAAACCAGAAGTACCGCGCTTTTGCCAAGAAAGCCGAAGCAGAAGGGTTTCCCAATATCGCCCGATTATTCCGCACCACAGCGGAAGCTGAACGCATTCATGCCGAAGGGCATCTGGCGGCGCTCGATGGAATTGGCTCCACGGCGGACAATCTCAAGGCAGCAATCAGCGGTGAGACTTATGAATTTGAGGAGATGTATCCCCCGATGGTCGAGCGTGCAGAAGCCGACGGGCATCGCGCAAAACGGATGTTTACTTTTGCCGTGAAGGCGGAAGAGGTGCACGCGCAGCTTTATCAACAAGCGCTTGCTGCGGCAGCGCAGGGAAAGGATCTGGCGGAGACGAATTTTTATCTTTGCCCGATATGCGGCCACATTGAGTTCGGCACGCCGCCGGAAACTTGTCCGATCTGCGGGACAAAGGGCGAGAAATACGTGCAAGTGCAGCCGTAAACAATAATCCCCCGGTGCTTTCGTGCTCTGTGGTTCGTTGATTCCGATCTGTCAAGGAGCTGTGGCTGCCAACCTTGACACCATGGCGCCACAGAATAAACGAACCACAGAGCACGAAAGCACCGGAAGATTTGTTTGCCGGGATGAGATCGGAAAGAAGGGAAAATGAGAAAATACGTTTGCGATACATGCGGATTTGAATATGACCCGGCAAAAGGAATCCCGGAATTGGGGATTGTCCCGGGGACTCCGTTTGCAGAACTGCCGCCCGGTTTTGCATGTCCCGTCTGCGGTGTCGGCAAAGAAGGGTTTCTGCCGGTCGAAGACGGTTCCTGTGCGGCACCGCACGAGGCAAACGTTATCTCAGCATCCGTGCTTGCAGTTATCCAACAAACCCCGACAATAAAGACAATCCGCTTTTCCCTCCCAGCGCGCGCAGAGTTCAAGCCGGGGCAGTATCTGCGGATTACTTTGGAGGGTAAGCAAACGCTCACAAGATGCCTGTCCATCTCCAGTTCTCCGACGGAGACTGGATATCTGGAAGTTACTAAGAGAATTACTCAAAGCGACTTTTCCCAGATTCTCAATGAGGTCAAGCCCGGATATCAGGTGGACCTTTCTTATCCCCTGGGAACGTTCACCTTTGCCGACGAGTACAAGAAAATTGCGCTGCTTTCCGGCGGAATCGGCATTACGCCGCTTCGCAGCATCAGCCGCTATGTTGCTGACAAAGGCTTGGCGACAGACGTGTGCTTGATATACTCCAACCGTGCAGAAGAAGAGATCGCCTTTCGGTCCGAATTTGATGCGATGCACAAGTCCGTTCCCTCGTTTAAAGCTGTCCATACTTTAAGCCGCCCCGAGCCGGAGTGGCTGGGGCGGAAGGGCCGAATTGATGCCGGGTTGATTAAGCAAGAAGTTCCCGATTACTTTGAGCGGCACTTTTTTGTCTGCGGCCCGCCGCAGATGGTAGAGTCGCTTTGCGCCATCCTGCGCCATGAACTGAATGTCCCGGAATCTCAGGTGCTGAGCGAAAATTTCACCGGGTATTAGCATTAGAACGTTGTCTTGGCGGATTTGCGCACATCCAAGCGCAAACCCGCCGCACTTTAAGTGGGCGTCAAAAGCGTCAAGCATCATGTGGCGCAACACCTCATAACTGCCCGATGCTGCAGGAAATGGCCGAGCAAGTAGTGGAAAAACGAGCCGATTGTGCGGTAACGCTGCCACCTTGATGCGATTCGACCCAGGATTAGGCGATTTACCCGAGATGGAAAAACAAGACATCCGGGGAATAGCTTTTTTGGCCTTCAACCTAGACCGAAAATAAGCGAATAAATATAGCCTTGGCTGTGCGCGCTCCAGAGGCTTCGCCCAGAGCGATGCTGCCTGGTGCTGAAGAGGCGCAACCTGATGCGCCGGGGCGGGCGGCGGCGCGCCTGCAGCGTCAAACTCTCCACCGCCCATGCGCGACTTCAGCTTTCACCCGGGTGATGCCACAAATCTGCGCCATTCAACCGCTTCCAGGCGGAATTCCGGCTGCGTAAATCTATTTGCTTATTTTGGCCTAGAGCGACTGTTTAAAATTGCGGCACCACACCTTGAGCCTAGTCGAGTATGGCGGGATAGGTGTGTGTTAAAGATGCCTCCTTGCGCATCCGCCTAAAATGCTTCTGCAAATTAAGTCTCCGGTACTTGATCCGCCCTTGCCTTACGTGAATTCTGACTGGCAATCGAACGCAGCATGCATTATTTCTGCGCCTCAGTTTTGGCAATTATCAAGGAATCTGATACACTGCGCCGCCAATCCAAAGCCTCATCTGTCCAGAGAACTTAGGCTGTTCCAGTTAGCGGCCTGTTCTTTCATTTCTCTTGTTGAGTAGAGATTTTATTCGGCGTTTCCGATGGCCGTCGTGTGTTCATCGGTGATGCCGGATGCGGCGTCAATACAGGAGTTTCTTTTTCTGAGGAGGTTTTCCCTATGTGGCAACCAGAATTTGGTGCTTTCCGGATCCTTCGTGGGGGGCAGGACGTCACTGCCGTCGGCAGGATCGAAGAGGGGGACCAGGTAACCGGTCCTTGGACGCAGTTCGTCGACCGCGAAATCGTCTTCGCGTACGAACTGCAAGACGTAGAAGAATTGACGATCGTGGCGCACGGGCGGCTTTGGAAATCAAGCTCAATGAAGCGTCCCTTCTGGCTTCACGGTGCAAGCGTCGACGAGCGCCGACCCCCCATCGCCCAAGACCAGTTCCGGGCGGACTACGAGGATGTGGGCAGCATCGGCAGCGTCGCTGCTTATCGCAAGCGTAAGTGGCGCTGGGGGTTCCCCTACAGCCGGAAGAACTGCCCGGCGGTGCTCATCGTCTCAATGCCCGGCCAGCAGGACCGAGTGCTTGAGGAAGGCGACGTGCTCTTCTGCCGCGGCAGAAGCCATTACGGCATTTGGCCCAAGGCGCGCGTCGAACAATGCATCCAAGCGGTGAGTTCAGAGACCGACCTCAGCCCGCTGAACGAACTGCTGGACTGTAAAGACCAAGTCTACGATGCACATGTGGTCGAGGAATCCGTCAATCTGCGCGTCTTACGGGCAGGAGTAGAAGCGACGGAGGCCCGGGTCATCCGTTCGGGCGACGTTGTGCATGGCTGCTGGCTTCTCACCAGCTCGAACCGTGCTCTTTGCACGGTTACGCCCCTTGGTGCTGGTGAGCACCAGAAGCTTCGCACCCCATGGGGCGAGGTGCTCGATTCGGAAAAAATCGCCGAGGCGCACTTACTCAATCCCGTAGCAAGCCCAGGCCTGCGGCTTATCGCCGGCGAGCAGTTCCGCCGTTCCTACGTCTGCGTCGGCAAGTGGGGAGGCATGAAGTGCTGGCGGCAGCGCCACGGCTACCTCGTTCTGGCCGTCACGTCAAACATGCCATCGGTGAAGGTCTTCGACCGTCATGACGTTGAGCATGAAGCTACGACGGGCTGCCACATCGTCTACGAAGGAGGCGGTCACTTCGCGGTTTGGAAGCCGGGTGTATACCACGCACGGCACTGGTAACAGTCCGTGAGCTTCGTTTCCACATAAGGTTCTGCCTGGCCCGCATCCAGGCAGAACCTGTCAGCAGGCTTCGCTAATAATCGTGCAGAGATTGCCTAAGGACTTCGCGCAAAAGGAGTTGCGCTGTTAAGTTCCATTGAGAGATATGCCTCTGGGTTCTTGTTAAAGAATCCAAGAGGATTATTATTTCTGGAGCGCACCAGTGCCGGGAAAGGCGTTCCCTACCGCAGTCTTTCGCCCTTTCAAGGCGTCTTTTTCAATCTCCTAGCCGTAATTTCTCTCTAGTAATGCTTGTAAGAAATTACGGTTAGGGCAGCGGTGTTGGGAAAATAAACGCCAAACAACCGCCGCCCGTAATTCATCACGCGGCATAAGCGCGGAGGCAAGCCGCACATCAGCCGCTGATTCGCTCAATGACCTCCCGGCAGGCAGCCGACTGCACAATGCCAAGTTCGAGCGTTTGCTGAAGCGCTGCGTCAAGGTTTTTCACTTGTTCGACGAGCGTGCGCAGCAAATCGGCAGCTCGGCGGAAACCGGGTGCCGCGGGCGTACCGGCATGCGCTTCCATCTGCTCGACAAGCACCATCGCCGCGTCGGCGCCGATTTTCAACAGAGCTGCACAGGCCGGTTGATGCA
>JAKPSH010000115.1 GCA_029555385.1 Pseudomonadota bacterium
GAGAATTTCGGCCTGGAGATTCAGCGTCTCCAGCAGATTATCCAAACCTTCGCGCGTGCGCGCCGAAACCCGAGCGACAAGCGTATCGCCGCCCCACTCTTCAGGTATCAGCCCATGTTCGGAAAGTTGATTCATGATGCGATCCGGATTGGCATTATCCTTGTCGATTTTATTAATCGCCACAATGATCGGTACCTTCGCCGCTTTGGCATGGTTAATCGCTTCCGTGGTCTGCGGCATCACTCCGTCGTCCGCCGCCACGACAAGTACGACGATATCTGTAACCTGCGCACCGCGGCTGCGCATCGCAGTGAAAGCTTCATGACCCGGCGTATCGAGAAAGGTCACCGAACCGCCGGCTGGCAGCTTAACATTGTAAGCTCCAATATGCTGTGTAATTCCTCCCACTTCAGATGCAGTCACGGATGTCTTGCGAATAGCATCCAACAGTGACGTTTTACCGTGGTCGACGTGTCCCATTACTGTTACCACCGGCGGACGGAGCACGAGATTCTCCGGCGCATCCTCCTCGGCCGCCGTCGCCACCATTGTCTCCACATCATGTTCAACATTCTGCGTTTCATGACCAAATTCACCAGCAATCAGCGTTGCCGTATCGAAATCAATGAGCTGATTAATCGTGGCCATAACCCCCAGGCGCATTAACTGGCTAATAACTTCGCCGGCCTTTGTGCTCATCTGGCGCGCCAGCTCACCCACCGAAATCTCGCCGTCAATTTTGATTAGTTTTTTTGTCTGCTTTGCTTGCGCCGGGAATTCAACTGAGCCGAACTCCCCGTCAGCACCCTTCTCTTTCTTTCCCTTGCGGTCCTTGCGCGAGCGCCAAACTTCACGCTCACCGTCATAATCAAGCAGCTCATCTTTGCGTAGTATTTGTTTCTTACGCGGGCGCTTCGCTTCCTGACGCGCGCTCTCGTCATCGGCCCGCACCTCTCCCGCTTTGCGCTTCTTACCCCGCACTCCCGCCTTTCCGCTGCCGGCGTCTGCACCTTCTTCAGCGGCTTCCCCTGGCACCCGTTCGGCCCCGCCGTCCACCTTCCGCGCTGGTTCCGGACGCGCAGGCAGTTCGATTTTTCCCAGCACGCGCGGGGCCCGGATATCATGGCGCCGCCGGAAATCAGCAAGGCGCTGGGCGGCAAGCTCCTCATCGTGCTCAGCAGTTTCCGCAGAAGGCTCACCAACAACTTCCGCACTCAAGTCCGCGCTGTCCGTCTCGGCGGCACTGATGGCTGCCGCATCATCTGTGCCAGGCTCCGAAGCTTCCAGATCGGCTGCTCTCTCTTCGCTCTCCGCTGTTTGGGCAAACGACTCATGCCCAGACTGCGCGCTTAAAACTTCTGCACCACTTTCCTCTTCTTGCTCCAAATCCTCCGCTTGCTCTTCTTCCTCGCCAAAAAGAGCATCGGCGCGGCGTAAAGCCGCGTTTCGCGCCTCCCGTTCTGCGGCGAGGTCCGGCTGCAAAGTCGGCAGCTCTCGCTCCATTCCTTTTAAGTCGTCGAAAATACTAGGGTGAGCTTCTTGTTCGCTCTCGTCAGGCTCTCCAGCCGCCTTCTTGCGGCGCCGGATGACGCTGCCCACGCGCCGCTCAGTCAGAAGCTGGCCTTCCCTCGTTACCTCACGTTCTCCGCCCGCGCGTCCGCTTACCGCACTTCTAATGACAAAACGCCGCACTTTCTCCGCTTCGTCATCGGTCAAGGAGTTGGAGTGAGACTTTTTATCGGTCATCCCCAACTGCACACAAAGATCAAGCATCGCCTTATTCTCAAGGCCCAGCTCTTTTGCCAATTCGTAAACACGAACACGAGACATAATCAATTAACCTTACATACGAATACGAAGTTTCTTTTTCCGCGTTCCTTGCGGCGTGCCAACCAACTGCTCCAGTACAGCGCGCACGCGCGCGAAAACGCTCTCTTCCCACGCACGGCGGCGCCCCTTCTTGCTCCGCTCCTCCAACATTACACTAGCCATTTGCAGCGCTTCCGCCACGGGCCGCCCGGCCGCTCCTGGTGTCTGGCGCCGCCGCCGGGAATTATGCTCAGCGCCTGCACGAAAAATCGTTCCCAGGGCTTGCCCGACGAGATCCATACTCCCGGCGCAAAGTGGAGCAGCATGACAATAAGCCCCCCTTCCAGGAAAAACCTGCAGCAGATCGAAAACCAGCACGACGCTCCTTGCGCCGATTGTCCCTTGCCAAATCCAAGGATCTTCCGCCTCGCATTGAGCTGCCGCCGCAAGGCGCAGCAGCTCCCGCTTTTGCGCTTTATTACGGCAGGCGACACATGTTCTCAACACCATGCCACCGTTCTCCGCCCTCGGGCCTACGGATTCTTCTGAAACCGCAGGAAAGCCTCAGTTGCACTGCAAACCATCTCCGCTTCTTCCGGACGAAGCCCGGTACGCTCCGTCAGATCCTCCGCGGATATCGCCGCCAGGCTTTGGATCGAGTCGAAACCGTTTTCCATCAGCAGCGTCTTAATCTCCAACGGCAAGATTAGCTGATCGATATCGGTCACACGTTCACCGCCGGTATCAATCTCTGTGCTTTGCGCAAGCTGTTCCGCCAGTTGCCTCGCCCCGGCCAGAATATCCGCAACGCGTTCGGGATCTACCCCTTCTATCGCCGTTAAATCCTCAACAGTTGCCGCGGCAACCTCGGGAATACTGCGGTATCCTTCTTGGTAAAGGAGTTCTGGTTCACCAAAGCCGATCCCCGGAATCGATTCCAAAGCTTTGCGGGCACGCTTCGACTCTTCTTCCGCCACACTCTCACTGCGCACATCAATACGCCATCCCGTTAATTTCGAGGCAAGCTTCACGTTCTGCCCCTTGCGGCCAATGGCCAGCGACAACTGATCATCAGCAACAACGACTTCCATCGCGTGTTCTTCCTCATCGACCACAACACGAACGACATCAGCCGGTGACAAAGCTCTGGCCACAAAACTAGGCGCATCCGGCGTCCAAGTGACAATGTCTATTTTCTCACCGCGCAGCTCCGAGACGACAGCCTGGACTCGTGTTCCTTTAATGCCGACGCACGCTCCCACGGGATCAACATTCGGGTCATTGGAGTAGACCGCAATTTTGGCACGCTCTCCCGGTTCCCGCGCTACGGCCCGGATCTCAACGATTCCTTCGCTGATTTCCGGCACGCCGATCTCGAACAGTTTACGCATGAATTCTGGATGACTTCGCGTCAGGACGATCTGAGGACCGCGGCTCACCGGATAAATATCGAGAATCATCGCCCGCACACGTTCCCCCTGCCGGTACCGTTCCCGCTGAATCTGCTCGCGCTGCGGTAAAATGGCATCAGTTCTTCCCAGGTTGACGATAATACTGCCGCGCTCAAAGCGCTGGACAATGCCGTTGACAATTTCGCCCTTGCGATCTTTGTACTCGCCGTAAATCAGGTCGCGTTCGGCATCGCGCAGTTTTTGCACGATAACCTGCTTCGCTTTTTGAGCAGCGATGCGTCCAAGCTCAGTTGAGTTTAGTTTGCGCCCCAGCTCATCCCCCACTTCGCAGTCAGGATCGAACTCGCGCCGGGCGTCCGCCAGTGTTATCTGGGTAACAGGATCTTCAACACGCTCCACCACCGTGCGGAACTCATGGACTTCAATTTCGCCAAGTTCGTTGTTATACATCGCCTCGAGATTCAGGTTGTGCCCAAAATGCTTCTTGGCCGCGCTGAGCACCGCGGATTCCAGTGCCTCAATCAGGACCTGCTTGTTGATGCCCTTGTCCCGGCCTACCTGGTTGATAATCTGATCAAGATCGAATCGAATACCCATATCTGCACACGAAATAATAAGTTATCTTTCCACTCCACAGCGGATCGGTCCGCAGCTAAAATTTAAAATCGACCCGCGCTTTCTTAATCTCGGCAAACGGAATAAGCACCGTTTGTTCACTTTGTTCTTCCACCACAGTCAGCATTCCTTCAGCAAAATCCTGCAAGCAGCCGGTAACGCTTCTGCTCGACCGTGCTCCCCTGCCGTTTGCGCCTGCCTCTGCTGCACGGCTGTGAGCCACAACCTTAATGCGCTCACCTACTGCACCGGAAAAATGCTCAGCCAGACGCAGCTCGCGGTTAACCCCTGGAGAAGAAACCTCGATTTGCGCATCGCTGCGCAGCCCATACTGCTCGCTTTCGGCTAGCAGCGTGACCATCAACCGGCGGCAAAGCCTGGTGCAATCTCCGCTCGTTACACCACCCTGCTTGGGGGAGGCATGTTCTTTCCCCGAGGCCTCGGTGCCCTGGTCCGTGGGCAAAAGCTGTTCACGTCCCGCGCGCGCTATGATCACGCGCAGCAATGAGTCACCCACACGTTCGGCATCGTAAAGGCCAACCCCTTCGTCGGAGACGATTGCACTAAGCTTGACCCAAAGCGGATCTTGTTTGGCCAAGTATCCCAAGAAGTTATCCCTCGCTCTTATCTCTTTGCCCTGCACAATCCTGATCCGCGCATAAAGGTCGGCCCTCGCGGAAATCCCGGCGACAAACCGAAACGGCTCGTCCAGGACCTCCCAAACCTCCCCGGCAAGCAAAAAAGCCTGCCAACCACCATAAATTACAGGCTGTTCAATGGCACAGGCTGGGACCCCGCACTAAATAGGCGGGGAGCCTCAAACTCAGGGCAACTATCACGGCGTAAACACTACCCCGCAGATAGAAACGCTGATCTTATAGCACTGCGGGTTAGACGCTTCAAGCAAAAAACACGACAAAATCACTATACTTCGGCAGATGGTTTGCTCGGACAGCGCTATCTAATGAACTCCTTGACCATGACCAGCTCGTAGGTCATGAATAGGACGGGTTGATATCCAAGTATTGAGGGAGACCACGTTTTGTGAAAAATCTCGACTACTTCTTGAATTATCTGGATACCGCGGAGCACGATAGCGTGAAGAATCAGTCCAAGCTCGCCGGGGAAGCCGCTGTTATGCTTGTCGGCTGTGCGTCGGCTGACCATGACTTCTCTCCAGTCGAACGAGAGGAGTTGATTGGTATGCTTTCTGCGCGATTTGAGCTCCCGAAGGTGCAGGCGCAATTGCTGATTGAGGAAGCCAGAGAGCCGCAGAAGCTTGCTAAGCTTGAGCAAGCTGCGGAGAAACTCAGGGAACATTTGTCAGTCGACGATCGGGTTGAGCTGCTTTCACTTGCGTGGAAGGTCATTGCCGCAGACCACGTATCAACTGGCGAGGAAAGTGCTTTTGCCGTAAAGCTCAGACGCCTTCTCGGCCTGTCCATGGAGCAAGCACTGCGCGCCCGCAAAATGGCGGAAGCTATCGTCCAGGACGGTTTTAAGGAGCATGTAGAAGCAAGTCCCGATGCCGCGCAGTCAGCACAGGCGTTCATCAAGGACCATACATAGTAGCCTCAGATTTCCCGCGGTACGCCGAGCTGGGCGTCGGGAAAAGGGGATTCGAAGTTGCGCGAAAGCGCGTAATCACGCCATTCACTTTCGTTCGTCACTGCGGTTCCGCTTGCTGCCTTATGCGTAAAATATTCCGGGCGCGGTTCTTTGGCGCTGTGCTTAGGATGAGCTGGGGTGCGGCAGCACACGTCCCCCGGGTGGGCGATATACTTGATCCAATACTTGGCTTTGGTCAGGTCCGCCGGGTAAGCCACTTCGATCAGATCGCCGCCTTCATCAATGCGATAGACGATAAATGGTGTTGTCCAAGACATGTTCAGCTTATCCAATGGCTAAAATACCCAATATTCAGCGCTTAACCGGCGAGCCTTACACCGGCTACCAACTTTTCTTCAGAGTCCGTCTGAAACACATACAGTGTCATCCCCGCGGTATCCGGCCAGCCGGACCCGGTTTGCGGCAGACCTAGCGAAAATATGCCACCCTCCGCCACAAGCCGGCTGAGCAGCACTCCCGCCGCGGTGTTCGTCAGCTCACCCAGGGCATCGGCAATCCTTTTTGCGTAAATCTCCTCCTCAGCACCGCCGTAAACGGCGCTGACGATATGGCGCGCCGTAGCTTCCGGATAAATCACACAGAGCCGTCCCTGGTACGGCTCCTGAAGGTTCACGGCACCCCAAACCCACTTATACGCTGAGCGGAGTTTCCCAGCCTCTTCGGTATCCTGCATCAGTTCCACGAAAGCCATTCCCTCAAAGGTAATGCTCAGAGCTTCGCCGACCGCCTGTGCCAACTGTTCTTCACTGACCATAATCACCTTCCCTTGTGTTCCTGCCAGCCATTCGCCGCCGGCATCAATCACTGACCAACGGCCCTTAAACAAGCTCTTTTAAAACAGGCGCAAGAGCGGAGGGTGAAACCGGCTTGCCCAGTACGGCATTGGCCCCCAATCCGATAAGCTCCGCCTCTTTTGCCGGAGTTCTCGCGCTAGTCACCACGAGAATTGGCAGCTTTTTGAATTTGTCCTGCGCACGAATACGCCTGATCAGTTCAACTCCGTCCATCTTCGGCATGTAGAGATCGCTCACGATCAAGTCGCCGCCCCAGCACTCTAAAATCTCGAGCGCCTCAACCCCGTTGGACGCCTCGAGGAACTCCACTCCGCTCAGTCCAGCAATCTCCATACACTTGCGCACGAACATCCGTGCGGTTTCAGAATCATCGGCGATGATCACTCTTTTCATACACTGCCCTCCTGCGCGTTCAGCGTCGCACTGGTCATCTGCTCGAACTCGTCTCCGGTGCGAATCATCACCCGCTCTAGCTCACGCTTCGAGATTTTAACGTAGGCGCTATACGATTGGTCAATAGCATAACTCATCGTATCTGTGCCGGTGCCGCTCCCGCCCATCATCGCGATGAAATCACCGAGATGAACTATATACACCAACGCCCGCGCCTGCTCGCCGGCATTATGGGGGTGATGATGGTGCAGCATCACTTGCACGAGCGCGGCCGGCAGGTTCCAGTGCACACCGAGGGCTCCGCCAACCTCAGCATGGTTTGTGCCAAGCGCCGCTTGCTCCGCGGAGAGATAGTCGGAGAATTGTCCGCCGTCATAACCCTCAACGATTTTGTCCCGTTCGTTGGCCAGATACGACGAAATAACAGCTTTCCCCAGATCGTGCAGGATGCCCCCGGTAAAGGCAAGTTCCGGCGCAACAGGTGCGGCGGCAAAAGGTGATATTTCACGCGCCGCAATAGCGCAGCGCAGGCAGTGGCGCCAGAGCTCGCCTTTTTCACCGGCATATCCTTCGAGCGGAGCATTGAATAAATGCGCCGTGCAGATGCCCAGGGCAATGCCGACAACAGTGCGCTCGCCCAGCACGGGCAAAGCCTTTTCTACTGTGCTCACTTCGCTGCGCCGCGCAAACGCGGCGCTGTTGGCCACACGCAGAATGTGCGCGGTAATTACGGCATCGCGCTGGGCAATTTGTACGACTTCACGCAGGCTGTGATTCGGATTATTCATCACTTGCAGCAGTTGAGCCGCACTCGGCGAGAGCGGGCGCAGCGCTCTAACGGACTCGATGATACTTTTCGAAACGACCATCAACGTTTGCTCCCTCTATATCTCCATCTCTTCGCGCCCGGGGGTGCTGATGCGTACCCGGCCCGTGTCAACATCAACCGTTACCGTGCGGCTGATCTGGCCGCCGACAGCTTCAGCAACGGCGCCCATGCCGTGCTGCCAAAGGATTTTCTTGATCGCCAGTACATTGCGCTTGCCGATGTTGAAAGTGCCATTGGGGTCCATCACATTCGCCCCGCCGACAAGTTTGACAATTAAACGGCGGGTATTGCCGTTCCACCCCGAACGCTTCATTGCTTCAAGCAGAGCGGGCAGTCCGGTATCGGCGAAATGACCGGGCTTTTGCCTGGCTCGCTCCGCGCTGGCCGAGCTGTCAGGAAGCGCCACGTGATCCATGCCCACTGTGTGCGTTTCGGGGTCAAGCATAATTACCGCCACGCAGGAGCCAAGACCGATCGTCTTAATTGCCTCCCCCGGCTTGCTCGTTGCCCCAAAATCACCGACGCCCAGTATAATCACAGACTGTCCTATCGCTTTAGCATTTCCATTAATGCGGCGGCTATCTGCGGCAACGCAACCAGCCGTTCGGCGCCACCCCTTTCAAATGCTTCTTTCGGCATGCCGAACACCACCGAAGTTGCCTCATCCTGGGCGATACAGCGCGCACCGGCATCCCGCATCATCTTCATCGCATCCGCGCCGTCACGGCCCATACCGGTGAGCATCGCACCCAGAGCGTTCGGCCCCACATGCTCGGCAACGGAACGCATCATTACCTCGACAGATGGGCAATGGCCGTTTACCAGCTCGCCGGCTTTAACCTCAACCCGGTACTGCCCGCCGGAGCGGACGACCCGCATGTGCTTCCCGCCGGGAGCGATGAGCACACGCCCGCAGAGGATGCGATCCCCATCCTCTGCTTCCTTAACCTCCATCTCGCAAAGTTCGTTCAGGCGATCCGCAAACATTTTCGTAAAACCCGCGGGCATATGCTGCACGACGACGGTGCCGGGCGCAAGTGCCGGAAACTTCGTCAGCACTTCGCGCAGTGCCTCGGTGCCTCCCGTAGAGGCGCCGATGGCAATGACTTTCTCCGTGGACTCGGCAAGCGCCTTCGCCCCGGTGACCGCCGAAGCTGAGGCAAGCGGCGGGCGTTTATGCTTCCAGTGGGCAACGTTGGCGGTGGATGCAATTTTAATTTTTGTCGCCAGTTCAAACACAAGAAGCTGCAGTCCGCGCGCCATATCGGCTTTCGGTTTAGTGACAAAATCAAGAGCGCCAGCTTCAAGAGCCTGCAGCGTAATCTGCTTTCCGCGCTCGGTGAGCGAACTGACCATAATCACCGGCAGCGGATACTGCGGCATCAGTTTACGCAAAAATTCAACCCCGTCCATGCGCGGCATTTCCACATCGAGAGTGAGCACGTCTGGTTTTAGTTCCACGATCTTATTGCGCGCATCGTAAGGATCAGTTGCTGTGCCCACCACCTCAATCCCCGGATCTTTGGCCAGCGCGGCGCCAAGAACGTCGCGTACGAGGGCAGAGTCGTCAATAATGAGGACTTTTATGCGCCGGTTCATCTTCCGTCTCCCTTGCGATAGACTGCCGGCATAATATATTCAAACGGTGTGCGTCCGCGGGGCAGGCTTTCCGAATGCCCGATAAACAGATATCCGCCGGGCACCGTCCAATCAAAAAAACGCTGGACCAACGCATCCCGTGTCGGCTGGTCGAAGTAAATCATGACATTGCGGCAGAAGATAACATCAAACGGCTTCTTGAAAGGAAACTTCTCATTCATTAGATTCAAGCGGCGAAACGTAACCGCCTTCTTTACTTCGGGGCAGACACTCAAATTGCCTTCCGCCGCCGCAGTGAAGTATTTCCGCTTAAGCTGCGCAGGAAGCGGTTCGACCCTTTCCGCTGGATACTCTGCTGTGATTGCCTCACGAAGAACCCGCTCGGAAATATCAGTACCCAGAACTCCGGCATCCCATCTGCCGTATTCGGCGCCAAAATACTCCATCATCAGCATCACCAGGGTATACGGCTCCTCACCAGAAGAGCAGCCGGCGCTCCACACGCGCAAGTCGCGCGGTGCCGAGGCACGGCGGCACTGCACCATCTCGGGCAGCACCACGGTGTTGAAAAACTCAAAGTGGTCATGTTCCCGGTAAAAGAAGGTGTGATTTGTCGAAATGCGCGTGGCCAACTCGTCCAGCGCCGCACCGGACGAGTCTTCAATGAGGAAGCGATAGTAGTCGCTGAACGAACTGAACCCGCGGTTACGGATAACTTTCTGCAGCCGCCCGACAACCAGCGACTTCTTCTCCGTGGTCAGGTTAATGCCGATATGCTTGTAGACGAGATCCCGGATGGAGCGGAATTCTTCATCCGAGATCGTCATCATGTCAAGCATCATAGGCAACTCCCGTCCCTAGCCGGCACTCCGAACGCTCCAAGGATTCAGCGGCTAGTACTTGCCAAAATCCTTATCATCAAGAGCGATTACGTACTCAGGCGAATCAGCTTTTTTTGCCGTTTTACCCCACTCCCGTCCTCCCGTCTGGGCCCGAGCGGCGCTGTGACTTTTGTGCTGTTGCTTAGCAGAAACCTTCGCCGCACCACCCCAGCTTTTTCCTTCACCGGAGCTGCGCAGCTTGAACTGCGCGACGAGGTCGCGAAGCTCAGTCGCCTGCGAGGATAATTCCTCCGCGGCCGAGGCTGTCTCTTCAGCGTTTGCAGTGTTCTGCTGCGTGACACTGTCAATCTGCCCCATGCCTTGACTGACCTGGGAAATGGCCTGCGCCTGTTCATTAGAGGCCGCGGCGATTTCCGCAACGAGGTCGTTGACTTTGGTCACCTGTTCTTCAATCTGCACCAGTGCCTCCACGGTAACTTCGGCCACCTTGGTTCCGTTTTCAATCTTCTGCATAGAGCTGGAGATGCCTTCTGCGGTTTCGCGTGCCGCTTTGGCGCTGCGTGCCGCAAGATTTCGCACTTCCTCGGCAACCACGGCAAAGCCTTTGCCGTGCCGTCCCGCGCGAGCCGCTTCGACAGCGGCGTTTAATGCAAGCAAGTTCGTCTGAAACGCGATGTCGTCGATAACCTTGACAATTTTTACGATATCACGGCTCGAGTTCTGAATATCGCTCATCGCGCTCATCATCTCTTGCATCTTCTGCGCGCCGTCCCCAGCCGCACCGCGCGCAAGCCCCGCAAGCCGGTTTGCCTGCGCCGCATTCTCCGCGTTCGTTTTAGTCTGCGAGCCGACTTCGGTCATCGAAGACGAGATCTCTTCTAAGGACGCCGCCTGCTCCGTCGCGCCCTGCGAGAGTGACTGGCTTGCATCAGACACCTGCTGCGAGCCTGATGCGACCTGCGCGATGCTTTCATTAATTCCGTACAGAACCTTATTCAGATTCTCGCTCATTTTGGCCATCGCACCGCCGAGCGTGCGCTGATGTCCTGCCATCGCACCGAACGCACGCATTAGTTGCCCGAGCTCGTCATCTCCCGCCTGGCCGCTAAGCGCAAGTTTTGTACTCTCATCCTCGGCCCGCACATCGCGCGTGAGGTCGCCGTCAGCAATCGCCGCCGCGGCGTGAGCCATCTCCTCGTTTTTCGCCGCAAGCACACTCGAAGCTTCGGTCAGCACGTTCACGGGCTTGACGATCGACATGGCCAGCGCGATCCCTAGGCAAAGCGCGATAACAAAACCAACGAAAACCGCACCGAGCGTGATAGCGCGCGCCCGGGCAGCCTCCTCCTCTGCAATTTTTGCGTCTTGCGCTAGAGTCTGTCCTTTAAGCTGCGCCAGACGCCGCAAAAGCGCGATTGTCTCCGCACCCTGCTTTTCTGACCTGGCAAGCAAGCTATCATGCATCTCTGAAAATGCAGCCACAGCCTGCGCCGGATTTTCGCTCTTCAGCATCCCGGTCATGTTCCGCAGTCCTCTGCCTTCGAATTCATTGACCTTCGCCGTAGCGGCGACGTTCGTCTCGCGCCATTTGGCCACAGCCGTGAGATATTCCTGCCACACTGCTTCTTCCTCGCTGCTTCGCGCCGTGGATGCGTAAGCTTCCTGCGCCTTGCGGTATTCAGCACGTTTTTCTTCTATCCGGCTTTGCATCTCTTTAAACTCATCGGTATCAAGCACTGGATTTGCCGCTTGGTTTAGCGCCGCAGCCAGTTCCTCTAGACTGACCGTTGCCTCGGTTACGGCGGCAAGCGCGGGCAGTTGCTCAGCAACAATTTCATGAATATGGTCTCGCAGTTGGCCGATGTAAAGATAGCCAACGCCGCCGGCCAGCAAAGTGATTAACGCACAAATAATAAAGCCGCCGACTAGTTTGGTTTTAAGCTTCATATGAACTCAGTCCTTCCGGTACGGTTGTATTTAGTATCTGAGGGTAATGAATTTTCAATCGACGCTACGCACTGAGCACAGCAAGCTCATCTTCGAAAAGCAGTTTTTGCACATCGAGAAGAATCTTTACTTCCTCACCGACTTTGCCCAGGCCCAGAATATAGCGTCCGCTCGTTCCGCTCGCGGCTTTCGGCGGCGGCGAGACGTTCTCTCCCAGGATCTCACGAACCTCAGAGACCGTGTCCACAATTAAACCGATGCTTGTCTCGCGCACCTTGACGACAACGACGCAGGTGCGGTCATCGTAATCGCGCGGCTCCATACCAAAACGCACGCGCACGTCGATAACCGGGATGACTTGTCCGCGGAGGTTGATCACGCCCTTGACAAAGCTCGGCATATCCGGCACTTCCGTGATCTTTTGAATACCGACGATTTCCGTAACGTGCGCGATCTCGATGCCGTAGTCTTCCTTGCCCAGGCGAAAAGTGAGATAGCGGTCGCGCTGTGTATCCTCGTCTTCGTCGTCAAGCAATTCCTCAAGCAGGTTCTTGTCTGCTGCCTGTGCCATATTTCCTCCAGCTTTCGTTTCTTTGTTAACCCCAGTTTTCTTTGTCATCTGACGCTCTGCCGGCCCTCTCTCTCTTTGCCTATACAGCTTGCGCGATACCGCCAATATCAAGGATCAGACTCACCTCGCCATCGCCGAGAATCGTACAGCCCGAGATGCTGCGCGCTTGCGCCACATAATCGGAAAGCCCTTTTATTACCGTTTCCTGCTGCCCCAGAATTTCGTCGACAAAAAGCGCAATCGTCTTACCTTCAAAATCCACGAGAATAATAATTCCCTGGTGCAGCTCGGTGTACTGGGGCGTTTTTCCAAACAACCGGTGGATGCGCACAACGGGAAAAAAATCATCACGCACCCGGATCAGCTCGGCTCCTTCAGGGGTGACCGTGATCTGCCCCGCCTCGGGATGTACCGACTCCCGTATTGCCAGCAACGGCACAATGTACCTGCCGTCACCGACGCGCACGAGCATACCCTCGATAATCGCCAGGGTAAGCGGGATACGCAGGATAAAACTGGCCCCTTTTCCCGGAACACTCTGTATATCGACGCGGCCCTTTATTTTTTCAATATTTTTCTTTACCACATCCATACCCACGCCGCGTCCCGAAATATCAGTAACTTTCTCGGCTGTAGAGAACCCGGGCTCAAAGATCAGACGGAATACCTGGGTATCACTGAGTTCGCTTCCATCTCCGCTGACCAAGCCCCGCTCAATGGCTTTGGCGAGAATTTTCGCGCGGTCGAGGCCCCTGCCGTCATCCCGGATGGAAATCCAGACTTCGCCGCCTTCATGGCGCCCTTCGATAATCAATGAAGCGGTATCCGGTTTGTTCGCACGCGACCGTTCCTCTGGAGATTCGATGCCGTGGTCAATAGCATTGCGCACGATATGCACTATGGGATCGCCTATTTGCTCAATTACCGTCTTATCAACTTCTGTCTCTTCGCCCTGGAGCTGCAGACTGACCTTTTTTCCGGACTTTTGCGAAAGGTCATGGACCAGGCGGATCATGCGCTGGAACGTGGACGCAAGCGGAATCATCCGCACCGACATGGCCACATCCTGCAAGTCCCGCGAGACGCGCCTGAGCTGGTGCACAGCCCTTTCCACCGTTTCATCTTCATGCTGAGCAATGACCGGATTGCGGGTCATCATCGCTTCGGCAATAACCAGCTCCCCGACCAAG
>JAKPSH010000285.1 GCA_029555385.1 Pseudomonadota bacterium
GAAATCGATAAGCAGTGAACGGTTGTTCACCGTTTCGGCATAGCTGTCATCGATGCCGAGGTGGATATCGCTTATGACGACAATCTTGTCTCTTGTGTTGCCGGCATTCCACAAAGCTGCGGCGCCCTTGGGCGCGTTTGAGACTGATGCGCCGGTATTCGACGAGCATGGGGCGGTGAGCAGCGCCAAAGAAATCACCATGCAGCACGCCAGCAGAAAAGAGAGCACTCTTGTTTTCATGGCCATTTCCTCCAATAACTCAATGATATTTCGTAGAGTTCCACCCCAAGAATAACCCCGAAAAAAGAGAGAACGAGCCTTTACACTTAAAAGGCTCATTCTTGCACTTAAAAAGACTCGCACATTCTCTTAGATTAACTCCTGCCTAGCAGAAATTGCCGTATTGTCACACCAGAAGGCGCACCCGAAAAACACCGTTTTCGATTTTGTAGATCAGCTCGCCGTCATGTTTTCTTGCAAAGGCGATGACGCTCTTGCTGCCGATGCCGTGGCCTTCCCCGCAGGCGACAGGATAGCCGCTTTCGTCAAGCACAGTGCCCTCGGCACATGGGTTTTCCATCTCCAGTAGCAGCCGCCCCACGCTTCGGCAGGTGAAGCGGAGATAGGCGGTCTGATTCTGCGGCAGACCTTCACAGGACTGAATAGCGTTTTCCATCAGGTTTGAAACCACCATGGAAAGCTCCAGCGCGTCCACATTCACATTGCCGGGGATATCCAGCGCAATATCTACCGGTATGCCCGCCTGCTCCGCAAGACCCGCATAGTGGCAGACGGCGGCGTTGACGGCGGGATTTTCGCAATAGACCCTGCTGAGTTTTGGCGCCGCTCGATTTTGACTTTGCAGCAAAACGGCAGCCTCGCCGGTTTTCCCCTGCTCCAAAAGCTCCAGAAGCACATTGTTGAAGTGACGGCGGTCATGGGCGGCGCGGCTGTTCTGCGCCGACATCTCTTCCATAAGCGCCAAGCGCCGGGACATATTGCCCGCAGCCAGTCGCAGGTATTCCCGCTCCGCCTGCACTTTCTGGTTTTCCTTCTTGACCTGGAACTCGCGCTGGAGATGCTCAAGAGACAGGAAAATGGAGCCGTAGGCGGCGAGTCCGATGATGATTACCAGAATCAGCGGCACCGCCTGCTCCGTCAGGGTAACGACAATGTCGTCCGAAGACAGAACATAGTAGTTGAAAGTGACGTAAAGGGCCAGCGCAACGGCGAAGTACGCCGTCCAATGCTTCACCGCCTGCCTATACAGCGGACGCACATAGCGCGACAAAATCAGCAGAAAAGCGCCGAACAGGATCACGCGCAGCAGCGAATTTGCGTAGGCGGGATAAGGCAGGGACCTTGAGCCGATGAAGCTGAGGATAATGACGGCGTCGCTGATATTCTGGACGGTGAGATAGGAAAACAGCCACTGCATAAAGGTGTCTTTGAACAGCGGCCGTACTGCGAAACACAGAACCGCAAACAGCACAATGTCAAGTTTTGAAAGCAAGGTCAAGTTCCCGCTGAGATAGCAGTAAATTGCCGTGCCCAAATCGGCTGCAAGAATGCCGAGCATGGTTAGCAGCGTGATCTTCTTGGAATACTTCGGCTGCAAAAGCATCACCATCAGCAGGACATTAGCGGTGGTGGAGATCGCCGCCCGCAGAAAGCTGGGAAGGTATTGGATTATCGTCGTTCCCCCTTTGCCATCAGGTAGTCCATGTACGCATCGCGCACGACGGGGTATTGCTTGGCCGCAATGGGAACGGTTTTGCCGCCGCACAGTGTGAAGCTGTCCTTGGCGAAACGCTCCACCCGACGCATATTGACCACAAACGAGGTGTGGCATTGCAGAAAATGCCTGTCCCTCAAAATTGGCGAGCTATATTCGGAAAATCTCTCCCGAATAGTACGGCTGAGCACTTCCTCGCCGTTTGTCAAGCTGAAGATGACAGTGTGACGGCGGTATTCACAGCAGACGATATCCGACAGCTT
>JAKPSH010000119.1 GCA_029555385.1 Pseudomonadota bacterium
CCGACACAGTTTGGAGCAGCGCGAAAAGGCCCAAGGACGGGCCTTTTCGCGTAACTTACCTAGCCGCGATATCGCCTTGTGAGATATCGCGGCTAAGCGCCCGACAGCGAAGGGAGGCAAAGGGTTGTGCCGGGTAAAAAAAGTCACGCCTATAGCATCCGGCAGCATCGCTCTGGGCGAAGCCACTGGACAGGAAAAACACGGTCCCGCAAAGCGAAGCAAACCCTCGCTGCGCTTAGCCCCCGCTAATCTTTGCGGCAAGCTCGGAATAGCGCCGTTTGCTGCGGCTGCGTTTGGCAGCAATGGCCAGGGCGCGTCTTGTGCCGACGACGACAAGGAGGCGTTTGGCGCGGGTGACGCCCGTATAAATCAACTGGCGTTCAAGCATAATGTTGTGCGAATCATGGAGGGCCAGCACGACCACAGGAACTTCCGAGCCTTGGGAGCGGTGAATAGTGAGCGCGTAGGCCAGGTCGAGCTCGTCAAGCGCATCAGCATCGTATTGAATTTCGCGGCCGTCCCAAAGGCGGATAAAAATACTCCGCGATTCGGCGTCGACGCCGACTACTTCACCCTGATCGCCATTAAAAACACCCGCGGGGTGGATGTTGTAGTTGTTGACCCGTTGAATGACCCTG
The DNA here is from genome assembly GCA_029555385.1 of Pseudomonadota bacterium. Lineage (GTDB taxonomy): Bacteria > Bdellovibrionota_C > UBA2361 > SZUA-149 > SZUA-149 > JAKPSH01. The sequence continues at coordinate 639 of JAKPSH010000119.1, forward strand.
TCGCCGTGACGCAGCTCCAACTCGCCGACGGTTACTCGCGGCAGACCGGGCAGGGGCGGGACCAGCCGCTCTTGCAGACGGCGGTTAAGCGCCTGAACTCCGAGCACTCCTTGATTGACCGGTGTCAGCACCGTAATGTCCGTGCCGCGAAAGCCGAATTTCTTGGGGATCTGTTCGACGACCAGACGCTCCACAAGTGCGGCTGCGTTCTCGGCATCGGACGCCGGGAGGAAATAAGCATCACTCTTGGTTGCGCCATCAGGCTCGGGAATTTCCGGCACAACGGCCGAGTTGATTTGGTGTGCGATACTGGTAATCAGCGACTCTTCGGCGCGGCGGAAAAGCACCGTCAGGCGTACGCGCGGAATTTGCTGCACATCCAGCAGGTCATTGAAGAACAGCCCGGGGCCGACACTAGGCAGTTGATCGGCGTCGCCGACCAGAATGATGCGCGCGCTGGGCGGAACTGCCCGCAGGAGCGCCGCAGCGAGCGGCACGTCAATCATTGAGCATTCATCGACGATTAGCGCTTGGAGCGGGAGCAGGTTGTTCGGATCGTGCTGAAAGCCGCGCGCGACCGGATCGTACTTGAGCAGGCGATGAATGGTCGATGCCGGCATGCCGCATAGCTCGGCCAGGCGCTGCGCGGCGCGTCCCGTAGGGGCGCATAGCTTGACCTGCAAGCCGGCTTTGCGCAGCATCTGCGCCATGACGCGCACTACCGTAGTCTTGCCGCAGCCGGGCCCGCCGGTCACGATGATCATTGAACTGTCCGCGGCCAGGTGCACAGCTTGCTTCTGCTGTTCGGAAAGCCGGATGACCGCATCGCGGTTTCCCGGAGAGGGCGCGGCGCCGCTCGGCGCGTGTCCGAGCTGCGCCTGTTCGCAGACGGAATGGACAAACTTCGCCGCGATCGCCGGCAGCGGTCGGGCGCACGAGCGCAGCCGTTCGGCAATGCAGTGTGCAAGCTGAGTTTCCGCCTGCCAGAGACTGGGCAGGTAGATGCGGGTGTCTTCACGCACTACGTCGGCGCGAAGTTCGGCGTCAGCCAGCGCGCTGCTGAGCAGTTCCTCCTCATCAAGTACAAGCAGACTTGCTGTTTTGGTCAGCAGCACATCGCGCGGCAAAAAACAGTGGCCGTCGTCACTCGCCTGCTGGAGCACGTAGCTGATGCCGGCGATAATGCGCTCGCGGGCTTTCGGATCCGTGCCCAGTGCCCGGGCGATCGCATCCGCTGTCTGAAAGCCGATGCCCCAGACATCGCGCGCAAGCAGATACGGATTGCGCGTGACGACTTCAATGGCCCGCTCGCCGTAAGCATTGAAGATGCGCTGGGCGAGATTGATGCTGATGCCGTGATTCTGGAAAAACAGCATGACCTCGCGCACGGAGCGTTTCTTCTGCCAGGCCTCGCGGATTTCTTCGAGCTTGCGGCTGCCGATGCCGGGCACTTCGAGCAGGCGCTCCGGGTGCAGGTCGATAATTTCCAGCGCTTTGTCGCCGAAAAGCTTCATTACGCGCTCGGCAAGCACAGGGCCGAAGCCTTTGACGGCGCCCGAGCCGAGATAGCGTTCAATCGCTTCAATGCCTGTCGGGTCAGCCTCGACAACGGAGCGCGCGCGAAACTGCCGCCCAAACTTTGGATGGGTCTGCCATTCGCCCCGCGCAATAAAGCACGTGCCGGCGGCAATCGTCGGCGGAACCGGACCGACGATCGTGGCCAAGGCGGAGGAAGTATTGTGCGGATCGCGCGTGCCGGACTCTGGCTCCGCCTTAATTACGGCAAAACCGGAATCTTGGTTGTGGTAAGTGACGCGCACCACGGTTCCCCGGAGGAAGGCATAATCGTCCTCTGGCACGCCGTGCTCAGCTTCCTGCGCCTGATCATTTATTTCTTTTTCGCTGGTCGTCATATGGTAAGGCTGCTTAATAGCATTATAACTACCGGTTTCACCACCCTTGACGGAGCCCATTTATGCGACAGGCCCCGCAGAGAATTTCCATAAATGGCGGCTTTGATTTATAACCTAATCTAAGCAATTCAAGCATAAGAACGCAGTGCGAAACTCGGGAATAAATAACCGGTGCTCATCGTAAAAACAGTTTCCGTGACGCCTTTTGAGCAGAATGCGCGGGTAATGACCGACGATGCCACAGGCGCCCAAGCCGTGATTGACCCCGGCGGCGGTGTCAAAGATATCATCGCTGCGCTCGGGGGGTCCGCTTCGCGTTTGGATTTCGTTTTTCTCACTCATGCGCACATGGACCACGGTGGAAAAGTCGAGGAGCTTTTGAGCCGTGCACAGTTGGACGGCCGAGCGCGTCCCAAATTGGTTGCTCATGTTGCCGAGACCCGGATGCGCGCTGGACTTCGCGAACAGCCGCTGTTTTTCGGTTTGAGCGCAGGTGAGTTTGATACTGTGCCGGAGCCGGACATTTATGCCGAAGATGCGATGGTGCTCACTCTTGGCTCGGTGCCGTTGCAGTTGTTTCATGCTCCCGGCCATTCCCCGGGGCATATTGTGCTCTACTTTCCCGCGTGTGATTACTTGCTTGAACGGACCGACTGGGATGACGAAGAGCGCGGCAGCGGGCCGCTGCTTTTTGCGGGAGATGTGCTGTTTGCCGGTTCAGTCGGACGCACGGATTTACCGGGAGGAGACAGCGCAGAGCTCACGCGCAGTATCCGTGAGAAAATTTTCGTGCTGCCCGCTGAGACCATTGTCTTGTCCGGGCACGGGCCGAATACGACAATCGGGCGCGAAAAGAAGACAAACCCGTTTGTGCGCGGGCAGTAAGGCGCAGTAAAGGAGATCCCCATGAGCCGTGGTGCATGTGTGACTTATTTGATTGGCGGTTCCATTGCCGCCTATAAAAGCGCGGAGATCGTGCGCGAAATGATCAAGCGCGAGATGGAAGTGCGTGTCGTGATGAGCAAAAGGGCCACGGAGTTCATCACACCGCTTACCTTGCAGACTTTAAGCGCAAACCCGGTTGTCGTTGACTTGTTCGAGCTCGACCGCGAGTCAGAGATTAATCATATCAAGCTTGCTGACGGAGCTGATGTGGTGCTCTCTGCGCCGACTACAGCCAACCTAATTGCTAAAGCGGCCTGCGGTCTGGCCGATGATGCGCCGAGCACGTTGCTGCTTGCCGCGCAGGCGCCGGTGATTATGGCACCGGCGATGAATGTCAATATGTGGCGGCATCCCGCTACCCAGCGAAACGTAAGCGTACTAAAAGAACGCGGTGTGCGCTTTGTCGGCCCGGAGGAGGGAACGCTGGCCTGCGGCTGGCATGCCACGGGGCGTTTGGCGGAGACAAGCCGGATTATCGAGGAACTCGAATGCGTGCTCCGGCTTGAGCGTGTGCCTGTTTTGGAGGTTTGAGCCGTGGCTGGTGATTTTCAAGAACCTGCACAACTGGACCTGCCGGGGCTGCTTGATGCACTCAAGCAGCATCTTGTGGCCATGGGTATTGAAGGTGTCCCCCGCAGTACAACACCGGAGATGACGCCGGCGGCTGAACCGGATACTGCGCCGGAGACTGAGCCGGCTGCCGCTGCCGGGCGGCCGCATAAAGAATTAGCGCTCAGTGCCGGGGAGATCTTTGGTGCTGTGGTGCACGATGAACCGAAGGATAGCGAAGCATCCGGTGAATACGCGGGGCTTGGTTTAGATGAGATGGAAAAGCTGGCGCAGGGCTGCCGCAAATGCCGTCTTTGTGAGGGCCGAAATAAAGTTGTATTTGGCACTGGGTGCAAGACTAACCCGCCGATTGTCTTTGTGGGCGAGGGGCCGGGAGCGGACGAGGATCGTATTGGCGAGCCGTTTGTCGGCAAGGCAGGTGCGCTGCTTACTGCGGCAATCACCAAAGGGCTGGGCTTGCGCCGGGAAGACGTTTATATCTGCAACGTGGTCAAGTGCCGCCCTCCGGGGAACCGCACGCCGGCGCCTGATGAAGCCAAGGCCTGCACGCCGTATCTATTCCGCCAGCTTGAGCTTTTGCAGCCGAAGGTTATTGTCGCGCTGGGCTCGCCTGCGCAAATGGCGCTCTGCGGAGAGCCGGGCGGCATCACCAGACTGCGCGGCAAATGGCTTTCGTGGCGCGGCGTGCGTGTGATGCCCACGTTTCATCCGGCATACTTGCTGCGTAACCCGGCGGCCAAGCGTGACTTCTGGGAGGATTTGCAGGCGGTTATGGCCGAGGTAGGACTGGTAAGGAAAGTAAAGAGTGAGGATGGTGCATGATGGAGCGATTTTGTGCAAGAAAAGCATGGTATGCGCTGCGCGGCAACGCGCGGCGGGGCTTGAGCATCAGCCTGGCAGGAGCGCTGCTCTCATTGTTTTTGCTGGGAGCTGCGCTGCAGCACAAGCCGGCATGGAGCGCCGATGATGCGCGTCCCGTGGTGACGGTGACAATCGATGGGCCGATTAACCCGGCAGCGGATGATTATCTGAAGACTTCCTTGGCCTATGCGGCCCAGCGAAACGCCCGGCTGTTTGTGCTGCAACTGAATACTCCCGGCGGCCTCCTTACATCGATGCAGAAGATGGTGGAGAGCCTGCTCGAAGCGAAAGTTCCGACAGTGGTTTATGTTTCTCCGCGCGGCGGCAGCGCGACCTCGGCAGGAGTATTCGTGACACTTGCGGCCAATTTCGCGGTAATGGCGCCGGGCACGACCATCGGTGCGGCGCACCCGGTGATGGGCACGGGCGGCGATGTGGAAGGCAAGATGGGTGAAAAGGTAGAGAACTTCACTGTTTCGCTGATTAAAGCCATTGCCGAGCAGCGCGGACGGAATGCCGCGTGGGCCGAGAAAGCTGTGCGCGAGAGCGTTTCCGTGACGGATCGTCAGGCGCTTGATGAAAAGATAATCGACTTTATTGCAAGTGACGTCGATGACTTGCTGCGTCAACTCGAAGAGCGCCAGGTGAAAATCGGTGACGAAGAGAAGAGACTGGCGGGTTTGGCCGGTGCGCCGCGGGAGAGCGTGCCGATGAGTTTCAAGCAGCGCGTAGTCAACGTGCTTTCTGACCCGAATGTGGCGATATTGCTGGGTTTAGGCGCGATGCTGGGCCTGGGTATCGAACTCTATCATCCGGGGGCGATCTTTCCCGGCATCTTTGGTGCAATATGCCTCGTGCTTTCGCTGACTGCGGCCCAAGTGCTGCCGATAAGTCTCGGCGGTGTGGCGCTTCTCGTGCTAAGTGTAGTTTTCTTTACTGTGGAGTTGTTCATGCCGTCATTCGGCATCTGGGGCGCATCGGGAATTGTCTGTTTGATCTTGGGAGCGATTTATTTTGTGGATACAGAATTAGTCTGGAGCGTCGATGGATTCAGCGTAGATAAGGGTCTCATCGGCAGCGTGGCCGGCATCGTCGGTGCGCTGCTGCTTGCAGTGATTTATTTGGCGATCAGCGCCACGCAGCGCAAGGTTACCACCGGTCAGGAGGGTATGGCCGGCAAAGCGGGTACGGTGAAGGTGGGTTTTACACCGGATGCTTCCGGGGGACAGTCGCGCGGCAAGGTGGAAGTTAACGGTGAGATCTGGAAAGCGCGCTGCGTGAGTGGTACGCCGCAAGCAGGAGAACGAATCCGGGTTGTCGCCGCTGAGGAAGGACTGCAGCTTTTAGTTGAGCTGTCCAAAGAAGATAAAGCCTGAACTGCTAAAATGAAGATGATTTAGAGAAACATAGGAGAAAAATACCATGCCAGCACCTATTGTATTAGCGGGAATCATAGCTCTCGTTATCGTGACCAACGCGATTAAGATTTTAAATGAATATGAACGTGCCGTTGTCTTTCGCCTGGGCCGTCTGGTCAAGCAGCGCGGACCGGGTCTGGTCCTTTTGATTCCGCTTGTTGAGCGGATGCGCCGTGTGGACACGCGCACGATCACCATGGATGTGCCGCCCCAGGATGTAATCACCAGGGACAACGTCTCGGTCAAGGTTAACGCCGTGGTCTACTTCCGTGTCATGGAAGCGAATAAGGCCGTCAACGAAGTTGAGAACTACCTTTATGCCACAAGCCAGCTTGCGCAGACCACGCTGCGCAGCATTTGCGGCGAGGCCGAACTTGACCATCTGCTGGTGAACCGCGAAGCTATCAACATGCGCCTGCAGGAAATTCTTGATTCGGCGACCGATCCATGGGGCATTAAAGTTTCCATGGTGGAAATCAAACACATCGACCTGCCCGTAGAGATGCAGCGCGCGATGGCCAAACAGGCAGAAGCAGAGCGTGAGCGCCGCGCGAAAGTCATCGCCGCGGAAGGTGAATTTCAGGCCGCGCAGAAGCTGTCCGATGCGGCAAAAATTATCGGCGAGTATCCGCAGGCGCTGCAGTTGCGCTACCTGCAGACGCTTCGCGAGATTGCTACAGAGAAAAACTCGACGACGCTGTTCCCGATTCCGATTGACTTGATTAAGTGCTTTATTCCGGGAATGAAGTAGTCGGCAACGAACGCGCCGGCGAAGTCGCAGCCAAAATCTCTCATGCGCAGCAGGGGCTGCATTTTGCGGCAGTACCGATATGCCCTTGGAGCAGTAGAACATGGCAAAAGCGGTGTGTGTTTGTGCGGATGAGGTGTTTGTTTACGATCTGCCGCCACAGCGCATCGCGCAGAGGCCTGCCGGCCTGACGGCGGGGCGGTCATCCTCGCGTTTGCTGCATGCGTGCTGTGAGCAAGTCGCCCCGGTGCGGGTTATCGACCGGTTCTTTGCAGACCTGCCTGAATTGCTGAGAGATGGCGACCTGCTCGTGCTTAACAACAGCCGGGTTCTCCCGTGCCGGTTTTTTGCCGAAGTTCTGCGCAGTGGAAGCCAAGTGGAAGTGCTGCTTGTTCAGCGGGTCAATTCTGTTTCTCCCACAGAGAGGCTGCGGTTTGAGGCGATGTGCCGTCCGGCGAAACGTCTTAAGACCGGGGACGTGCTCCGGCTCAGTGAGCGGTTTGATGCGGTGGTCGAGGGCCGGACGGCTGACGGGCGCCGGGTGCGGCTGGAGATAGACAGCTCTGCGGCGGCACTGGATGCGCTATGGCGGGACGGGACCATGCCCATTCCGCCGTATATCCGCAAAGGCCATGCCGATGAATCTGACCGTGAGTTTTATCAAACCGTCTTTGCGCAGGCGCCGGGTTCGGTTGCCGCGCCGACTGCGGGCTTGCATTTTACCGCAGAACTGCTGGCCGGACTTAGTGCGCGAGGCATTGAGCAGCGCTTTATAACCTTGCACGTCGGGCCGGCGAGTTTTCTTTCCGTGGAGAGCCAAGAGCTGACTTCACCCGCCATGATGCGCGAGGCATACTGTGTGCCGGATGAAACGCGGCGTGCGATTGGTGCAGCGCGTTCTGCAGGCCGCCGGATCGTCGCTGTGGGGACGACCACGGTACGGGCGCTGGAAAGTGCCGCCCGGGCGGGAGATTTCTTCAGCACCCAGACGCGGGAGGACTTCGGCGCTGAAACAGAGCTTTTAATCAAGCCCGGATATGACTTTCGCGTGGTCGATGCTTTGATTACGAACTTCCATCAGCCGGGCTCAACCCATCTGCTTTTGGTTGCGGCGTTTATCGGCCAGGAAAATATCAGGCGAATTTATGAGCATGCGCTAGCCGGGGAATACCGGTTTTTAAGTTACGGTGATGCCATGCTGCTTGAACGGTCCGGCGGAGCACAAGATGCAAATCGGTGAATTTGAAATTAAAGCGCGGGACGGCGCGGCGCGAAGCGGAGCTCTCGCTACGGCGCACGGGGTGTTTGAAACTCCCGCTTTTATGCCCGTGGGCACGCAGGGCACGGTAAAGGGGGTGACGCCGGAGCAGCTTCGTGAAGTGGGTGCGCAGATTATTTTGGCCAACACTTACCATTTGCATTTGCGCCCGGGGGCGGAGCTTGTGCGCGAGCTGGGCGGGCTGCATAAGTTTATGGCCTGGGACGGGCCGATTCTTTCGGACAGCGGCGGTTATCAGGTATTCAGTTTGGCGGCGCTGCGCAAAGTAAGTGATGAGGAAGTGGTTTTTCAGTCGCACATCGACGGCGCGAGCGTGAGTCTTTCCCCGGAGCGAGCCATTGCGATCCAAGAAGACTTGGGCGTAGACATCATGATGGTGCTGGATGAGTGCTTGAAGTTCGGAGTTGACGAAGCACGGGCAGCGCAGTCGTGGCAGCGCAGTTTGAACTGGGCGAAACGCTGCAAAGCGGCGCGGAGTAAGGCCCAGGCGCTGCTGTTTGGCATCGTGCAGGGAGCGTTCTTCGAAGGGCTTCGTCTTCGCTCGTGTGACGAGCTGATCGAGGTGGGCTTTGACGGTTATGCCATCGGGGGCTTGAGTGTCGGGGAGCCGGCAGAGCTTCGCGAGCGGATGACGGCGGTTTGCACCGGGAGGCTGCCGGCGGATAAAGTGAGGTATTTGATGGGAGTCGGCACGCCTGCGGATATCGTGCAGGCGGTATGTGCCGGCGTGGATATGTTTGACTGTGTCATCCCCACGCGAAGCGCGAGATTCGGGCGGCTATACAGCGGCACGGCGCACATCAATATCCGCAACCAGGAGTTTCGCCGCGATGAACAGCCAGTTGATGCGGAGTGCGATTGTTATACCTGCCGGAATTTCTCGCGGGCCTATCTTGCGCATCTGGTCCACGCCAAAGAAGTGCTTGCCGTTACATTGGCCTCGATTCACAACCTGCACTATTACCAGCGCCTGATGGCCGAGATCCGCTGCGCCATCGCCGCCGGGCGGATGGAGGAGATGCGGGAAAAGTTCGCCGCGTGATTATTCGCTTTTTTGGGGCAGGCGTTCTCGCCTGGCAGAGCTTTTTGTTCGTAAGCTCAATTTAGGACTTATTGTAAGCGGCGAGACATTCCGGAGGGAATGCCTCGCCGTGAGTTGACCGGAGAACCTGTGCCTCAAACCGCCTCCGCGTAGTATTGAGCTTCGGCGTTTGCATCGGTGTTGATCTCTTCCAACACCTGGGTGAACGTCTTGCCCAGCGTTCTTCCGAAGAGCACGCTTCGCATCTCGGTCAGGATGCGGATGAACACTTCCTTCGGCAGCGATGTTTTCCCGGGTTTCGGGTCGAATTTGCCTAGGTTGTGTGTCAACGTCGCCTCACCAGTCCAGAGAAGCGCCTGCCGCGCCGTTTCGTTTTGTCCGAACTTCTGGCGGATGGCCCATTCGATCAGCGCCCGGTGTTCAGGCGACTTGTAGCCGAAGGGCACTCCTCGCACATAGACCATCCGCTCCCCCACAGATTGAGGTGCGCTTCGTCCAGCACTCTTTGCTTCAGCGCCGGAGAGTGCGAAGACGCGAATCTGCTCTGCTGCGTCTGCAATCTTCAGACCCTGCACCAGCCCCTCAACGGAGCCGGCGGGAAGCAGCAGTCCGCTGGGCGCAACCCGCTCAAGCCGAAGCAGCGCGCAAGCGCTCGCATCCAGCGTGAAACGGAAAGGTGTCTGTGCGAAGTTCGAACAAATCTTCCCCGCCTCATAGCGGCTCCGCGAGGAGATGTTGATCACCCCCGGAGCAGCCGCCAATACTACTGCGTTCATGGAACCTGGTTCCTTTCTTGGAACATAGAAAACCGATTGAATACATAGGTTTTACCTGAGGCGGGTAAATTAAGCAATTCTCAGTGCGAGATTCCGTGCTCTATCTTGCGGCAGATTGTGGTTAGACTGTGCAACCTTGCGGTCCGATTGAGTGATCAGATTGTGTCACCCTTATTTGTAATATGCTACGATTATTGATGATTTAATATTGTCTCCTAGTAATGTTGGCATAAGCGGCCAAAGTTGAATGTAACTACAGCCCGACGGTTATTTTCGCATTAAGAATATGGTATATTGTGGCGGCCTGGTTCTCGGGCTGAGCTTCGCTCCTTATATTTAGACTTTGGGAAGGAAGACGATGGCCTTCTCAGCGTAGTTGTTGGACTGCGCCGAGGGGGCTGATGACTACATGTTTTTTTACGGTTGCTGCTTTCTTTCGGCAGCGCCGCTTTCGCGGGTTGCTGAAGAAGTCTTTAGCAAAATCTTCGAGCGCTCCACAGCATGCCCTGCGCAGGACATGCTGTGGAGCGCTCGAAGAGCTGCCCTAGAAAGGAGGTGGCAGATGTACATTCATCGGGTAACACAGCAGGAACTGCAGGCAATGTCGCTTGCCTTTCCCGAGTTGCTGCAGATGCGGCTTATCGCGCGTACCCTCGCACCGGAACAGGCGCAAGAACTGAATGCGCTGTTGGAGGAGCTGTTCATGCTCTGCCTCGCGCGAATTCGCGCCGGTCCGAGGCTCGCCGCCGAAGTTCGAGACCGGACGGTTCACCTGGCGCTTCTTCATCTGGCTTCAGATGATGAGTTGCCGGGAGTTGCCCACTTTCTTCCGGAGGATCCTGCTGAGGAGAGCGATGACCGGCGCGAGATTCGCTTGCTGCAGAAAATCTCGGAGCATGCGCGGCGCGCAGATCTGCCGCGGGATCCCGCGGACAAACTGCAAGCTCTCGCGCATGATGCGCTGATCCGCATCGAAAGCCGCCTCAGCGCCGACCGGCGTCAGGCGCAGCTTTGTCAAGCTCTGCGAGAAGCTATCGCGCAGGCCGAAGAACAGCTTTCCATCCGTGGAGCGGCTGACTACGTCCGGCGTATCGACGCTTCTTCGTAGACCCGTGGATGCTCAGGTGACCTGGTTTTTGTCATCGGCTCCACGGCATTTAATGCCCGCTGTTGTGCGTCTCCCCGGGTGTCCCCCGGTGGCCGAAAGAACGGTTCACTGCCGAGGGAGCAGGTAAAATAAACGCCTCAACCGCATCCTGCCAGAACCCGGCATTAGTGTTAGTGTCCCCGTAAGGAAAATGAATAGCCGTGAGCATATTGCCATAGCGGGAACGGCCGAGCATGGCGATCAGCTTTTCGCGCAGTTCGGCCGGCTCTATCTGCTTGAATGCCGTTGTCTGGTTGATGGGTACGGTCTGTTCAAGATAGACAAAACCCATCAGCGGTCCGTTGAGCAGACGTTCGCACTTGCGTCTCGCTCGTGTTGTTGTTGCGAGCGTAGCAATAATCAATGGACGTTCTTCTCCTTCTTCTTTGAACAGATTAAAAAACGCTCGCGCTTCAGTGAGATTACGGATGTTCCAATCCGGGCCGTCCAGTGTATGCGCACCGAAGCGGAGAAGGCTTGCGCCGGTTGCGGCCATGTCATCAAGCACTACCGGAACAAGCGTGTTGGGATTTCCGCCCTCGGCCGCGCGCTTCTTTCTGAGTTCTAAAAATTCCCCAGGGGTCACAATCCGTTCTGGCGGAATACCATTAACATCGCGATACATGTTTCCGATCATTTGCGGACTTTTCTCGCCGGCGGCGAGCACATAATAAACATCCACGTCGCTGCGTGAAAGGCCCTGCGCCTTTGCAATCTCTGTGGCTTTTTTTTCTATCGCCTGATGCAGGTTCCGGAGAGCCTGCGCTGTTTCACGCGTATCGTAAACCCGCGCTGATTGGGCGATGGCTTGACTAAGTAAAGTAAGAGTCCTGGTATCAAGGGCCAAGCTCTGACGCTCAGCCGCTTCAAGCAATAGGTGCTCAAGGCGCTCGAATACCTGCTCCACCGGCGGATGCCGGTGGCCGTTCAGTTGTCTGGCAACAGAATCAGCGGTAATGGGATTGGACGGAACATCAGGCGTTAGACAGAGTCTTTGCGCGCTGTCCCATTTTGCTTCAAATCCGGGGACCACCGCGCCCAGCCTCTGCAATATGCGCTCACGTATGCTGCCAGCCAGTGCGTCATCAAGCGCCGCGGCGTTGTCCTGTGCTTTGCCCTGGGCGCTGGAAAGCAGGTTCACGGCGTTGCGAAAGTCGCCGAGCGCCGCAGGCGGCAGCTTGCTGCTAGAGTCGTAATCTGTGTCGTTGAGCTTGTTAAATGCCGCAATTAGCCGGCTCCGATCATTAACGAGCCTCTCTAATGCCAGCTTGAGTGAGATGCCGTTTGCGGCAGCGTCTTCTGCCGCAATATCTAGCAGAGGTTGAATTAATTGCTTGGCAAACCTTGCCTGTGCTGATGCGTTGCTCTCGATTAGGTGCTCCAGCCGTGTTGCCAGAGTTTCACGCGAGTTCGCCAATGCCGTGTCGTGTTTTGCCGCGGCGTCTTGGTAGCGCGCCATTGCCGCACCAAGCCGATCCCGGACCTGCGCTGCCGTGCCGGGGAGATTTCCCGCCCGGAAGCCGGCAGCATAACCGCGGGGAATCACGAGTTCTATGTTATTCTCAATTACTGCGCGTGCGAACTCTGCATCGGTCTCCAGGCGGTGCAGAATTGCATCATCAACGAGCACGTAATCAGCCTGAGTAATATCGGTTGTAGTCGGGATGTCCATGTGCCGGTGGGCGTGCGGCTGGAGCCCGGAGCCGCCGAGCTGCCTGCGGTTGTTAAGATAAGCAAGGCAGTCGCCGACAGTGCCCGTGCCTGGCGTATACAGCGTTGCGCCGGCGGACTGGCCGGCTTCCACCTTTCCCGCCCGGATCTTGCCCATCCGCACCAGGTCAAGCCGAAGCGCCAAGAGCCCGCTTGTTGGCACATCATAAAGCACTGGCTCGGTCGAAGAAAGCTGGAGCCGCTCTTGACGCGTCCCACCGATGTCTGTGTATTTTGACATGTGATAAAGAATCTGCCGCGCTGCCTGCTGGGCCTGCGGGTCCGTATACTCGGCAAGAATCGCTTCAATGTCAGCCTGGCTGAACGGGGCCGGGCCCTGGTTTGTCGTCTCAGCCAGGCGCAAGAGAGACTGCGCCTCAAGAAGGGCCTGAAACGCTGGAGTACTCTCGTCTGGCAGCACTTCGGTTAAGTCGATACCGAAGGGTGCCTTTGGCATGGCCGCAATGCGGTCCATCAGCCGGGCCCGGGCAAGACCGTCGAAGCGCTCAGGAGAAGCGAAGTAGCGCAGCGCATCTGCCGCCGTGAGGATCTCCGCCAAAGCCTCCTCTCCGCGCACGGCGATATCTTGCGCAAGGGCCGAAACATCCTTAAAGGCTTCCTCGTCAAGATAGCAGAGTGCGGCAATCAGCTCCTCCGCCCTGCCCGATAGGGCAAGTTCCTGCTGGGTCTGGCCAAGCATGTAGACGTGTTCGCATGCGGTGAGATACCGCAAATCGTCTTGTTTAAGGGTCTTACCGATTAGATCGCCTTCGAGTGCATGCAGGCGCATGGAAAGACGCGCCCGTGCTTCCAGTGATGGCGGCGGTACGGCAGAGCTGTCCTCGATCAAGCGTTGGAGTTCCGCGCACTCCTCAAGACGCAGCAGATCGTTCTGACTCAAAAGTTCAAGCATGTTGTGGCGAACCAGCGCCGAGTACAGCTCAGCGCGTTCGACCAAGGTCAGAGGTTCGACCCGCTCATCAAGCAGCGTAAGCCGCGCTTCGGTCTCGTCCTCTGTCAGTTCTTGGCCTTCGGCTGCCGGCCAGGAGGGAGCCGTATCTACCGCACGCTGTGCATGACCGAGCGCTTGGTAAGCAGGTGAGGAAGCGTCAAGAATTGCTGCTGGTGACGCCAGCGAGTCGGGCTGGAACGCGCTTACCTCCCGGAAGAGACGCGCACGGGTATAGACACTGAACGCCTCGGGTTCAAGCGCATAGCGGGCAAGGAGAGAGAGGGTATGCAGTTCGGCTGTGCCGCGTGCGCCAAGCGCCACAAGCCTTTCCTGGAGCCTGCTTGGCTCCAGACCGGCATTGATTACGTGGCGAAGGTGATCGATCATTTCACCTTCGGAGTCGGCTGCTGTTACTGCCCGCGGACACTGCTCCTTCAGCGCATGCACAATGCTTCCCGCTTCAAGCAGTGTGCGCACGCCCGGTGAAACTTCTGCCAGGTGCACGCCGCCATCATAAGCGCGGAGCCGGGCATAAAGTGCGGTGAGCGAGCCGGCGTTATAAGTGCCTCCTTGTTCGAGGTGATCGAGTTCCTGAGCCAGTTCTGCGCCGAGCTGGAGGTCCTGCTGTTGTTCACCGTTCAGTAAATCCAGGCATCCCGTGCGAATCAAGGCTTGGTACAGCAGTGCTTGGTCTTGCAGGGAGACTTGCTGGGTGGGGTCGAGGAACTCGTCAATTAGTCCGGTGATCTGATCGTCAGTGAGTTCCGCAGTATGGGCCGCTGGAATGCCGCTGTCTACGTAGTGCTTGGCCAAGTACGCTTCTATCTCAGCGGTTGTGATTTGACGCGGCGTCCCGTCTGCACGGCGCACCGTGGGCGGCGCAGAACTCAGATCCAGTTCATACCCATTTCTATTCAAGAACCCGGCCTGCGCCTGAAATGCTTCTAACTCAGACCCGCCCTGTTGATGCACGTTTTCATGGAGGATAAACGAAGCATAGGCGATGCGTTCGTCTCGCGTGGGGTTAGGCCCGAGCTGCGGTACAATCATCTGGCTCAGCCCCGGATGATAGAAAGCGGCAACTTTCTCGCTTTGCTGACGTGCGATCTCGGCGATTTCCGTGCGTTCTCTGCCGCGGTATTCCTCGCGGGCGGCAAGATCCTCTTCCAGTGCTTGGCGGTACATCTCACGGACATGTTCGATTGTATCGACGTAGACAATCTTTCCGTTTCCGGAGACGCGCCCTGTCGCCGTTTCGTCTCCGAGAGGGAAAGTGATCGTTTGACCCTGGCCAGTGGGGTCAGCTTGCAGATGCGCGGCACCGCCCGCAAGCGATTTCCAATCAGCAACATCTGCCGCCGAGACCCCCAAGATCATCAGCGCACCGGCGAGATCCCTCCAGTCTTTCACCTGGTCCAGGTTGGCCAGCGCTTGCGCCAGGTCGGACTGAGCATCGAGGAAATCAACCGTTTCTCCGATACCCATTGCTTGGCGCATCAGGTGCTGGAGCCGGAGATAGCGGGCCGGATCGGCGAGACGAAGCTGCTGAAATTCTTCCAGTGTCTGCGGCAGCGCCGCCCCGAAACGCATGCGGACCCAGAGCTGGGTCCCTGCGCTCATGCCGCCGAGAAAGAGCATGCTGTGTGCGGTCCCGGAGTAAGTGTGTTCAGCCCAGCGGCTAAACGACGCGTTATCCCAGTCTTGGAGTTCCTGACCGGCAGCGCCAACGGCGGAAAAGCCGCCGGCAACGCTGAGCGCCTGGAGCGCCCGGCCGCCTTGGATGCTGTTTGTCGCGCTCAAACCGAAACGGTAGAGCAGCGCCGAGAGCCGCCCGCCCTGTGTGGCGCTGGAGCCGCCGCCCGTTGCCAGGAGGAGCGCGAGGCTTCCGGCCAGTTCAAACGTGTAATAACCGTATTTTCCTGCTTTGAGGAGCACATCCTCTTCCTGCAGTTTCTTGAACTCCGCATATGTTTTCGGAACTCCCTGGCCTAGATTGTAGATTGCGCGCGCCGTTTCATCGTAGGTCAGCTCCGCTATCCCAAAAACCGGTTCGACTACTGTTGCCCCCAAGTGCCCAAGCGGGTTGACGCTCATGGCCAGCGACCAGTTGCCCATTGCGGCGAGCTGTTCATCGCTGCCCAGAGCCGAGCCGCCCCAGACATAGTTGTTCATCAGGGAACGGGTGCCGAGAATAAAGTCAGCGCCGGCGTTGGCATGGGCTTCAATCGGATTCTTAAGCTGAACAGCAGCGACTACGGCATTGCCGAGCCCCCATAAATTGCCGGCAGTAATGTCGACGGCTGCTTCTAAAATCTTGGGCGCTGATTTCGAGGCCTTTACGATTTCATCCCATGCTCTTGCGCCCCAGCCTTTTGCGTCTTCCCGCGCTTGCGCCTCGGCTTCATGCTCCTGCCGCACCTTTGCCGCATATTCGTCATACGCGCGGTTTCCGGCGTAAGCTTTTTCGGCAAGTTTGGGCTGAAGCTCGTCAGGTTTATAAAATTCCTCAAAACCCTGAAAGGCGACCCTGAGTGCCTCTTCCCGGCGGCGGATCTCGGCTTTTACCGCCTCATACTTGATTGCGGCATCGGCATTGCCGCGGGCGGGAGTCATCAGCGCTCCCATTTGAAAATATAGCTCGCCCAGCTCATTAATCAGCGGTGCTGTGCGCAGACTGATTACGAATTCTTTAGCTCTGGCCGGCGGGAGAATGTCAAAGCCGCCGTTTTTGCGCAGCTCTTCAGCTATCTCCGCCCAGGAGTGAGTGAACTCCCCGTCCGAGTCCTTCTTTTTTGCCGCGGTCTCGAGCCATTCAATTACTTGCTTGCGGCGAAGCGACAAGAGCTGCATTTGCTCGAGCTTCCCAACATCGACCATCCCCGGGTATTCCTCGCTGAGCGCCTGCAAATCCGCGCGGAATCTCTGCCATTGATGGTTAAAGCTATCAAGTGCGGACTGCGGTATGTTGGGAATTGATGGTGCGTCTGGGCTGAAACGGCCGCTCAGGCCGGTGCGGTGCGCCAGATGATTGGCCAATGACTGAGTTTGGCAATCCATCTGCTCCAGCAGGCCGATAGCTCGTTGTCTTGCGACGTACGCCAACGCTTCATCCGCGGAAATGATCTGATCATAAGGCTTATCAAGTGCGTGCAGGCTGCCTTGTGCGTCGCGATCCGCGGTGGCGCATTTGCCTTTGGCAAGCTCGGCAATTATTTCTGTACGGGAGACTATTCCTTTTTCAACAAGGCCATCAAGAAAACCAGTCACGATCGCGCGCTCTCTGGCGTGGCGGCAAGCCTCGGCGACGCGATTGCGCAAAGCATCGACATCAAGTTCACGCGCCAGCTCCCCGCGTGCAGCTTTGATCCGGCTCAGTTCGGCATAGGCTTGGGTAATCTTTTGCTGATCTCCTTGCTCATACTCGCGCTTCAGTGCCGCGAGTTTCTCCGGCTCATTCTCGGCCTGCGCGAAGCGCGCAGCCCAGGAGGTCTCAAGCAGCATGATCGTCTGCACATGGGGTTCAACGGCGTGGGCAAGCGCCATCACCTCAAGTTCTGCTGCCGGATAAAGGCGGGTCAGTCCTGCCTGTTCCCAGTCCTCCTGCGTGCTGTCCGGATGTGCGCTCAGGTATTCGCGGGTTTGTGCCTGGAGGAGCGCCTGCTGCTCGGCCCGGCGAATCCGCGCGAAATCCACGCCGATCGGGCTTTCGCGATCCAATTTGTCGAGAGCGCCGTAAATTGCCGCTGTCCTGCGGGCATAATCGCTGGAAACCGTCTCGTGAAATTGCCGGAGCCAAGGGTCTTTCGCAGGCTCCTGTCCCGGAAG
>JAKPSH010000017.1 GCA_029555385.1 Pseudomonadota bacterium
TTTGTGCCTGTTCACTCGCTATTTCCACCTCTCTAGCTAAATTTCAGTGCCGGACTGTCGCGGAAGCTTACATTCAGTCTTCCGGCAGAGTGCTTTGCGCGCCGATGCGTCGGAACTAAGGCGCTTCCATTGCTACTAGGAGGCGCTTCCATTGCTACTAGGACTAAGGCGCTTCCATTGCTACTAGGCGCTTCCATTGCTACTTCCAGTGCTAAATTCGCCGGAATGTCGTATCTGGACGCCGCAACGCCGATGGCGGTGCCCGAACTGCGCGAAATTGCTCACAGGTGAACAATTTCGCGCGCTATAACAGCTATAGCAGTCTGCACATTAATTATACGGATCGCCGCAGGCGAGTCCTTGTTTGTTGCTGCACCATAAGTCTAACTGTTTTAGAAACTCCGACATGAGACTAATTCGGTTTGCTCCGAGTCGTGCAAGTGATCGTTACCGCATGCCGAGAAGCATAGTTCCTGCTGCGGCCACCTGCTCGGTATTAGGGCGCATTGCTTCTTCGAGTACTTTGGAGTACGGATACGGATAATCAAGTCCGGACATCACACGCACCGGGGCATCGAGAAAATCAAACGCGTTCTCCATAATCCAGCTTGCGATCCATGCGCCATAACTCGCGATGGGCCAAGATTCTTGAACAACAAGGACATGGTTCGTTTTCTGCACTGAACGGAGGACACATTCCTCGTCAAGCGGTCGAAGTGAGCGCAGATCAATTACTTCGGCGCTGATTCCCCGGGCCTGCATTATTTCAGCGGCGCTCAAGCAAACCGGCACGGTTTTTGACCAGCAAATAAGGGTGATGTCAGAGCCTGGGACTTTAATATCGGCTGAACCAATCGGAATCAAATACTCTTCTTCCAGAACCGGTCCGCGGCTGCTATACATTGCCTCGGATTCGATAAACACTACGGGGTTGTTGTCGCGAATTGATGACTTAAGCAGTCCCTTTGCGTCATAGGGAGTGCTTGGCATTACGACCTTAAGTCCCGGGACATAGGCGTAAAGATTCTCAAAGCTTTGCGAATGCTGTGCCGCGAGCTGATGGACGGAGCCGCCGGCTCCGCGAAATACAATCGGACATGTCAGCGCCCCAGCGGACATATAGAGGGTCTTTGCCGCAGCGTTAATCAGCTGATCGATGGCGATCAACGAAAAGTTAAAGGTCATAAACTCAATTACAGGACGCAGTCCTGCCATCGCGGCGCCAATACCCACCCCGGCAAAGCCGTTCTCGGCAATCGGCGTGTCAATTACGCGCTTTTCACCAAAACGTGCGAGCAGGCCGCGGGAAACTTTATAAGCGCCGTCATAATAACCAACTTCTTCGCCCATCAAGAACACACGCTCGTCACGCTCCATTTCTTCCGCGAGTGCCTCGTTGAGAGCTTCTCTGATGCTTAATTCACGCATATCTCAACCGCCTGCCGTTCAATCATCCAAATAAGTATAAAGTCCGACATCGCGAACGTCAGGGTCCGGCGATTCGTGCGCAAACCGCACGGCATCGGCAATTTCTTCTTCCACGCTTTTCGCGATATGATCAAGCTTCGGCGCTAAATCAGGAAAATCGTCCTTAATGCGCTCACGTGCCAGAATCAGCGGATCGCGCTTTTTCCACCGTTCGACTTCTTCCTTGGTCCGATACTTGCCGGGGTCGGCCATGGAGTGACCTCGATAGCGGTAAGTCTTGAACTCAAGGAGCATCGGCAGTGATTCTGTTCGAGCACGTTCGATTGCTTCTCGTGCGACTTCGTGACACTCGACTACATCGCAGCCATCCACGGTTGCCCGCGCCATGGGATAACCAAGTGCGCGCAGCGATGCATCCGGGGTCGACATCTGACGGTGCAGCGGTGTTCCCATCGCGTAACCGTTGTTTTCAACAACAAACACCACCGGGAGCTTCCAAAGCGCGGCCAAGCAGAGACCTTCATGAAACGGTCCGATGCTTACTGCGCCATCGCCCATGAAACATACGGTGACGCGCCCGTCGCCAGTGTATTTCGAAGCAAAGGCTAATCCCGCACCAATTGGCACTTGTTCGCCGATTATTCCCCAGCCGCCCATAAAATTGCGCGAGCGATCAAAAAAATGCATCGATCCGCCACGGCCTTTGGCGCAGCCGGTTTCCTTGCCGAAGAGCTCGGCCATTCCAGCCCTGGCGCTTCCGCCTTTCGCGAGGTACTGCGCATGAATCCGGTAAGACGAGATTACATAGTCGTCAGTCCGGAGGGCGCCGATTACACCAGCGCCTACCGCTTCTTGACCGATGTAAAGGTGCAAAAAACCGCCGATTTTTCGTTCCGTATAAGCTTTGGCCGCTTCCTCTTCAAAACGCCGCATCAGCAGCATTTGCCGGTAAAGCTCAAGTAAGAATCTTCCTTCCATCTGCAGCGACTAACTTGCTCCGGGGGTCTAAAATTTCCCCCTGCGGTTTATCGAGTATAAACTGGCGTCTTGGTTAAGTGTTACTAGTTGGTTCCGCAGCGGATGGCAAGAGCGAGGATCTACGACGGGAAGAGGCTGAACCAAAAAGGCCCCTGGCTTAAGTGGTTGTGATCAATAGCGGAACCCATAACCCAGCTAAGTGGGCACCACAGCATGCACTGTATGCACGCATTTAGATCCTTGCTGCCTTCCACGTATGGCAACCGGCAAAAGCCGGATGCCTGATAGAGGCCTGGCATCCAGATCCAGCGGCGGTTCCCGTTCAAATAGTATCGGTTCCTATTGTCGAGAAACCACTTTGTTCTAAGCCAAGAGCCAGATTTGATTATACCGCGGCAGCTTCTCTCTTGTCCAACGAGTTGCAAGTTGGCACACTATGGCGAGCGAGAGAAAAAAGATCGTGAGTCGTTACTTGGTTTTGTTGATATCATTTTTGTATACCGCTGTTCGTGTCCCGGAGTCGGAGATATTTGCGCAACATTTGCGGGCAGACGGCGATACTCTTCTTTGGCGGGTTATGGATTGAAAAAACGCAAACTACTTGCAATTGATCCGAGCCTGACGGCCTCGGGCTGGGCGCTGTTTGATGCCACACGGCAAGAGCCGGTTGCGTTGGGGTTAATTTGCCCGCCGGGTCCGGGCACCGCGCTTGCCTTGCGTCTCACACTGCTGCAGCAAGAAGTGGAAGAGCTGATTGCCGAGTTGCTGCTTGTGCCGGGCGATATTTTGGTTTGCGAAGGGCCGGCGCCGATCGTGCTGAATCCGGACAGTGCGATTAAAGTTGAGCGCGTCCGCGGGATATTTGAATCAGCCGCGCGGAGCGCCGGACTCATTGTGCCCGGGCGTATCAACCCGCGTACGGTCCAAGCAGAATTGATGGGCATGCGCGGCAGGCAGCTTGCACGCCGTGAAGTGAAAGAAGCGGCGCGCGCTACCGCAGCCGTTCTTTTCGGCTCCGGACTGACGGAGCTTCCGACGAGGGGTAAGTGGAAGAAAAACAAAAAAGGTTTGCCGCAAGACATTATAGACGCGCTGCTGATTGGAGCGGTGGCTGTGTCACGGGTCAATCTGGCCTCGAACTCGGGGGCAGCGCTGGAGCAGGTCTTCGGTGCACCAGAAAGGAAGCTGCGCAATTCCCGGAATCCGCTCCGCGCCAACCGATGGTCTGCGGAAGATATCGACAAACTTCGCGCAAACCGGTGAGAGGAAGTGCGAACCTTCGTGCGGCCGTGTATCGACGGCAGTTCAGTTATTGGTGCCTCGCATTATTTCTGTTTTTTTGTTCATCGCCGGCTGCCGCAGAAACGGCCGCGGCACAAAGCCCGGTGCTGCGCGTTTGTTCGCAGAATTTACACCGCTTCGGCGACCCCGAAGCTGCTGCCAAGCGCAAAACGGGCAGAGAACAGCAGCGCGCACTTGTCCGCCGCATGCGGCAAGCGTCGTGCGACATCGTCGCCGTGCAAGAAATTTACGGCGAGAGCCACCGGGAAGCAAAACGTAATCTCAGCCGCATTGCGCGCGCCTTATCCAAGGCCTCAGGCAGGCAGTTTGCATATTTCACGGGAGATAGTTTCGATCGCTATATCCGCAACGGCTTTCTGGTGGCCGCGGATGTGGGCTGGATAGTGCGCAGGCAGGATTTTCTCTATCATGGTCTGCCGAAACTCCAGCCACTTGCACCAGCAGATAATTTCATTCGAGGGCCACTGCTCTTACAGATCGCGCTCTCGTCAGCAAGAGTTAAAGGGCTTTCTTCGCCAGTAAATAACGTGATCGTCCTGACAATGCATTTCAAATCAAAGGCGGAGAGTTATAAAGACGCATCAGGTACGCTGTTTGAGCTGCTGCGCATGCAAATGGCCGCGGGGTTGCGTGATATTGTTTTGCGGGAACAGCAGAAGCTGCGGCATGACGGAGTGCTAATTATCCTGGGCGACCGCAACAGCGATGAAGGAAGTGCGGCAACGGAGATTCTCTTAGGCAAGCGCGAGCTGAAGGAGTTTGTTGTGGGGGGCGGATGCCGCATTAACAAGCAGCTTGAGGCGGACTGCGCCGGCGCTTTGTATCGTGCACCTGTTTTGACCGGGCTGCTTGCGCGATGCCGGGAGCAGGGGGTGCCGGTTTGTGCCGGCGGAAGTTACCGCTACAAGGGTCAGTGGTCGCTGATCGATGAAATTTTGGTGCGGACGGAAGATACGGCACTCTTTATGGACAACAAGGGGGCGGTTAAAGCCGGGTTCTTGGGCCAATTTGCGCAAGGCAGCGATCATCGGCTGCTTTGGGCCGAAATGCGTCTTGAGCGTGGGGCTGTCAAGTAGAGCCATTTTGTGCTATGTAGGGACACCTTTTGCAAGCTAAATAGCCGGGACTGTCTGGCGTTGAACAAGAGAATGAAAAAGCATGTGGATTAAGGCTTCAGGCGCATTAACTGAAAACGTGGTACAAATTTCAACAAGCGTATCGACGCATTTGCTTATTCTTGGCGAATTGGCCGCCGTAGTTGATACCGGAATTTCAGCAGTTCACGCGCGGCTGATTGAGGAGCTTGAGCGAAGTATGGGTGAAGGTGGGAGCCTTGACTATATTTTGCTGACCCATGCGCATTTTGATCATGTCGGCGGAATTCCGTATTTACGCAAAAAATATCCCGATGCCGTTCTTGTTACGGGGCGCCAAACTGCGGAAATTCTGAGTCAGCCCGAGATGCTCGAACAATTTTATGTAAAAAACCTTGCTTGTGCCGAGGCAATGAACAGTGAACTTGAGCTGAGTAAAGAGGATTGGATCGAGGCGCTGCGCGTCGATCGGATTTATGGCGACGGCGATACTCTGCCTCTTGGCGATGACGTGGAAGTGAAGCTGATTGCGGTCCCGGGGCATACTGAGGATGCCGTGGCTTATTTTGTACGTCCGGATTCAGCGCTGGCCTGCGGTGAAAGTGTGGGTGCTTATGCCGGACGGGACAAGATATATAGCTGCTTTTGTGCAAGCTATGCAGATTATGTTGAGAGTCTGGATAAACTTGCCGGGCTGGATGTGCGTATTTTGAGTCTGCCGCACGGGGGTGTGGTTACAGGAGAGCTTGTGCCGAAGTTTTTCTCGCAGGCGCGGCAGGAAGCAGAGCGTTTTCAGCAGTCGGTCAAAGAGCGCATCGACCAAGGTGAGCTGACAACCGAAATTTTCGAAAGCCTGCTCCCCGAATGGCAGCTCCAAAGCATTTGTCCTGAAGGACCATTCGTTGAAGAACAGCGCATGGTGCTGCAGGCGATGATTAAAGCGGTGGCCGGCGCTTAGTGCAAGGTGGGCTGCGCCGAGGACGGCTGCGGAATTGCTTGCGGCGGTGAGTGCGGGACTGCTCCGCTGAGCAGCTCACGTTTTTTCGCACGCTCGGCAAGCTGCGCCAGTTCTGGATATTTCTCGTACAATTTCTCTAATTCGCCTTCGTATTGGTAGCGGTTTTCAAACCAGCGAACCAAGTCTTCAGGTTTCCAGCGCGGATGCTGCGGCATGGCGGGTGCGAGCTGCGGATTCTTGGCACGGTGTTCGTGCTCTTTGGCTATCGCTTGCAGGGCTTGCAGCACAGCCGCCGCGGCATCCTCCGCAGAGATATAATCGCCGCGCTCCATCCGGATATATGTCTGTAAAATGCTTTGACCAAGCTGAAAATCAGCCTCGTTGTCCAGCGTCATTGCTTGCTCTTGCAGTCCGATCAGCGTGCGCAGATCGGACAACGCTTGCTGCACGCTTTTTACCCGCTCTTCCCGCTTGCTTTGCAGGCCGCGCCCGGCGGCGGCCAGCAAGGCATCATAAGCTGCGTTTCGCGCTTCGTCGTTCTTCTCCGGCGCAGCAAGCTCAACAATCAACGCATCAATTCCGAGGCGCGCATACTCGACGTCTCCGAGCGTCGTATGCAGCACGCTCTTTAACTGTCCGGTGCAAGCGCTGAGAGCCCGGGCCGTTTCTTGTTCTGTTTGCTCGGTGCGGGAGACAAGCCGGAATGCAGAATCTTCAGAGCGTGCTGCTTGCGGCTGCTCTTTTTTTGGCGGTTGTGCGGCCGCAAGCCGTTTAAGTCGCTCAGCGAGACCCTGCGCTTTGACCATTACGGTTTGATCGTCGCATTGTTTCAAACGGAGCGCGAGGCTGCTTGACTCCAGCCCTGCATCCGGGCTCGCCGTTTTTAGCGCGCGCTCCACGCTTTCCGCCATTTGCTTTGCGTCTTGTGCAGAACCCGGCAGTTCGAGGCCCGTGCTTGCCAGCTTCCCGCTCAGTTCCCGCAGCCGGGCCAGTGCGTTGTCAACTTCAAAGGCGCTCTGAGAATTGTTGAAGATATCGGCCAGGATGCCCTGAAGCTGCTCATGCTGGTTGACCCAAGAAGGACGCACCGGCGCCGCATCTTCCTTGTTCTCGGTTTCGTCGATGCCCGTGTAAGGTTCGAGGCGTTCAATCATCTTTGTCAGGCAGTGGATGCGGCTGTAAGCCTCGGCAAAAAATAATGGATACTGCTGTTCAATGCCCGGATAAGTCTTAATCAACTCGTCCAGCGCCGACTTTGCCGCAGGGAGGCTGATGGAATCTTCGCCATCGCGGCCCAAGGCGCAGCGCAGCTCTTTTTGGGCGTGTTTGATTCTATCTTCCTGGCCCCAAGTGTAACCTTGAGGATCCCGCTCCTGATCGGCAATTTGCGCTACGGCTGCTGCCGCGGCTTCGGCGGACTTGTAAGCTTCATGGAGGTCATTAAGCAGCTGCTGTATGTCCTGTCTGATGTCGTCGGCGCTGATCGGGCTTTGCGGATCGGTTGTGGCGCGTGCGGCAAGCTGCTCGAGCACTTTCGGATCGGGGTTTCTTAAAGCCTCGGGAACTTTGGCGGCTGTGTCGTAGGGATTGCTGAATTCGCGAAACTGCACGGCATAAAACTTGGCCACCGCGGTCAGCGGCG
This sequence comes from Pseudomonadota bacterium, assembly GCA_029555385.1. Classification (GTDB taxonomy): domain Bacteria; phylum Bdellovibrionota_C; class UBA2361; order SZUA-149; family SZUA-149; genus JAKPSH01. The sequence continues at coordinate 7,403 of JAKPSH010000017.1, forward strand.
TATATATTTCAGGCCTGCGGTCGCGTTCTCTTGAGCGCGTACGCTCCGGCGCGGTCAGTTCAAGGAGCGGCTGCGGCTTAACTGGTGATGTCTCACCGGGAGCATTATGGCTTGGTGCAGGCGGCATAGACGGCTGTGCCGGAGAGCCCAGCGGCCGGTCCATGGCGAGTGAGCCTGGAACGGGCGGCTGGTCTCTTTGCGCCAGAGGGATTTGCGAGACGAGTTGTGGTCTGTCCTCTTCGGTGCTGCGTTCGGCGGCGCCTGGCGGCGGCAGAGAGTGATGTTGAGTTACATCCCCAGGAGCAGCGGGAAGCTGTTTAGCGGTGTGCGGCGCTTGCTGCGATATGCCCGCAAGTGAGTCCGGCGCTGGTGGGGTGCTTTCTTGTGTCGAACGGCCCGCATACGCCGTCTGTGGTCTTTCTTCCGGCTGCGTTGTTTGCACCGCGGCGGGTGGGGGAAGCGGTGTGGTGTTTTGTAGACAGGATGCGGGAGCGGGGAGCGAGTCCGCCGGGGTCTGGTTTGCTGATTGATTATCCGTAACGCTGCTGGGAACGGGTGGACGGTTTTCCTGGTGCTGCCGGACATACGTTTTAAGTTGCGGATTTTGCGGCGGCGGCGTTTCCCCGGCAGCTTGCGGCGGAAGCTTGTCTCTTTCGGCGAGGCCGCTTTGCGGCTTCGGCAGAGCTTGCGCTTGCGGAGTCATGGACGAGGAATGCCCGGCAAGGGAGGCGGGGTTTGGGGGATTAGTTTCATCATGGGGTGTGCTGGGTGGTGCAATCTGCGGATGATATTCTGTGCGGATTTCGTCTCGCGGTCTGGGCGGCGCGAGTTGTGATTGGGCGTTCAGACTGCTTGGTCCGGCCGGAAGCGGCGCGGCGGTGCCGGGTGTTCTTTCCGGGGGCGCCGGGT
>JAKPSH010000025.1 GCA_029555385.1 Pseudomonadota bacterium
AAATTATGCTTTCTGCGGCCGACCCCGCAGCCGCGCTGCCTGCTTTTCTTAAACGCAACCGCGATTTTTTCGGGCGCAACATGCGTGAAGTTTTTCTCGAACGCATGCAGGAAGCGGATTTCAAGGAAAGTTTCCGGCCGGCCAGCGCCCAGACCATATGGGCCCTGGCCTTGGTTTGGAGCGCATCTTTCAACTGACTGAGCGGTTGTCTTTGCCCGCGAGGGAACGAAGCTGCTCCAATGCGTCCCAGGCTGCTTCAGCAAAACTCGGATTCGCCCGCAGTGCGGCGCGGAAAACAACCGGCTCATCTATCGTCAGCACGCAGTCCTCACCCGGCGCGCATCCAGTCTGACCGGCGGTTAAACCTTCACGAAGTGCATCGGCCACTCGCACTGCAATTGAGTTTTTCTCCACCGGACGAAGCGGAGAGACAATGCGGGCGAGCAGCAGCTTGGTCAGCTCCGCTTGCGCCAGCATCGCCGTCATGAGCTGCTCGACCAGCACAACAAGTTCGGGATTAGTCAGGGCGCGTTCGGGCCGTGCAAGATCGCTCGCTGCCTCTGCGGCGAACATGAGCTGGGCAAATTTCTCTTCGAAGGAGTCGATGACCCGCACTGGATACTCGCGCTGCTCAAGATGCAGCCGGATGCGGTTGACCTGGCGGCACAACTGCGACTGTTCGCGATGACGCTGGCTGATGTCGTAGAGCGCGAGGCAATTCTCAATCACGCCATAAGCCAGTCTGCCGGGCAGGCGGCTTGTTGCGTCGTTTAACGCGGTGTGCCCGGCAATTACGTCCGCTATGGTATGCGGAACTTCCTCACCGGGGAATTTCAGATGATAAATCAGATTGCTGAGCGCTCGAGTATTAAGCTCGGCGATTTCCGCCAAACTGAGCACGAGTTCTTCGATGAGTTTGGCTGAGACAAGCATCAACCTTACTCCACGAGCAGCCGGCGCCGCGCACAAAAAAAGGAGATTGCGGCCCCGCGGGTTTATTCCCTCAATATCTTTAGATAAAAGTCAGCCCGGAAAAGATGCGGAAATCACGTCTACCAGTAGCGTTCAACGTGGATTTGTCCGGGGTGTTTCTTTGAATGCTGGCGAAAGCCGCGAGCTTCCAGGATCTGCTGAGTTTCATCGACCATTTCCGGATTCCCACACAGCATAACTTGGCAGTTTTCCGGAGAAAATCTGCACCGGAGATGCTCCTCGTACGCGCCGTTTCGGAGCAAATCGGTCATCCGTCCGCGAAGTCCGCACCAAGTGCTTTCTTGCGGCTCCCTCGTCACCGATGGCACATAAAACATCCGCTCACTGCGCGCGGCGTAGCTCTCAAGTTCCGCGCGATAACCCAAGTCCGCGGCTTCCCGCACACCGTGGAAGACAAACACCCTGTGCCAAGGCGGATGCTCGGCAAACGTTCTTAACATCGAAAGATACGGCGCGATACCAGTGCCGGTCGCAAACAAGAGCAAGTCCGCCCCTGGACGCACAGGATCCAGTGTGAACTTTCCCTTGATCCGCGGATTCATCCACAGGCGCGCCCCTTCTCCCAGGCGCCAGAGTTTAGGCGTCAGGTCACCCGCCGCGACAAGTGTAATGTAAAACTCAAGCCCGCGGACATCCTGCGGCACTGACGCCATCGAGTAAGCTTTACGCACCAAACGCCCCAGCGGTGCTTGCGTATCCGGCACTTGCTCCACTATTGCCAGCTCCGCGTATTGTCCGGGCACAAATGCCGGCAGCGGAAAATCGGGCATGACCCGGATCATCGTCAAATCTTGGGTTAAATCGGTTCGCGCAGTAATTGTTGCATTTTCCGCGAAGCGATCCGGCATGGGCGAACTTTGGCTTGCTGCAGAGAAAACCCGCAAAACAGGACTATTCGGCGGCGGAACTGCCCGCATCGACTGACACATCGTCATCCTCCTCGAAAATCAACTCCTCTTCCGGGGGGTTGTTGTCGTATATCTCATTCTGACGGATTTGATACCAAGCGCTCCGCGTAAACAAATAATAATCCACGGATGCATCCTTTGCTGACTGAATCGCTTCGAGCATGCCCGCGCGGCTGTTCACAACATTAACGGCTACGGTCGCCGTGTCAATCGCCCAAACGGTTTCTGTATCCATGTCGGTATAACGCAGGTAAAACGTCGGATCGAGAAACACGAGATCAACAATCCGCGCCAGCGCATCACGCACGCTGGAGGGTCCAAGAAACGGAATTACAAAATAAGGCCCGTACGGCACGCCATGATAAGCAAGGGCCGTTCCCAAATCTTCATAATGCGCTTCAAGTCCCAGGTCTTTGGCCGGATCGAACAACCCTAGATGACCAACGGTAGTGTTAATCAGAAACCGCCCGGTATGCACTGCCGCCTGCGAAAACTTAAACTGGATCAGGTCGCTCACGAGGCGGATAGGGAAACGCAGATTCTCGAAAAAGTTCCCGATTGACTGCTGGGCCTTCTTCGGCATAACGCTGTCATGCCCGCGCGCAACAGGTTCCAGCACATGGATATCTACTTGGTCATTGAACCAAAATACACCCCTGTTCATCGGCTCCATAGGGTCGCTCAATTCTTGCGCATGTGCGCCGGATGCAAGAAAAACACATAAATAGAAACCCGCCCAAATAAGAGAGTGTCTGATATTACCGCTGCTTCCGCCTTCCGGTTTTCGCAACATAGACCCAAGGTTTCCTAGTTATCTCGCCAAGTATTTTCAAACCTGCTACAGAATAGTAAAACCTTGAAGACTTGGCGAAAAAAAAGTTAATTAGCACTTTCGGGTGCAATGCTTTTTGGAGGAGCGCGAACTCAATGTTTGATCATGAACAAATGAAGGTCTTTTTCCGCGGGCAGTTTGTTCCATTTGCGGAGGCCAATATATCGATTGCAAATACCGGCTTTCTTTACGGTTTAGGAATTTTTAGCGGCATCCGCGCCCACTATAACTCCACGGCTGAAAAACTCTATATTTTCCGCCCTGACGCCCATTATGAGCGTTTTGCGTTCGCCTGCCGGCTCTGCAGATACCAAAACTTCCTTTCTACCTATGACTACAGCAAGTTTCGTGACCTGCTGCTTGAGCTGCTTCGCGTTAATAATATCCGCGAAGACGTCTATATCCGCATTACAAACTTCAGTGACGAAAACCGGATAACGCCAAAATTTGTCGAATACCGCGACTCTCTATGCGCGTTTCTTTACCCCCTTGGCGATTATGTACCGACTTCAGGAATGAAATGCGCCGTGTCGAGCTGGACCCGGGTGGAGGACAACGCTATTCCCGCCCGCGCTAAATTTAACGGCATTTATGTGAACACTGCCTTTGCCAAGACCGAAGCTCTGCTCAACGGCTACGATGAGGCAATCATGCTCGACCGCAACGGCCATGTTGTGGAAGGAAGCGCTGAAAACATTTTTCTTGTTATCGACGGCGTTTTGGTAACCCCGCGCGTCACGGACAACATTCTGGAAGGCAT
>JAKPSH010000034.1 GCA_029555385.1 Pseudomonadota bacterium
GTCCGGCTGAAGTCTGTGCGCGCGCGCTGGATGCGTCTTGCCGAGTCATAATAGTACGTGGTGACGCCGGATTCGTCTCCCACCTCGTTCAGCCGGTCATCGGCGTAGTAAGTAAACGTCGTCGCCGTCTGCCACGGACTGTTGTAGTCAATCAGCGTTACTCGTCCGGCGGAATCCCGGGTATTTGCCCGCTCGAAGGCGCCGCGCGAGTCTATTCTTCGCTTGAACCTGCCGTAGTCGTCGTACTCGTAAGAGTAATAGGAGCCGTCGGGGTAGTCCTCCCGTGTAAGCTCCCCGGCATCGCCGTACGTGTACGACGTCTGATGCGTAAGCGCATCGATAAAGCCGGACAAAGCGCGGTCATTGGTGTACGCCCACTGAATATCCTTATTCAGCGGGGAGCTTACCTGCTTCGGCTTTCCGCAGCCCTTGCACCACTCAAAACCGGTCACGGAGGCATTTTCATCAAGCGCAGAGTCGAGCATGTAGCCACTGTACGACCACTGCCGGGTTATCGAATCCGGAAAAGTCAGTTCGGTAAGCCGCCGCGCCGGGTCATACTCGTACTGCGTAGTGTTGTTTATCCCCATAGACGGCGAAGTGGTAACCGAGGTCACATCGCCGAGCGGGGAATAGGAATCAAGCGTAAGCGCTTCCCCTTCGCCGTTTGTCACTGTGCGAAGATAGCCGAAGTCGGGCGACTGGTCGTCTTCTTCATAATCAAACACGGTTTCCCCGCTTGCCGATCCCGCAGGCGGCTCAAGCTCGGTCATCTGGCCGTAGGCATTAAACGTCATGTTCCAGGTGTTTCCCGCAGCATCGGTTGCGGTTGTCGGCTGATGCGGATTTTGCTGGTCCGTATAGGTAAAAGTCAAGAACGTGCCGTTCTGATCCGCTGCGGTAAGAATATCCGCGCCGTTATAGGTCATCGTCAGCGTCTGGCCGCCGGTGGTTGCAACCTGCGTAGGAAGACCAAGCGCATTATACTGATACGTGGTTGTCGTTGCTCCGTCTGACTCCGATGCGAGCAGCCGGTTTGCCCCGTAAGTGTAGGTGTGAACGGGCGCAAAAGATGCGCCGTTATGGCGCTCAAGCGTCATCTGCAGCAGGTTGTAGTTCGCATCGAAGTCGAAAAGCACCTCTCCGCCTTGTGCGTTTTGCCGGGTTGTCCGGTATTTCGCACCCGCCGCAGATGGCGCAGAAAAGTAATTAAGGTTTGTACTATATCCGTCTTGATCTTCAAAGTTCGCAAGGAATATCCCGCCGCCTGCATCCACGTAAGAGAACTCGATATCCGTATCTGCGTCGTTATCGCGCCTGATTCGTTCTATTAATCCGTTTGCGTTGTAAGTAAATGATACTTCACGAATCGTATTTGCTGTCTGGTCCTTAAGCGCAACACCGCTTAGCTTTCCATTCGTATACGAATAATGCATCACCGCCGCGCCGCTTCCCTCTACCACACGAGCCGCAGTGCCTGGAGTATCGTATTCAAATGTGAGCGTCCTTAACGAGCTCAAGTCTTCAACCTGTGCGATATCGCCGTTTTGGTCGTAGCTTACCTCTTGCTCGTTCCCGGAAGGATCAATCACCCGGAGCAGCTTGCCGTTCTGGTCAAACTCGTAGCTGTAATTTCCCGCTTCGTCTATTGATTCCGGGGGACCGGCTTGGACTAGTGCATAGCCGTTCTGGGTAAGATTGAGCGTGCTGAAAATCCCCGCGCTTGCTTGCGGGTTTGCCGAGGCCGGACCGAAGTCAAGCTCCGCGCCGTCTGCGTCAATCACGAAGTAGTGAGTGTTTCCGGAGACGCTCCCGAAGCGGACTTCGATTCCGTAAGTAAAGCTTGCGTTCCCCAGTGCAGTTTGCCGCGTTGGGAAGCGCGTTTGCGAATTAATGTGGATATTGTTTGTCAGCGGATATCCGCGGGTAGATACGGGATCTAGCACATAGGCGTGATTATTCCCTGTTCCCGGCGTGACTTCTCCTCCTGCCTCCGGCACTCCACCGGGAGAGGAGCCTCCCGCCGGTCCAGCACCGCCGCCAGCCGGTGCTTCGCAGTGGTACGGAAATGCAGGATTCTGTCCCGAGTCTTTGCCGCCGGGGTTTGCTGTGCGCTGGTCTACGACAACGGTTGCGCTGGTGTTTGCTGTGTCTCCTTCGTTGTCTGTCACCGTCAGATTGACTGTATACTTACCAGCGTATGCGGGAGTAAACTGAATCGAAGTATTGCTTGTTCCTGTTTGCAGGGTTGTTCCATCCGGGGCGATCACTTCCCAGGCTGAGGCGCAAATCCCAGACAGCACCGTGCCTTCCTGGTTATCTGCGTCGTACGACTCGTTATAATAGGTCACTGTCTGACCCCGCGCGGCTTCTCCCGGACCGCTTACTTCTGCGTGAGGAGCGGAGGCGCCACGCGAAACAGTGATTGTGACACTTCCCTGTGATGAAAGGTTCACTGTGCTCGTCGTCGGACCGTCATCGCGAGTACTCACCGCAACACGCAAGTCTTGTGCATCCGGCGGGATGCAGTAGGTCACCCCCGGATATTGAGAAAAGGTCCGGCAATAAGGAGAATTGCTGCCGGAACACCAGATATTCGAGAAGCGCGAGGGCGACGCACCGCCGGAATTGCTTGCGCTACCTGGTCCGGGCGATACCATTGCGCTTGTTGTTGACGCCCAAGGCGGGTCAAAATGCGCTTGAACAGCAGGAGCCCCGTTTGTTTCAACAGATACATTGCCGCTGGATTGAATAGTGACTGTCGAAGTCGCTGTGCCTTTAACATATACGTCAACTTCGTAGCTTACCGAAGGGTTGCAGAAATCGGTCGCGCCGATGACTGTATTGCCGAGCTGGGCATTTAACGAAGTCCCGGAACCTGAGCCGGACTGATTATAAGTAACGACAGCATTGTCGCACGCGCCCGTAGAACTGTAATTCCACGAAGTGGCAGGTTCTTCGACGCTTTGACCCGAGCCGTTCTTCAGCGTACGCACGACAAACATCGCATCCGGTGCTTGGGCATGCGCATTTGGCGCATTAAGTACCAACAATGTGAACAGGCAGATCAAACGAAACGGGAAAGCTCGAAGCAGAAGTGACGTTCTAAACATACAAGACCTCACATCTAACACGGGTGAACAACTAGGAAAACCGCGGCGGGACAACACCAAGGCATAACAGAATGTAAATCAGTTAAGCATGCGTATTACCGCTATTCAAGTGCTTCCGGTAGAAAAAACGGCCGTGCGTCCGTCTTCGTTACAGGGACCTGTCGCAGATTCACCGCTTATAGCTCACTTCTCACACAGCTAAAAACTGCGCTTTCAATCCTTTTTAGTGTCTTTGCCTCAAGAGATAGTACCCTCTGTTCCTTAGTATCCCCAGTTATGGAGAGGTGATGGGAGGAAGGGCCAGGGGGGGTGGGAGGTAAGCTTCCTCCAGGCTGATACCAGAGCTTAGAGTAAGTTTCCAAGCAATAATACTCTCTATACACACTCTCAGAACAGATTGAACTTAAGAGTGAATCATCTCTGGTGGGATCATAATCCCAAGTTATTTTAGTAATCTCCAATAACTGATTTATTCTTTCTAAGTCATTCCTAGCTTGAGTTGTGAAATTATTTTCCTCATAGGAGATCATTCGTTTGTCTTTTGACTTCAAGATCAGAGGCTGCTTTATGGGCAAGAGGCCGAGAATTTCATCTAGACCGTGGCTTTGCATCTGCTCGTCTATTACACGAAATCTTTCTGCCAGCTCTGATGACGCCCAATATCTGGTGCAGTAGCCCTTTTTTACTTTTCTGTCATAGAACCCATTTTTTTTATTAACCAGTTTCCCTTTCTCAAGTTGACTAAGAATCCGAATTACTGGTTTATATTTAAAGTGACTCAAGCCATACATTATGTTGTGTTCGTAATAATTTTTTCTACGATGAACAGAAACTGGCTTGTTTTGTCTGTACCCTAACCACATTGAACAAAGAATGCTTTTCAATGTTTGTTTGTAAGACAAGGATTCCTATCTTTGCCAACAAATGTGATGTTTTTCCAAATCTCGTTAACGAGATCATTGAATCCGCCGAACTCACTAGTAAGTTGAGGATTTAGCGATATTGCATCTTTTAAAAACTCTACTGTTATTTCTTGATACATCAATATTTACCTTCTTTTGCTGCAGCCCTGCTGCTGGCAAAAACCTTTATTGTAGTAGAGCCACCATCGAACACTGATGCTCACTTGCATCAGCACATTTGGGGGACTCTCTACTAACCCCATAGTACGCTGGTACGATGATCAGCTTTAAATGTAAGCGTCCAACCTGCGGCGTCCTTTCTCGCCATGCCGGAACCTGATTAAGTCGCTTCCTTTCTTGGAGGCGAGTCAATCATGGCGAAACGGCGAAATATCAGGCGAAGCGAAGAGCAGTGGCGGCAGCTTCTGGCT
>JAKPSH010000039.1 GCA_029555385.1 Pseudomonadota bacterium
AACTGGCGTTGTCCTGCCTGCCGCAAGTATTTGGGCAAAGGCATCCCGCAGTTCTGCCCCAAGTGCGGCGTCAAGCTGCAAAATGACAGTTAGCAATCATATCTCTTAATCTGCCCTAGTGCTGCGCCCGGACGATCTTTCAGTATTCTCCAGCGCTCGCCCCACCCGCGCGAACTCCGCACGCGTATATTCGGCAAGTACTTCCAATGATCCCGGCGAACCAAGATGATTATTCAAGAATTCAGTATAAGCTTTTTCACGAACTGCCCGATCAGGATGTTTCAGCAGCGCACGAATTCTGCCCAGCGCGTCATCGCTGCCCGAGATCACAAAATCTTGAGCAACAAAGGATTTCCCGATAGCAGAAATGTCATACTGCGCCGCAGGGGAAGGCGCCGGGGTGCGAATGAGAACAATGCTCTTTTGAAGCTGGAGCACAAACGCGCCTCCGAAGCACACACAAGCCGCCAACGCAAGAATATTCTCCGAACCAAACTCGGCCCTTTTTCCGTTCTGCGCAAAAGCAACGGCCAGGCTTAAAAGCAGCAGCATTCCAAACAGTCCTTGAATTATGCTCCCGGCAAAAATCAGTTCCAGAAAATCGGGGGTAATTGCTTCCGCAAAGGTCCATGGCAGCTGTGTTCTAAGATTCTCCACTCCCCAAGCACTTGCATAGGAATTAACTAAAAAGAACATGGCGAGAAGCCACGTCGGAACAGTCCGGCGTTTTGCGGCATAGAAGGTTAGACACAGACTGAACAAAACAACAGCGATACTGCCGCCAAGGCCCCAGGCCGCAAACAGCGGCATGGCCTTTGCTCCACCCGAAACGCGGTTGATAATCTTGGCACTCTCCCAATATTGAGCAGCGCTTAGTATCATGCAGAGCAGCCAAAGGCCCCAGACAAACAGCGCATAGGCGGTTATCTCGTCCTTACCCGGCTTCGCCGCTGCTCGATCCATCCGGCTTTCAATTTCTCGTTCTCTAGTCATTTTATAATTCCATCGGGCGCTTCCCATTACACGCAACTATATTTAAGTTCGGTTGGTATGCGTCGAAAAAAGACAGCGCTGCGTGGAATATCATGAAACTTGCAGGACGGCTCCTTTTCCGCAAACATTTCGCTGCCTAAAACACCAATAATGCGCGCGCTCGGCGGGCGAATCCGGCCCATCGCCCGGATAAGTCCTTGGTGCACGCACGGCTCGTATGCGTGCGGAGAGTTGAACTGTTCAATCTTTGAAACAAGCAAATCCTCCATCTCCGGAGGAATAAATTCAACCCGGTCCAGAGCCTGCGCAACACTGCACGACTCCGCCGTGGTTCTGCCTTCGACTGCGTCGATCAGCAGCGGCAATGCCGCCGGACCAATTCTCGCGAGCTGCTCGGCAAACATCTGATTACGGAAACACTGTTTTGCTTCGATTAAAGAGGCAGCGTCCTTGGCGTGATATGCATACTCCGTTTCGCTCACTAGCTGGCGCAGAGCAACAAGTGCATCGAGCCGCACCCAGATGAAACGGTCGCGCAAAAGCGTGCGCACAGCCGCCGCGGTCTCTAGATGATTAAGCTTGCTTTGCGCAATTACACTAAGCGCAAAGGAGCGAAGCTGGGGCAACGGGTGCGAAACCAAGTGTGCGGCATTTTCAACAGCACGGCCGCCAATCTGCAAAATCGCTGCGCGCCAGGCGGCAACTCGCTCGCTCTCTGCATGTTCGGGGCCATCACAAGGCTCACGGTATCCGCCAGTTACGTCTAATGCGCATCGTGCCCCAACATACTTAACCGGCATGCCGTAGCTCTTCTTGGTGCATTCATCTATCTTCCATGGACGGCAGTCCGGACCGCCGCACTTCATAGCCGCCAGATCCTGGCTTTGCAAATCCCCAGAGCCGATACGGCCCAGAATAAGGAGAGAAGTAATAGCCTCCGTCAGTGGCGCCGCTTCTGGTCCCGCAGCCCCAATGGTTTGAAGCAAACTGCGGCGCGTGTCGTTGAAGAACGTACCCACCAGCAAAACGAGCCGCTCCCGGGCGCATGCACGCATATCGCGGGCGGGAATAACATTCCACATGCGCGCTTCGCGCGCTGCGCTCACTGCGGTTTCAATCTCACGATCAGGCGCACGAAGCACAGCCTGGGCTTCAGCAGCAAGACGCAGCGCTTCCTCGCTGGTAATGGCCTGAACGCGGTCGGGAGAAACGCGGCAGTAAGTAAATGGTCGCATCGCAGTTTGAGATGGCTGACTTTGCTTTGCCGCAGTTACCGGTCCAGGAGTTGGAGCGGGCGGTGGAGCTAAGTCGCCGATCATTCTCCCCACGCTTTTGAATGTTTGGCTGCCCGGAGATGATGCTTCGATCTTGTACTTTGGAGCCGCAGCCTCTCTCCCCAGACGCTTCAACGCATACGAAAAATGCCGGAAGCTAAGACGTGTAGACGGCTTAGCTCGCGGCAAGACCACACTGAAAAACATGCACGACACAGCAACAAAAGAAATTAACATGAGCAGGCGGCGAGACATTGACGCGCGCTGAAACTGCCGGAACAGGCTAAACAGTACGCCAAGCACCATGCATCCAAGTGCAATAAAGAACAAGGCATGGTGACTAATGACCATTATGAGTTCCCTGGCTTTACGATTTTTTCAACGCTCTCATTAGATACGGCAAAAGAATGATTGGAATTGAGAACTTTCAGCGAAGCCGCGCACAGCATTTAGCCTAAAGCTCCGCAGTTACATGCCGAAATCGGATTTTCGACATGACCCCTGCGGCTATCGCCGGTCAGGAACAGCGCAGGAGCGCCGATGGGCTTCTGTTATACGTCCCTATGCTTGCCGCCAACGACAAACAAACTGTAGCCGCAAGCACCCCGAGCAAAGTTCGCACGAGCGATCCAGGATCCAACACCAGAGGAACTTTGAGATACCAGAAAGCCGCAGCGTAAGCACTGAGCACTGCAAAGAGCAAACCAGAGAATATTCCAATAAGAGCAAGAAAAGCATGCTCATAAAGAGCAATCAGCACCACCGTAGTGCGCCGCGCGCCAAAGATCTTAAACAGCAGCACCTCATTAAGCCGGGCAAGTCGGGTGGAGACAACCGCGGTAATAAGAATTACACCGGCAACTGCAATAACGAAAAGTGAAAAAACACGCACCACCGATACGGCTGCTGCGACGACTTTATCGAGAGTCTTCCGCGCGAGCTCGAGGTCAATCAGCGAAACATTGGGAAACTCAGCCGCCAGCGCCGCATAAAAAGCTGCCGACTTCTTCTCCCCAGCCGCAGCAAAAATGATTCGCGACTGCGGCGCCTGCTCAAGTACGCCTTCAGGAAAAACGAAGAAAAAATTTGGTTCAAACCTAAACCAGTTCACCCGGCGAATGCTCGCCACGTAAGCCATTATTTCAAACCCCTGCACATCTACGGAAAACCGGTCACCAAGCTGCAAGCGAAGATCCTGTGCAATTTTCTCCTCCACTGACACAGCAACGGCCGAATCTCCGGCGCGCTCAGCAGGAAACCGCCCAGCGATGATTTCTTCTGAACGCCGCAAGGCGTTCTGGTAAGTTGAACGATATTCGCGAACCAGCGTCCACTCGGGGCTTTGTCCTCGGCGCCGTGCCTCAGCGATATCTACTCCGTTAAGACTTTTGATGCGCATCGGCACAAGCGGCACTGTCTCAAAGAGCGAAATATTATAAGATGACAACAACCGCTCAAGCGCCTGCTGTTGATCCGGCTGCACATCAAACAGCAGCGTATCGGCTGAACCTCGGTACCGTTCTTGTGCAAAACTCTCGACAACTGATTTTTCGAGAACCTGACTCAAGCCGATAAGGTACGTGGTCAACCCGATTCCCATCAGCACCAATACCGTCTGGTTTAAAGGACGATATAGGTTGCGTCCCGCCTGCCGGATAGCATAAGGCAGCGAAGCGGGCATAAACAAACAGAGCAGCCGCCGCAAGAAAGCTCCCGCCATGGCAAGCGCCGTTCCCACACAAAAGATCATGCCCGCGCACGCAAGACCCATTGCTGGGTTCTTCGTCTTCAGCATCACATAAAGCGCCGATAACGATAAAAGCAGTATAAGACAAAGAACCTCGGCATACATCGCCCGCCCAACAGGCTCCGGCTGTTCGCGGAGCGCCGCGTTAGGCGCAGTTTGAGCAAGCGTAAGAAGAGGCGGAATTGATACAACTAAGGCACCGAGCATTACACAAAGCACGCTCAAGAGCAGGGAAGCGGGTTCCAACGCCGCTTCGACCGGCACGGGCAGGAAAAGGACGACCGCACCAAATAACTGCTTCTGGAGACCTGCGCCAAGAAAAGCCCCAATTAGCGAGCTTGCTGCTCCCCAGATCATTATTTGAGCGAGAAAGACGCCCGAGGACAAAACCGGCGTAGCCCCCAAACAACGCAGAAGCGCAACACTTTTCTTCTTACTCTGCAAATGAAGACGAACCGCGCTGCCCACACCCAGCGCTGCAAGCACAATCGCCGCCACGGACATGACATCCAAAAACAGATATACTTTATTCAGCGTTCTTTCCACGCGCTCACGCCGCCCGGACGGTGTTTGAAGGGTCAAATGGAGATCGATAAGTTTCGGTTTAAGCCCTGCGGCAAGTTGTTCAACATCAACTCCGGCGTTGATCCGGTAATAAATCTTGTAACTCGCCCGGCTGCCAAATCCAAGCAGACCTGTCTTCGCTGCTTCGCTTAAGTCAAAATAAACACGCGGCGCAATCAATTCGCGCGCACCCGGTATACCCGGAACCGCCTCTACCACGGCATCCAGGTTAAACACTGCTTGACCAAGCTGGATTTTATCACCCAGCCTTGCACCGCTTTGCAGCAGCAGCACTTGATCGGCAAGCGCCACACCCTGCCCTAAACGGCTAAGACGGTCAGGCGGATTAGTTATCAGCTCGCCGTAAAAAGGGAAACCTGGCGACAACGCCACAGCCTGTACCAGACGGGAGCGCCCCTGCCCCGGAAAGAAGGCCATCGAGGCAAAGCTTATTTCCTGCGAAAACGCATGCACAGAAGCCGGAGGCAGTGGAATGTCTTCAGGTTTAAACGGCATTCTTGCGCTAACCACAAGATCTGCGCCGAGAAGAATTTTGCTTTGCTCCGTTACCGCCCTGCTGAGAGCACTCTCGAAAAGAGTTATCGCCGTAAGGGCCGCGCTGCCGGCAATCATCAACAAGGCCATCATGCCAAGCTGCAGCGTGCTGCGCCGGCTGTCGCGAAAAGCCAAAATCAACGCAAGACGCATCAATTGTTCACCCGCTGCTCGTTCAACAACCCGTTATCAATCCTGAACAAGCGGCCGGCTCTTTGAGCAAGATGCTCGTTATGCGTAGCAATGAGCAAGGCCGTCTGAAAAGACTGCTGAAGTTCGAAGAGCAGCTCTTCAATGAGCCGCGCATTGCCGGAATCCAAGTTCCCGGTGGGTTCGTCAGCAAAGAGCACAGCCGGATGGTTGATATGGGCCCGGGCAATGGCGATGCGCTGCTGCTCCCCGCCGGAAAGCTGCGATGGATAGTGCGTGCGCCGTTTGGCTAACCCCACACGCTCAAGTAGTTCACCTGCGCGATTGGCGGCATTATTTTCACCACGAAGCTCAAGCGGCAGCATCACATTTTCGAGTGCGGTCAGCGTAGGAACAAGCTGAAAAGTTTGAAATACAAAGCCGACGCATGCGCTGCGAAAGCGAGCAAGCGCATCTTCCGCAAGGATATCCAGGCGCCTGCCGCAAACGACTACCGATCCGGCATTTGGACGCTCCAACCCGGCACATAGCGAAAGAAGCGTCGTCTTGCCGCTGCCGGATGGGCCAACCAATGCCGCGCTTTCTCCTTTAGTGAGTGAGAAGCTGATGTTATTCAAAACACTGATTGTATCATCACCGCTTTGATAACTTTTGCTCAGTCCAGAAACTGATAGTATGTTGGTTTCTTCCATCGTTAATTTCTAAGCTTAATTTATTTTCCCCATTGTTTATAGCAAATGTTTAATGCTTTAAAAAATCGCAGCTGCATTTCGATCATGCTGACGCTTCTGGCCACAAACAGTTCTTTGTATTTGGATGCCGCGGCAGAACAGCAAGAACAGTCCATAGTTTTCCTCGGAGACAGCCTTACTGCCGGTTTCGAGCTTCCTCCGGAACAAGCCTATCCTGCGCTGATTCAGCAAGAGATAGCCAAATTGGGATTGAAGTTTCGCGTGGTCAATGCTGGCGTCAGCGGCGACACAACAGCTGATGCGCTGGCGCGGCTCGCATGGGTCATGAAAAACGGTGCTGATATTCTTGTTATTGCTCTTGGCGCAAACGACGGCTTGCGCGGCCTGCCTCCGTCGCTCGCTGCTGGTAATTTACGGGCAATTATCGACCAGGCACGTAAAACTAATCCACAAATCAGAGTAGTTCTCGCCGGAATACTTGTACCGACAAACATGGGTCCAGAATACAATAACGAATTTGCGCGAATCTTTCCCGAGATTGCAGCAGAAAAGAAAGCAATACTTGTTCCTTTTCTTTTGGAAGGTGTTGCCGCAAGACCCGAACTCAATCTGCCTGATGGTCTGCATCCCAACCAGGAAGGTCATAAAATCATAGCGCAGACGGTATGGAAAAAACTTGCGCCGCTGCTTGATGACGCAGCTAAGCCGTCGAAGATAAGGTAGGATCAGGAACGGTTTCTAAGATATAAGTCGCAAAACGGCGCATACGCACGGCCTGCGGCCCGACCTGATGCACCCGAAAAGTTAAGCCAGCCAGTTAGCAGAGTATGTAATTCGCTCTGGTCTTGACTTTTCCGGGGTTGTGAGGCCGGCTAATGCATTAGTAGAATGTGCCTTGGCGTAAGCGCGTCGGTCTTCATCTGCAATCATTATTGACGAGGCATCCTATCGACCTTATTCGCGTCTTTCTTGTCTTTGTATTTATTGCGCTGACAGCTCGGGCATTGGGCGGCCTGAATGGCCTAGTTCGCTTGCCTCTGATGAGTATTTTTATCTTTACCGGCATCACCGCCGGTCCCTATTTTCTCGCTATTCTAGACCAAAATGCCGCAGCTCATTTAATTTTGGTCGATTGGTTCGCCTTGCCGTTTATTGCTTTCGCAGCAGGAGCAGAGTTACGCGTTGTCGACCTTAACCGCCGGCTGCGAACAATTGCTTCCGTTGTCGCCGCCTTAGGACTGACTGTACATTTGGCCAGTATCGCCGTTTTCCTGCTTTTCTCAACCAGCACTTCTTTCATGAAACACGCTCCTCTTGGCGGACAACTGGCAATTAGCCTGCTTGGCGCAACCGTAATGATGGCAATTTCACCTTCGTCCGCGATCGCCGTAATCCGGGAAACAAAAGCTTCGGGAGTTTTCACCAATACGATTCTCGGCGTAGTGATGTTGATGGATGCCGTGGCCATAGTAGTTTTCGGAGTAAATAGCGCGATTGCCCACACGTTGCTGGCAGGTGTTGGAACCACCGTGCTTCCGTTTATTTTCGTTCTCGTGGAACTCGTTCTGGATCTTGCACTTGGCATTGTTGTCGCTCTAATCCTGAGCAAAGGAATCCGGCTGTTCCGCCGGGAGCCCTTCCCGCTGGTCTTCTTACTGCTAAGCGGCTGTTCAATCTTTCTGCTTTCCTCATCATTCTCACACTTAACAATTCCCGCAACTAGTCTGCATCTCTTCTCCGAACCCATGCTGATCTGCATGGTTGCTGGGTTTATTACAGCGAATTACACCAAAGCATCGCCGGATTTCTCCTCTATCCTCCACAAACATGCCGCCATAGTGTTTTTGGTCTTCTTTTCTGCGCTGGGCGTACGAATGGAACTCGGCGTGCTCAAGGAAAACTGGTTAATTGTTCTTGTGTTAATTTTTGCCCGTGCCGTGGCAATGTGGGGCGGTGCGTGGTGCGTATCCAGAGCCTCTGGCGCTAAAGATCTTCACGGTTCTTTTCTCGGGCTCGCTTTTATCACGCAAGCGGGAATCAGCGTCGGTCTGGCGCGGGAGATCGGCGCAGAGTTCCCCGCTTTCGGTCCTCAGCTAGAGGCAGTATGCGTGTCCGTCATCATTCTCAATACGTTAATCGGCCCAGCCCTACTTAAAGCCTCGCCTTTTCGTGCAGGCCAGATTCAGCCAGAGAGCCTAACAGACGAAGCTCCGCCAACACGGCATGTATCAATCTTTGGAGCAGATAGTCATGCCGTCCAGCTCGTCAAAGAGCTTGCTGCGGAGGGCTGTAAAGTACGTTTAATCTCCGTCAAGCCCCTGCCAGTAGATAGGTTGCCGGCCGAATCTTTTGAAGCGGTGGTCTTGCAAGATTTATCAGCCGATCGAATCAAGGAACTGGGAATTGACGAACACAGCAGCATTGTTCTGATGCTTGATCCGGGAAGCAGCTATGGACTGTCGCAGACTATCCTAACGGTTTGGCCAGATGCAAAGATCATCGTGCAGCTACCGGGGATAGCCGAGCAGTTGAATCGTTTTCGTGCTCTTGGCGTCAAAGTAGTCGAACCAACCTCAGCATCACTACGGATGATTGCACATTACGCCCGATCCCCTTTCGGCTCCCAATTACTGTTGGCCAGCGATTCGCAGCAAAGTTTTGTGGATCTTACCGTAGTTAATCGAGAAGTTCATGGCTTGACACTGCAAGAACTCACACTGCCGGCAAATGCTGTGATTATCGCACTGCGCCGCAAAGGGCAAATGCTCGTCTGCCACGGATACACCTCGATTCGCACCGGTGATGAAATAACAGTATTTGGCGATCCAGAAAGCCTTGCCGAGTTGAAATCAAAACTAGAACGCCGCGCAAGCTGGATCTCGAAACTGCCCCGGTTCCCTTTTACGTAGATCCCCGCCCTAGTCCTGTGGATTCAATGATTAAGTGCAACACTCATTGATAAAAGCCTCATGAGGAGTAAGGAAGTTCAGGCACTTACGAGGCCGATGGTTAAGTAGCTGTTCTAAGGTTCGAAGTTGCTGAAAAGAGACGTTATCAAAGCTGGTGCCTTTTGGGAAAATGCGCCGGATAAGACCGATCGAGTTTTCGACAGTTCCTTTTTCGTAACTGGCATAAGGTCGGCAGAAGTAGGTTTGCATCCCGAGCGAGCGATGAACGGAGCGATGCTGAGCATTCTCGGTTCCGTTGTCGAGAGTGAGTGTTTTGCGCAGGTTAGGCGGCAGCACGCGAAACCGGCGGATGAGAGCTCGTCGGGCATCAGTCGCAGTTCGTTGTTTAAGCTTAGAGACTTTTAAGTATCTACACTTTCGTTCAGTCATAACGAGCAGCACTGCTCCAGTGGGTGAAGAAGAATATGCCGTATCGGCTTCCCAATGGCCGACCTCGTTTCTATCCTTAATTTCAGGGGGTCTCAGCGTAATCGGCGTCGCTTCTGGAATTCGTCTTCCTCTTCCTTTTTGGGTGAAAGTTCTTCGCTGACGACGTTTTCTCCTCCGAGAAAGATAGGCAAGCAGATGTCGAGCCTCCGAATAAAGATAACGGTATATTGACTCGTGATTCGTGGTCAGCTCCGGATGTTCGAGCTGCAGTCGTCCTGCTATTTGTTCGGGAGACCATCCGAGCCTGATCTTCTCGTCCACATAAGAACGAATGAAGTTGTTTTTGAGCCGCGGACGTTTATGCAAAGTGCATTTTCGCTTCTCCGCTCGCTCATGCGCCGTCTTTGCTAAATGATCTGATTGAAGGTCTTTAGGAAAATTCCGACGAATTTCTCGTGAAATCGTCGAACGAGCTCTGCAGAGCTCCTTCGCTATCTCCCGAACCGACAACCCTCCCTTGACTAGCGTTCCGATTATCGTTCGATCTTCCAGGGTTAGCTGACTGTATTTTGTTCCCATAATCACCTAGCTCTAACTCGATTGAACTAGGTGTTGCACTTGCACATTGAACTCGCGGGCTCAG
>JAKPSH010000051.1 GCA_029555385.1 Pseudomonadota bacterium
ACTCCTGACCGGCAGGGAGTAGAATTGGGAGTTCTCATAGATATACCCCGAGTGATTCTGTAGCTCGGAAAGGAAAGCACCGCTGGCAATCACTGTTCCAACGAGACCTTCTTTATAGGCATTCAGTGCGTCGATCCAGGTGGCTTCAGTTGACGTACAGATATGCCGCGCGATGTCTTTCATCATCGGCCGGCGGCAATCAATTAAGTCGATGCCCAGGGCGCGCCATGCCGCCCGGTCCGCCGCCGCGCAGACGGCCCAGCCGGCGGCATGAGAAATTGAGCCGACAACACTCCCGGGCCAGAGCGGTTCGCCCTTGATCCCCTGAAGGATTGGTGCAGTTCCGGGCTTGCAGCCGAGCTGCGCCAGAGCCTTGCGCGCGGCCAAGCGTCCGAGCTTGAAATCGCGCTGGCGCTTCGCCGAAGCGTTGGGCGAAAGCAGGGCCTGCTCCGCCGGGTGGAGCGTGGCTTCAGGCTGGTCGATCAGCGTTGTCTGGCCGACCACGGCCAATGCGACATCCTCAGGCAGGAACGACGCAAACATTAGTTTCTCCATATGATCTTTGCTGTTCTATGCCTTACAATATTTTCTGCGTGGTTGCCACTGTCGGCCTTATGCGGCTTAATTGCCGCGTGTATTTTCGGTTGAGCCGTGGTATCTGAGAAGCCAAAGGGCAGCATAAGAGCAGGGCGAAATGCGACGAGAAGACGAGGAAACCCCGGCCAAACAAAATCAAGAGCAAACATTTGTTCCTGCGGCGCAGCAGTTGTCGAGGCTGTTTAAGCTGTCTGCGTTTGAACAGTGCGCAGGATGTCTTGTGCTCGCGAGTCTGTTTTTGAATTTTGTTCGTCCCCAGGACCTTCCAGGTCTGACGTTTGTGGGGAGTATTCGCCTGCCCGGGTTGATGAGTGTCTTGGTCATCATCGTCTGGCTCGCGAAAATGAACCAGGGATGGACAAAACCGACCAAGTATATGGCGGTGCTTTTGGTTTTCGAAGGGCTGCGCGGCATTGTCGGCAAGTACCTCGATCCGGGTGATGTGATTGTGCGCAACGATTACTGGCAGTTTCAGACTTGGCGCGATCTGCTTGCGCAGTTTCTTGGCTTGGCTTTTCCTATTGCCGTATTTTTCTCGCGCCGGATCATGATCAACCGTTTAGTGGCCAGCTTTAATTTTATTGTATTTGTTTTGGGGCTTTACGCGATCACGCATGCGGGGCGCGGCCCGGGCGGCTTTTTGGAAGATGAAAATGATTTATGTCTCGTGCTCGTGATGTTTCTGCCGGTGGCGATTCTCAGTATCAGCCGGGCGGTGAGTTCGGCAGGCAGAATCGCTGGAATGGTTGCCGCTGTGCTTGCTTTTGCAGGAATAGTTGCGACGCTTTCGCGCGGCGGATTCTTAGGTCTCGTTGCCGTGCTCGCTTACTTGCTGTTGAGTTCCCGGCGCAAGATGCTGGCGGCCGGCGTGATGATTGTCTGCGCAATTGCGGTGATGCCGCTGGTTTCGAGCCGCTACTGGATGGAAGTGGAGTCGATACAGTCTGACGTAAGCGGTGGAACAGGCACAGTTCAACAGCGCATTGACATGTGGAAAGTGGCCTATGCGATGTGGAGCGATCCGCGCCATATCGTTTTCGGCGTTGGGTTGGGCAATACGCCTTATTGGTTCCGTGACTATGAGCCGCGTGAGCGATTGCTTCGTGAGCGCAGTCTGGCTGGCCGGGCCGTTCATTCATTGTATTTTCAGCTGCTGCCGGAAATGGGGCTGTTCGGCATTTTTATCGTAGGCAATGTGATTATCGGCACGCTGATGCTGAACCGCCGTGCCGCCGGCAAGGCCCGCCTGCTTGGAGAGACTGCGCAAAGCGCGGTGCGGGAGCTGCGCCTGTTATCGAGCGGTGAAGCCGGCAGCACGGCGGATGCGCGGCGGCAGCTCGAAATAGCTGCGGTGGCTTCGCCCGCTGAACGGGAAGCTATTTCATGGATGCTGCACGTGCTGCAAAAAGAAGCAGCCCTTGTCGAATCGGATTTACGGATGATGAACGCCGCGATGTTGGGGGTTCTGACCGCCGGTATCGGCATATCCGTGCTTTACTATCCACCGCTTTGGGTGCTTGCCGGAACAAGCGCGGCAATGCAGAATTATTGGCGTGCTCTGCTCTACGCCGCAAGGCCGCTGATTGTTAGTTTTGGGGCCAGTCCTCAAAGTGCCGGAGAACTGCGGGTTTAGCCGTAATATCTCACAGCCTCGGGCTGTAAGATATTACGGTTAGCGCAACGCCCGGATGGCGTTGCCGAATTTCGAGCGCAGCGAAGAAATTCGCTGCTCCAAACTGTGTCGGGGCACGTGGGGTCCCCGACACAGTTTGGAGCAGCGCGAAAAGGCCTAAGGATGCGCCTTTTCACGTTACTTACCTAACCGTGATATCGCCTTGTAAGATATCGCGGTTAGAGTGGTTCCCAGTCCGCGCCGCGGGGCGGGGGAGGTATGGGACGCTGCGGGGGCGGTTGAATCGGTTGTTGGACGGCGGGCTGCCGTCGGGGAGGCGTTGTGCCGAGGATATCTCCGTTTCCGAAGCGTGTTGTTCTGTTCCTTCGTCCCAAGGAAGCCCGTTCGTATTGCCGCGTTTGGTGCTGGAGCTGTACTCCGTTTTGAAAGGCTAAAACTTTCTTCGGCGAACCGTCTTCATCGTACTCTGTCCAAGTGCCGTGTTTCTGACCGTCGACAAAAACACCTTCCGCTTTTCTTTGACCATTTCTATGAAAGAAAATCCAACGGCCCGACTGTTCGTTGTTCTTATATGCTCCTTTGGCAGTTAGCGCGCCTTGGCGCGAATAAATTTCTGCGGGGCCATTCTTTTTCCCGTCATCCCAGGTTATTTTAGAAAGTATCTGGCCGCTGCGGTTGTA
>JAKPSH010000052.1 GCA_029555385.1 Pseudomonadota bacterium
ATGCCTCGATCAACGTGTTCCAGTTTGCCCATATCCCACGTCCTTACAAACTCGTAACCCTTCTAAATCTCGGGAAGATTAATACACCCAACCGCACCTTGGCCGACTTGACCCAAGGAGTCAGTCCAATGACCCTTACCACCGTTAAAATCTCTATCGGCAAGGGGGAAAAAGGAGTTTACTTGTTTTTTTAACAACCTAAATGTCGATAAAGATTGTTGAAATAAAAGCACGCGCGGCTCTTAGTAATCCGGCAGTAATGCCCACAAGACTTGATGCACGGCGCGCAGTGTATCGGCAATCGGTTCGTTTTCAACAAGCGCACCGATCATTTCACCCTTGGTAGAAGTAAGCGCTACTTTGGGACCATAAATATTGATTTCCCCGGGGAGATGAACCCCGGTTAAAATCTTCACCTTGCGTTTAGCCGCGCTGCGGCGTTTCAGCTCACGATCGGATACATCAGACTTCACAGCGATCGCTCGCCAGGTTATTCCTCGCTGTTCCCGCCGTTGAATAAAACTCTCAATCCAATGACGGCTGTCGTCATCGTAACTGCTCCAACTGTTCTGCAGATCAACAAAGGAAAACATATCCTCACCGACCCGCAGGATATCCTCAAAAATTTCGCAGATACCGTCTTTTCCCTGGAACAGGCGGACTTTGGCTTGCCGTCCGATTGAATTCTGAATATTTTCCAGCAGCGGAATAATCCCTTCCAGTTTCTTTTTTTTCTGGATTAGCTCCGCCACCTGATTCTCCATCATCGCCAATAGCGAAGAAGGCGCTATCGGCGAATAGTGGCGCACTCCATTCTTGATCGTTTCCTGCACGATCCCTTTTTCTTTAAGCGCCTCGAGGATATTGTAAGTATGAGCTCGCTTAAGGCCGGCCTTCTTGGCGATAACACTTGCCGGCCTGGATCCCGTAGCAAGGACCGCTTGATAAATAACAATTTCGGTTTCAGATAGACCGAGACCGTTTAGCGCAGCAAGGACATCAGTCACATCAGATCCTCTAGAGCAGCCCCGATGATACTTGCGGTACCGCACCGCTCACGTACCATCCATACGCAAAGCAGAGACCTATCTTATAGCAAAAACCCGAACCAAGCGCACTATGCTAACAAGCAGCCTATTCTTTCCGGGTCAGCGCGAATCCGGCCTTCTTGACCGTGATCTTATAGTCCGTGCCTTCGATTACGTTTTCGAAACGATATGTTCCATCCTCGCCGGAAGTTGTCTTGCCGATTGGCCCGCCATCAACCTCAACACCGGCCAAAGGTTGTCCGCGATGGATGATGCGCCCCGTAACCGTAATCAGGCGCCGGGATGTAAAGTTGGCTTCCCCATCCTGGTCAACAATACGGCCATGTAAATGCTCACCCTCAAAAATGAATCCTTCCTTACGTGCGGCAAGCAGATAATCTGTACCTTCAACAATATGCGGAAAACAATAAGCACCATCAGCCCCGGTAAACGTCTTGCCCAAATCTCCCGCATCAATTTCGACCCCAGCCAGCGGCGCACCGCGATGCAGCACACGACCACCTAGCGAAAGGAGCTTTTGGGCCACAAACGCAAGATTTAGATCGGAATAGATTTCACCGCTTGCCTCTGGGCACTCAATAATATAACCCTGTTTTTCTGCGCTGAGGGCATATTTAGTGCCCTCTTCAATATCCGAAAATTGAAACGAGCCATCACGGCCGGTGATGTATTCCCGTTCCCCCCACGCAACGCGAACCCCTTCGAGATATGAATCCCGGTGCTTCACCGTACCCGCAATATTAAAGAGCTGCAAAGCTACGAAGTCAATGCTGATCACCTCATCTTCACCGCCCGCCACAAATGTAATTTCCGCCTCTTGCGCCGCGTCGGGCTCCTGCGTTAGTTCTGTGCTTTCAGCCCTTTCCTCACCTTCGCTTTCGCAGACCTCGATGTACACTTCTTCAGGCTCAGCAGGTGCGGTTGAATCGTCCGTATCACCGGGCATTATTTCTGCCGGCTGTTCATTACGGCTTGACGATGCCAACTGCGAAAAACTCTTCGAGTTCCAAATCGATCCAGAGTATGTCCGCTGCCGTTTAACCGCTGTTTCCTCGATCTCTTCCTCTTCAAACAACTTCATTGCTGCATTGCCCTCCTCTATACTTTCCACAGCAGCCTCTGCTTGCGCATCTGGCCACCGATCGTCCTGCACAGGCTCAAGAACTACATCGAATGAATCGTCAGCTTGCTGCTCATTCCCTTCCGGAGCTGGCTCCGCCGCCGAATAATCTTGAGATTCTTCTTCCGGCAAATCGATATCAACAAACGCAGACTTGATTAAAAAGTTGCCGATGATAATCGGTTGATTAGCCCGCACCGGGACTTCTTCCATTGGCTCAAGCGCACGGCTTTCGACCATCGTCCCATTAGTGCTGCCCAAATCTAAAACACAGAGCACCGGATCAGAGCCGGACCCGTTGCGCTTCACCAATAATTTTGCGTGTTGTGCAGAAACTTCAGGTCTTCCCAAAACGACATCATTTCCGGAATCGCGACCAAGGACTATTTCGTCCTTATAATAAATCTGCGTAGTTGGCCGTCCGGCAAAACCAAACTCTATTGCCATCACCGTGAGTTGAATTGCCATTTGTTCGCTAGCTCCAAAAACTTTTCCAAACAATACTGCTCTCGTCTTATCTCGAGAAAAAGACTGATTGGTTAGATTCAATTCTGTGGCATCGAACGGCTTACTGATTTTTCTCGATAGTCCTAATCGAGAATGCCACTGTTAAAGATGAAGATAATGTGTTAGCCGTTTCCGGATAATTATACTTGATTGACGTTTCTATGGCGCGGCAATGATTACGCTGCTAGTCAGTCGGTAATTTGAACCTTGGGGGTGCCCGTTAAACGGAGCTGAGAGTATACCCTTTGAACCTGAACCGGGTAATGCCGGCGCAGGGAAAGCAGCTTTCCAGTGTCTCTCGACTCACGCCTGCCCCTTGAGGCCGCAGCGCCATAATAACCGCTAACTAAACGCCCGGAAGCTGAAAATGCATACAAGATTTATCTCGATCACTGATCCATTCCCAAATTCGGAAAAGATTTATGTAAACGGAGAAATCCACAATATCCGAGTTGCTATGCGTAAAATCAAATTGCACGGTGCCGCGACCTGCGCAAAGGAAGGATGTGGCAATTACGCGGAAGAGTTTCCGTGGATCGCCGTTTATGACACCAGCGGCGCCTACACCGACCCAAGACTGAACAACTCTTTGCAGCACGGACTGCCGCGAATACGCGAGAGTTGGATTAGCGATAGAACGAACAACAACATTGGATCCGGTGATTGCCGCACTCAACGCTGCTTTGCCAGACAGGGGGTAATCACCCCGGAAATGGAATATGCCGCCATCCGCGAGAATCAGCTCCTCGATGAACAAGCAGCGGATTGGATGAATTACGCCATCCCCGGCGCAAGAAAAAACGCTTCGGCCGGGCATCGCCGGCAAAAGATCACCGCCGAGTTCG
>JAKPSH010000063.1 GCA_029555385.1 Pseudomonadota bacterium
AGCTATGACGAAGCGATGGAGCGCTTCGGGGTCGATGCCCCGGATATGCGCTTCAGCCTGGAATTGGCCGATGTGTCGGATGCTTTTGCGGATTGTGAATTCCAGGTATTTCGCGACGTGCTTGCCGTCGGCGGCCGCATCAAAGGCCTGAACTTGACCGGCGGCAGCGAACGCTCGCGCAAAGAGCTCGATGATCTGTCGTCCTTCGTCACCACCTACGGCGCCAAGGGCATCTCCTGGCTGAAATACAAAGACGGTGAATTCAGTTCTTCGTTGGCGAAATTTCTCACGCCGAACGCGAAAGAAGAACTCATCCGCAAGTTCGCGCTGCAGTCAGGCGACTTGGTTATTCTTGTTGCCGACGCATTGAGCACGGTCAATGCGGCTCTCGGAGCGCTGCGCGTCCATCTTGGCCGGCAGCTCGGTTTGATTGACGAAAAGAAGCTGGCCTTCCTTTGGGTCTACCGCTTCCCGCTCTTTGAACGTGACGCGGCGGCAAACCGGTTCGCGGCGGTGCATCATCCCTTTACTTCGCCGGTGCTGGATTCACCGGAAGCGTACGAGAATTTGGAAAAAGATCCGCTGAAGCTTAAGGCTCGCGCTTACGATGTTGTGCTGAACGGCCAGGAAATCGGCGGCGGCAGCATTCGTATTCACCGCTCTGATATCCAGCAGCAGGTTTTCCGGCTGCTGGCGATCAGCGAAGAGCAGGCTAAAGAGAAATTCGGTTTTCTGCTGGAAGCGCTTTCTTACGGTGCTCCGCCCCATGGCGGAATCGCTTTGGGGCTGGATCGCATTGTCATGCTCCTTGCCGGAAAAGACTCAATCCGCGATGTGATTGCATTTCCAAAAACGCAGAAGGGCCAAGACATGATGGTCGGCGCTCCGGGACCCGCAACGGTTGAGCAGCTCTTGGAGCTGGGAATTAAAGTTATCGGCTAAGCTGCCGCAGCCTGTGAGACATCGCGACCAGTTCCGGGCACCGTGCTGACTCGTCCGAAGCTCAGCTTGTTCCAGACCCTTTCGTGCATATAGTATAGCGCGATTTTCGTAAAACACTCGATAAGCCCGATCGACACAGCAAACTGAAGCCGGCCAGTAACCAGAAAGGAGATGATCATCGTGTCGATAGTCCCTGTTACGCGCCAAGAGAAAGCCTTCACCAAGCTGCGGTGCGATTGTTCAATCATAGCAACACTCCATTTGGAGACTTTTATGCGGCAAACCGTGCCAGTCATGCTAGCGGGAAGAGCTGATCTTAGCAAAAGGGTGCACGCAGCAAGTGCTGTGTTATGGACCGCGAACAAGGCAGCCGGTTTGTCTTGAAAAGTGCTGCGTGTTCAGGAGGATTTTTTCTTGCGAAGCAGAGCAAAAGCCCCTGCCGACAGCAGCAGCAAAGTTCCAGGTTCAGGAATCTCACCTGCGCCGCCGCTGATCACGATGTTGTCCAACCGGACAATACTGTTTGCCTGCTCGAAATCTAAATCGAAAAGCTCAAACACCGGTACGGCAAACGGGTGAACATTACTAAAAATCAAGGAGAAATGCTGCCACTCGCCGCCCTTTGGACTCTGTGTGATCAGACCCGCTGCGTTGTACGGCCCCGATGCGTCAAGGTCAAAAAGAGCAAGACCGGGCAGTGGAAGACTAAGCAAATCAAATGCTGGAGTGTTGGAAAAATACAATGAAGCGAAAAAGACATCGGGGAATGTAAAAAAATCCGCCGAAGGGTTAAGCCCCGCCAGGGCATTTAAGAAATCAAATTCAATCGTATAATCACCAGGCGCAAGCCCAACCGGCTGCAGCAGGCTGCTTCCACCCGCGTCGTCGCCCAGCACCGCCTCGCCGCCTTGCACGATCACCGGTCCCGTGGATGTCCAACTCGCCAGATTACTGGAAAAATCCCCGTTGGTGGGCAAGGCATACGCTTTGACCACGGCAAACATCAGGACGGCAGACAGCAGACTCGCTCGGCAACAAAAGATTACAGCACTTTTCATGGTTAACCCACTGACGACGCAACTGAGTATTTAGAATAATCTCTTAGCTCAAAACACGCAAAAATAAAATACCGGAGCAGTTTCCGTAATGGTGCGGCGAGAAACAAAGTATCGCCTGCGGCAGGCCGCATAATCTTTATGCAATCCGCGCTGGCCGTAATATCTCACAGCCTTGCGCTGTGAGATATTACGGCCAGGATAACCGCACAGAGTATTAAACTATATTTCCTAGACGTAATATTATATGTAGACCGCTGTGTTCGTTAGCCGAGACTCTGCTCTGCCATTACCGCGGAACACATTAGCTTTCGAACTAATGTTTTTACGCAGGTTCACCGCCATGCTCAGCGGCGGTAAGTTTGTCACTTTCACAATCATGTAAAGCGGGAACTTCGCCTATGTGTGGATGGCATTTCTCTTTCTGCGTCTTAGAGCAGCATCAGCGCCGCAACATTCTGCTTGCGCTTGCCGCATTGTATAGTCTTCACCTTCTCGCATCCAAAACATTGGCTGCGGGAGAACTGACAGGTGTATGGAATGGCTTTCTTGGTCAAGTCAATGTGGTCGAGTGCGTAAACCTGGCAGAGCATGGCGGAACTTTCGCCCTCGCGCTGCGTGCTGACGACGGTCACAACTTGGGCCTACGGCAATTTCTTTTGCCGGGCCGAGGCACAAGCCATACCGTGCTTAACGAATATGCCATTGAGGGTGCGTACGGCACCTACGACATCACGCAAATTAACGGCAGCCCGCACGCGGCCATTCGCTGCATTACGATGTTGTACCGCATGGCTGCTGACGCCCGCATCAAGCAAATCGAGTATGCATTTTCACTGCCGGCGCTCACCGCGCTGCAGGGGATAAGTGCAGGGGTTTATAATTCGATGAACCCTGAGCAGGGACAGCCCGCCGTGCAGAATTGGCTAAGTCTGGTCAATCTCGGCACTGAGCCTTTCCGCGCAATGATTGAGGTTTATGATCAGGCGGGCGAACTAAACAAACAAAAATCTTTCTTTGCCGGGGAACTGCTGCCGGGACGGAGGACTGATATTGCGCTCGGCCATGAAGACGGCCAGATAGTCGGCCTCTACCGGATTGTGCCCGCCAGCAGCAACATGCGTTATGCGGCGTTTTTAAGCCGTTACAGCGCGCGCAATGCCGGAAGCTACCGTTTCGCGTTTGCGCTTCCGGCGCAGCCTGGAAGCAGCACCCCAGGACCTGTTTCCATCTCGACGATGGCCGAGGCAATCAACTGGGGAGAAATCGCCAATCCCACCGCAGAAGAGGAAACTGCTGAGATCGAAGTCTTCGATCAAACGGGGACTCTCAAGCACAGAGAAACCGTGGTGATCAATCCATTCTCGCAGTATCACTTATTGATCAACCACTATCTCGGCAAAAATAACGTGGGTTTGCTCAATGTCCACTGCGCAAGCTGCACCGGCACCTCCGGCAGACTCCTCGTGCAAAGTCTTTTCTATGGACGCGGCGCGCCGGACAGTACCGCGGTGGAGTGGGCGTATGCTGCGCAGGCCGGTTTAT